>CAZNQV010000029.1:0-11846 GCA_964575655.1 uncultured Muribaculaceae bacterium | reverse complement strand
TTCTTTAATAACAGTGGTATTCCTCCATCAATCACTCCTATCCCAAAAACAACTAATGCTGATATTCCTAATGCCTTTAATAGTGCCGCCGAGATACCAGCACCCCCTTTAATTTTTTTTAATTGGTTATTACTTATTTCTTTCATATTCTTTCTCCTTCTTCGATTGTTTTATTATTTATTTGCCAATATCGATTAAATAAATTCTTATTGTCTAATCTATGAGTTATTACAATTATTATTTTATTTCTATATGTGTTAAATAAAGAGGTTAATATTTCCTTCTCCATATTAATATCTATTTCATTAAAAACTTCATCTAGTATCAAAATGCTACTATTTTTTAGTAATGTTCTGGCCAAAATAATTCTTTTCTTTTCACCACCAGAAAGATTGGAACTATTAGGATCTAAATAATAATTAATATCAATACTTTTTTCCATTAGAATAGTATTAATTTTTGCGATTGAGCATATTTCATCTATATTATTCTTATATTTATTACCCATCACGATATTGTTATAAATTGTATCACTAAATAATTTCTCATTTTGTGATACATATCCAATCACATCTCTAATACTAAATGCATCTATTTTTTTAATATCCTGATTATCAAACAAAACCTTTCCTTGATAATTATTAATATACTTCATAAAAATATTAATCAAGGTTGTTTTACCACTGCCCGATACACCAGTTAATAATATTTTATCCCCTGGATTAATTATTAAATTAAGATTATTAAATACTTCTTTGTCATCATATTTAAAACTTAAATTATTAATTTCTATTTGTTTACAAGTCAATATTTTGTTATTTTGTCTTTTTTCTTCCTTAGCACCATACAAATCCAATACTTTATTAATACCAACTAAGTAGTTTTTAGATGTAATCAATAAATCCAAAATATTATTTAAACTGCCGCTAAAAATATAAAACATACTTTCAAATAATATCAAATCATATATTGATAAAAGATTTTTATTAACTAATAACGATCCAACCAAAATACTAGCGATAAAGAAAACATCACTACAAGCATTTTTAATTGCATTAAATTTATTGAACATATGATTATATTTTTTTATGTAGCATAAATAATCCATATGCTTATTTTTAAGATTTTGCGTAATCTTATCATAAATATTTAAATTTTTAATGGTGATAATTGAAGATAATGATTCTATTAAATAAGAAGCAACAACAATACTTTTATTTTTTATTGTTAAAAACATTTGATAAAAGTCGTATTTATAATAGTAAGTAATGAAGTATAAAGAAAATAATAATAAAATACAAAATATAGCAAATATAAAATTAACAAACGATAAAAATATAAGTGTTGCCAATAACATTAATAAATCTACTAAAAAGACAAGTATAATTCTATTAACGCTATCTTTAAAATCAGACACATCATTTATAATTGTAAAAATTTCGCCTTCTTGCTTTTTATTTAAATATTGGTAAGGAAGTTTAAACAAATGAGTATACATACCAGCATTAATTTTCGCATCAATACTGATACTTAAATTGTCCATAATTTTATTTTTAAAATATTCAAGTACATTTTTTATAATTGAAATACTAAAAAAAATAACAGCAATCATAAATAAAAATTCATTATAATTGATTCTTTCCATCATTGTTTTCACATAAACGGTTTGCATAAGTGACAGACAAATTACTATAATCGCTAAAATGAAAGATTTTATAACTGATTTCTTATTCTCAAAAATTAATTCTTTCATAGCATTATAAAATCGCTTATCTTTTACTTTAAGGTTACCCTTTTTGGTGATCATAATAAAAACTTTAGAAGACTTTTTTAAGAATTCATTCATTGAAATATTATACATACCACAATTTGGATCAGCTACTAAGAGTTCTTTTGTCTGGGGATTGATTTCATAAATAACTACAAAATGACTAAAATTATTTTCCAATATCAAATGGGCAATTATAGGAAAAGTAATATCAGGAACTATTTCCATTGTTACCCCCTTAGCATCAAACCCTAATTTTTTGCTAGCATTAATTAGATTTAAAGCATTTGTTCCATTATCATTAGTTCTAGTTAATTGTTTTAATTTATCATATGATATATTAATTCCATGGTAGTTAAAAATCATATGTAAACAAGCTACTCCACAATCACTTTTATTTTGCTGTAGTATTATCGGATAATTTTTCTTCATTTTAACCTCCTATAGTATTATTTACAGCAAAATAAAAAGGACCTAAAAGATCCTTAAAATAATTTAAAAATGTCATTAAATGTTACATATATTATCAATAATATTAATAACCCAAAACCTATCGTATGGATAATGTTTTCTATTTTTGGATTAATTGGTGAACCCTTAATTTTTTCAATAAATAAGAATAGTATCCTTCCACCATCAAATGCTGGAAATGGCAATAAATTAATTACTCCTACATTGATACTCAAATACGCTAGTAGATATAATACTGATGAAACACCAACCGCACGAGCCTGTCCAACTACACTATAAATGCCTACTGGACCACTTAATTGATTCAACGATAACTTACCAGTAAATAAATATCCTAGCACTGCAAACATCTGCTTAAATAAGGATCCAGTTTGTTGAAAAGCATATTTAATTGACTTAAAGAAACCTCTTTCAGTTTCTGGCTGCATGCCAATACCAAATCGATATGTTTCTTCGCCATCAATAATTTCTTTAATAGCTTTTACTTTAATTTCTCTAGCCGTAGTTTCATTTTCTCTCTTAACTTTAAATGTTATTTCTTGATTACGGTCAACAATTTGTAAATAAAGTGTAATATCATCAATATATTTAACTTTTTCTGTTTTAGTAAAAACTTTTGTTCCACTAATTATTTTTGAAATACCATTAGTAATAAAGATTTTTTCATTATAAGCATTCAAACAACGGTTATTAAACATTCTTTTGTCAAAAACTTCAAAGCAATAAACTTTTTTTGTTTCATTATGAATAATTTCTAATACTTCATCACCAGCTCGTAAGCCTGCAACATAAGCTGGAGAGTTTTCATCTACTATTGCAATTTTTGGGCTTAAATCTTTAGCGCCGAAAACTAAACCAATAAAGAATAACATGAACACCGCAAAAATAAAGTTAAAACCTGCGCCAAAAAACATAATCAAGAACCTTTGAAATACATTTTTATCTTGTAATGTTTTACCAGGAAATTTACGTTTTACTTCGGCAGTTTCAACCTCTTCTCCTGCTAATTGAACAAAACCACCTAATGGCACAGCACGTAAAGAATATCTAATCTTTGTCTTTTTTGATTCCTTACTTAAGATTTTAGGACCCATTCCAATAGAAAATTCGTGAATATGAACACCTGTAATTCTTGCAAATAAATAGTGCCCAAACTCATGAACCAAAATAGTTGTCCCTAGAATAATTATAAATAAAATTAAAGTCATATATCCTCCTATATTAATGATATAACAATAGCAAACGCTAATATTACAAATAGAATACTATCTAAACGATCTAAAACACCGCCATGTCCAGGAATTATATCAGAAAAATCTTTTTTACCATAGTAACGTTTGATGCTAGAAAACATCAAATCTCCACATTGTCCAATAAGCGATAAAACAAATGTAATTGGTACTAGAATAAGCACATTGACATCACTATTAATAACATACAAATAGTAAAGTGCTGGGATTAAGGTTCCCATAATTGTGCCACCAACTAACCCTTCAATCGTTTTCTTAGGCGATATCTTTTCACACAGTTTATGCTTACCAACAAAATAACCCGTAAAATATGCAAATGTATCGGTTAGTACGGTAATTAAAGCTAGATATATAATATACACAATATCTAAATTTCTAACTAATACAAATAGACTAAATGATATTCCCATGAATAATACTACGCCCATCAAATAAAAAGCATCAACAATATTGTATCTCTCATTATCATTAATGAATACAGTTGGAATCATGAATAGTATCAAAACTATTGCAATAATTCCATAATTAAGTAATAGAGTATCACTACTAGTAATGGCATTATATATTATTAATCCTAAGGTCAACAAGTAAGTCATCACCTTCATTAGAATTGGAAAATCTTTTTTTGTTTCTCTTATTCTAATAAATTCCCATACAGCAACTACTGATAGGATAGCAGCTAAAACTAACCAATATTTACCACCCAAATAAAGTAGCGCTCCAACCCCAATAATCATTACTATCGCACTAATAATTCTTGTTTTCATCACAACACCATCCTAATATTAATTATAATACACGATTAAAATTATCACAATCAAATTATTGAGATATCTCATTTTTTTGACATTATATTTAAAAAGAGAATATAATTGAAATATAATTAGTCAAAGGAGACAACCATGAAAATCAAATTTTTAAATAATCTAACATTGGTATTTAATTCTATTTTATATGTAATTATTGGTGTTTTAATAATAATATGGCCTAAATATATGATAGATAGTCTTTTTATTATAGTAGTCATTGCTTTCGTTTTAAAATCAATAACAAACTTATCATACTCGATATTAGCAATTCAATGGCATAAATTTGTTTTAAATATTATCTATTTGTTAATAGAAGTGGCTTTTATTATCTTTTTATTAAAAGAAGAAAATATTTTTTATTCAATTTTTGATATAGTGTTTGGTGCATACATAATACTAGATGCAATAATTAGATTACTTTGTTTTGTAATTTCATATAAATATGATATAAGAAAAGCTTTATTCTATCTAATTTGCAGCTTTATTTCATTTACCATTAGTTTTTTAATCTTATTTCAAGATATGTCTTATGTAACATTTGTTTTGGTAGGAATGTACTTTATTTTGTATGGTTTTGCTTACTTTAAAGATTTTGTATCATCAGTTTTTAAATATCGTAAAAGAATTACTAGAGTATCGCTACCAGTTATCATTGCCTTAATAACACCATACCTAGCTTATAGAAAAATAGTGAAAAGTAAGCATCACCCAAAAAACATCATAAAAAATGGTAAACAACCCAATTTGTATATTTCATTTCATGTTGGACCAAAATTAATCAGCAAACCTGGTCATATCGACATATGCTATAATGATGAAATCATTTCATTTGGGCAATATGATAAAGAAAATTTAAGATTTTTTAAAATTTTTGGTGATGGCGTTATGTATACCGTTAAGAATAAAGATAAGTATTATCA
The DNA here is from genome assembly GCA_964575655.1 of uncultured Muribaculaceae bacterium. Classification (GTDB taxonomy): domain Bacteria; phylum Bacillota_I; class Bacilli_A; order RF39; family UBA660; genus DAOPMC01. The sequence continues at coordinate 6,628 of CAZNQV010000029.1, read as the reverse complement.
GTTTGTGAAAGAAAAAGATCAAAAAATCATTTTTGAATATGGTTTATATTTGACTGATGAGGAGGCATTAAAAGTTGAGCATAAAATAAGTGAATTGAAAAATAACACCATCCCTTGGAGTAGCAAACTTGAATATACATATGCTTATAAATTAGAACACCAATTAAATGCTAAATTATACAAGTTTAAATCCGGCGAGTTTAAAAATTATTTTTCACCAAGAAATAACTGTGTATTTTTGGCAGATGCTATTATGAAAACAATTGATATTGATAATTTGAGTCTTGGAAGTTTTATTATTCCAGGTAGTTATTTTAATTATTTTGATGAACAGCTTAAAATTAAATCGAGTAACATTATTACTAAAAAAATTTACATTTAGGTATTGTCAACCTGCAACTTTAATGGTAAAATTAATGCTGTTACCGGGAAGTGGCTCAACTTGGTAGAGCATCTGGTTTGGGACCAGAGGGTTGCAGGTTCAAATCCTGTCTTCCCGACCATTTAAGTATAAAAGTCTGACAAAGGCTTTTTTTTATACCCTCTGGTTCCAATCAGATGTATTTATCTTTTTAAAAATAGTTAAATTAATAACGATAATATCTTAATATTTTCGCCACTTCCTATGAAACTTTTATAAGTTGCAGGTTCAAATCCTGTCTTCCCGACCATTTAAGTATTAAAGTCTGATAAAGGCTTTTTTTTGTACCCTCTGGTTCCAACAGATGCATTTATCTTCAATAAATATAATATCTAATATTAATGTCAATTATCTTTGAGCCACTTCCGTAAACATTCCATTTTAGCAGTTACAGGTTGAATTTAATTATCATGCACACAATTATAAAGTTTTAATAAATCACATTCTTTTATTTCAAAACCACTTCCATGATCATGCATTTGTCCAAAACGTTCACCACTTCTAAATATACCTACTCTAAAATTTAATCGTATAATTCCTTTTTCAATTAATTCGATGAAACTTTCGAAATCTTTTAAAGTATAAATATTCATCTTATAATATTTGTAGTATGTTTCTCCTTTTATTTTATTAGGCCAAGCATTAATCAATGCTAATATTTTAAGTTTTCGATCAAGTTTTTCCTTTAATGAATCAAAACTCCAATATACTTTATCTTCAATGGTTTTGCCACTAAGATTAAATATTTGCAAGTATATTTTCCTATTTACCCGATCCACCTTTAGTTTATACATATATTTTAAACCGATTTTAACTATTTTATTAGCATATACAGCCCCTAATAATATTGGAAACTGTTTGCAAACTCTATCTGGATAACCATATGTATCCTTTAATCTTTTTGTTTCATAAAGATTAGGCCCATCAGGAACCATTGTAAATAATGTTATACCACTTTCACTATATTTTCTTTTAGTTTTTATCTCTACTCCATCAAAATCAGGTATCTCAAAATTACCACTATTTACACCTAATAACTGTTCAAAAGTAACTCCAATACCTGAAAAATTATTATTTATTGCTTTTACATATCCCATCTTTCGAATTTCATCAAATTTCTTTTTTAATGAAATTATTGTATCTTCCATATTTTCACCTCAAAAGATTATAACCGTTATCTTTTAAAATTCCTTTTAAATATAGATATTTTTTCAAAAAAAATATATAATAATGTTGGTGGTAAAGTGAAAAAATTATTTATATTCCTTTTTTTATTAATAATATGTCCAAATGTATTTGCACAAGAAAGAATAACAGTCAAATTCAATAAATGCGTAGACGGAGATACAGCCTGGTTCAATGCTGAAGAAAAGATAATAAAAGCAAGATTTTTAGCTATTGACACTCCCGAATCAACTAAAGAAGTTGAACCATATGGAAAAGAAGCCAGCAAATATACATGTGATGAACTAAAAAAAGCCCAAATCATCGAAATCGAATACGATGATAATTCTGATAAAAAAGATAAATATGATCGTGATTTAGTCTGGGTCTTTGTTGATAATAATTTATTGCAAAACAAAATAGTCCGCAATGGTTATGCCGAAGTTGCCTATTTATATGATGAATATAAATATACATCGACTTTACAAGAAAGTGAGAAACAAGCAAAACAAGAAAAACTGAATATATGGAGTGACTATAAAGAAAAAAATGACACATGGGCCATTCTATTGACAGTGGTAGTTATCATATTGTTATATATATTTATTCCAAAATATCGCAAAAAAATTAACAATAAGATCAAGAAAAAAATAGATAAAAGAATTACTAATACCATTAACGATATATAAAAAATAATAAACAGTAAAATAATTGAATACAATTCACTAGGTGAATTTATGAGAGAAATAGCTGTTTATTTTTTAATGTTTATTTTTTATTCAACTATTGGTTGGATTATGGAAGTAATTAATGCTAAAATTAGAAGCAAGCGTTTTATAAATCAAGGTTTTTTATTTGGTCCTTGGTACCCAATTTACGGATTAGGCGGCGTTTTTATCACACTACTTACACCAAATAGTCCTATATTAATCTTTATTATTTCCTTTATTATTTGTGCAATTATTGAATACTTAACAAGTTATATTTTAGAAAAAATATTTCATGCAAGATGGTGGGATTATACTAATGATAAAATTAATATTCAAGGTAGAATTTGTCTTAGAAATTTAGTATTATTTGGTATTTGCGGGCTCTGTGCAAAGCTAATTATCAGTCCTATATATTTTGATATAATCAAAAATATATCAAATAGATTTATCTATATAATAACTATCATTATGATAATTATATATTCTATAGATACGCTCTTTTCAATAAAGATAATAACCAAAATAACTAAAAACAAATACTTTACAAAAACAGACAATACAAATGAAATTAGGAATAATATAAAAAACTATATTGGCAAACTCCAAAATTAATCTTATAATTAGATTAAGTAGTAGGAGGATTTATGGAAGTAATAGATAATTTAAGACTAATTGTACTTAATAATGCTAAAGATTTAGGGGAAAAGGTCAATTATTGTTTACAAAAAAAGAGAAATACAAACCAAAACTTTATCGTACCTATCACTCAAGTGAGATTCAATAATGGTGAAGGTAAAATTCAAATTGATGAAACTATTAGAGAAAAAGATGTATATGTTATTTCTGATGTTGGTAATTACGAATGTTCTTATCAAATGCATGGGCGTACAATCTATATGGGGCCAGATGAACACTTTCAAGATATTAAAAGAATAATATCAGCAATGAAAGGTCACGGAAAATCCATTAGTGTTGTAATGCCCTTATTATATGCTTCACGACAACATCGAAGAAAAGGTAGAGAATCGCTTGATTGTGCAGTTGCATTACAAGAACTAGAAACTTTAGGCGTAAAATCAATAATTACTTTTGATGCACATGATCCTAATGTTCAAAATGCAATTCCATGTATGGCATTTGAAAATTTTTATCCAACCTATTCCATTTTAGAAAAATTAGTAACAGATCAAAATATTACAATAGATAATATAAAAGATTGGCTAATCATTGGACCAGACAGCGGAGCAATAGATCGAGCTAGGTATGTAGCCAGTGCATTAAACAAAGCATATGTTGGTGTTTTTTATAAAAGTCGCAGTTATGATGTCAAAGATGGAATGAATCCAATTGAATATCATGAATATATTGGTAAAAGTGTCAAAGGAAGAAATGCCTTAGTTGTCGATGATATGATTGCGTCAGGTGGTTCAATTATTGAAGTTGTAAATGAGTTAAAACAGCGAGGTGCAGATAAAGTGTGTTTGTTAGCAACATTTTCATTACTAACATCTGGCATTGAAAAATTTGATAAATTGTATGAGGAAAAAAAATTCAACGCTCTATATACTACCAACCTAACTTATGTTGACAACGAAGCAATTAATAGGCCTTGGTTTCATCAAGTTGATTGTTCAGAATATCTAGCAACCATAATCGACACTTTAAATAAACAAGAATCAATTGCCGAACTGATTAACAGAAAAGAAAATATATTAGTTAAAACAAAAAAGAAATAATTAATTATTTCTTTTTTTCTTTCAGTAAATCACGAATTTCCTCTAATAAAACAATATCCTTAGGTACTGGTTTTTGTTCTTCCTTTTTGTGAGTTAATTTATTGATAAACTTAACAATAAAAAATATACATACTGCTATTATTAAGAAATCAACTATACTTTGAATAAATAAACCATATTGGATAACTGACTCACCAATGGTAAAAGATAATGTAGAGAAGTTTAATCCGCCTAAAATAATACCAATGACTGGCATTATTAAATTATCAACTAATGATGATACGATTTTGCCAAAAGCCGCCCCCATTATTACACCTACTGCTAAATCAATAACATTGCCGCGCTTAATAAAATTTTTAAATTCTTTCATACTTGCCTCCTAAATTAATTGTATATTAATCAGCAATAAAAGAAAAGAGACAAATAATAAAATTTGTCTCTATATAGTATTATAATCATTTAAAAATTATTTATACATTTTATTTTGCTTCTTCTTGTGCTCTTGTTTCGCGAATAACAGTAACTTTAATTGTTCCAGGATATTGCATTTCGTTTTCAATCTTTTCTTTTACTTCCCTTGCAATTTTGTGAGCAGTTAAATCATCAACTTCTTCTGGTTTAACGAGTACCCTTAGTTCACGTCCAGCTTGTACTGCATAACTTTTATCGATTCCTTTAATTCCATTAGTCATATTTTCTAATTGCTCTAATCTTTGTAGATAATTTTCTAAGGAATCGTTTCTAGCACCAGGCCTAGATGCTGATAAACTATCTGCAATCTGTACTAATACTGAAATAACACTTGTTGCCTCTTCATCCGCATGATGAGACGCAATTGCATTCATTACTACCGGATGCTCATGATATTTTTTTGCTAAATTCTTACCAATTTCAACATGACTGCCCTCTATTTCATGATCAATTGCTTTACCAATATCATGAAACAAACCAGCCCTTTTAGCAAGTGCAACATTTTCACCCATTTCAGCTGCCATTAATCCAGCTAAATGTGCTACTTCAATTGAATGGGTCAAAGCGTTTTGTCCATAACTTGTTCTAAAATGCAATTTACCTAATATTTCAATTAGTTCATTATCAACTTTAGTAACTCCTAATTCAAATAGAGCATTATTTCCATATTCAATAACCTTTGATTTCATTTCTTTAACTGTTTTATCATATAGTTCTTCAATTCTAGTTGGATGGATACGCCCATCTTTAATTAAGGTTTCTATTGTAATTTTTGCAATTTCACGACGCAATGGATCGAAACTTGAGATAACAATTGCCTCTGGAGTATCATCAATAATCAAATCAACTCCAGTAATTGCTTCAATCGTTCTAATATTACGACCCTCACGACCAATAATTCTCCCTTTCATTTCATCATTAGGAAGCGTTATTGTTGAAACCGTTTGCTCATTAACAATATCAGAAGAATACTTTTGCATAGATAACACCATTAAATCTTTTGCTTTTTTATCGGCTTCTATCTTTGCATTATTTTCACAATCTTTAATATAGGTTTCTATTTCTTTAGTCATTGTCTCTTCCACTTTTTCCATTATCAATTTTTTGGCTTCAGCTTTCGTGAGACTACTAATTTTCTGTAATTGTTCTAGTTGTTGTTCTTTAATTTTTTCCATTTCTTTTTGATCAATTTCAATTTGTTTTTGCTTAGATTCTATTTTTTGTTCTTTTTCATCCATCAATTGTTCCCTTTTTTGAAACAATTCATCTCTTTTATCCATGTTTTGTTCTCTTTGATGTAATCTATTTTCTGTATCTTTTAATTCATCTTTGCGCTCTTTTAACTCTTTTTCTACATCAAGTTTATGTTTATGAGCCTCTTCTTTGGCTTCTAAAAGATAATCCATCTTCAATTTTTCAGAATCTTTTTTCGCTTTTTCTAACAAATTTGTAACTTTTTTATCGGTTTTTGACTTTCTAACAGTGGTAATAGCAAAAACACCACCTGCCCCAACGCCTAAACCTAATACGACCAATGAAATGGAGACGAGTATACTACTCATTTTTATTCCTCCATTCATAAATTTATGTTAATTAAAATTAATTACTAACACTACTTTAATTGTAAGTTTTTAATGACTTAATGTCAAGTGCAATCACTTAAGCGTGATATAAAAAAGAGTAATTAAATTACTCTTTTTTCATTTCTTCCTTTTGTTTAGTTGGTTTAGATACTTCCTTATTATTGGCAAAGTTATCACGAATTAATTTTTCTAATTCATTACATAATTTAATATTTTCTTTCAAATACAAACGCGTATTATCTTTGCCTTGACCAATCTTTTCACCTTTATATGAGTACCAAGCACCACTTTTTTCTAAAATGCCTAAATCAGTTGCTAAATCAACAATTTCTCCATGTTTACTAATTCCTTCACCATATATAATGTCAACCATTGCTGTTTTAAAAGGTGGCGCTACTTTATTTTTGACAACTTTTATTGCTGTTCTACTTCCTACAAATACATCACCGTTTTTTAATTGTTCTGCTCTTCTAACATCTAATCTTATAGATGAATAAAATTTTAGTGCTCTTCCACCTGTTGTAGTTTCAGGATTACCAAACA
>CAZNQV010000028.1:0-11854 GCA_964575655.1 uncultured Muribaculaceae bacterium | reverse complement strand
AGCACCATCGGTAAAAGACAATTTTACTCCATAATCATTGAATAACTCTTTATTTAATAAGATAGGACTACAATCTGAATGATCAAGAATTTTTCTTTGCATATCAAAATCTAAATCATTAAAGAAAACTCTAGTATTACATCTACCAACAAATTCAGGTAAAATACCATATCTATCAAAATTTTCTGTTGAGAATTTTCCTAAAGTTGGTTCCGCTTCAGCACCAAAGCCAACAGGTTTTGGATTTTTTGCCACTTTTTCTAATCCAGAAAAAGCTCCCATTGCTACAAAAGTCAAATTAGAAGTATTAAAAGGTACACGAGATCTTTTATATTCTATTTGAATTACTCCACCTTCCATAATTTTTAATAATGATTCTAAAACACCGCTTGTTGCAATTTTTTCCTCCCCTCGACCACCAGCTTTTTTATCAATTTCATCAACAACTAAAATTCCTCGTTCAGCTTTAGGTAAATCGTCTCCGGCATTGATTAATAAATTAACTAGCATTTCATCAACGCTTTTTCCAACATATCCAGCAACAGTATATTGTGTAGAATCCTCAATTGTAATAGGTAAACCTAATTCCTTCGAAATTACTCTAAAAACTTCTGTTTTTCCTACACCAGTTGGACCTGCAATTAAAATATTAGATTTCAATCTAGGATTATTTATAACTTGATTTTTACCGATTGCACTAACAATCTGTCTAATATTTTCATCCTGTCCAAGTACCGATTTTGTAACTTGAATATATAGGTTTTTTATATCCATTTTTGTTTCTTGTGTATCATTTTCTATTTTTTTTGTAACTGTAGCTTTCTTTTGTGGACGTGCAACTTCATATACTACTGAATTATAATCATCATATTCTTCAAATTCATCAAACTCATCATACTCTCCCTCAAATTCACGTCTTACAAAAGAATCCAATAGTTTTTCAGGATTGTATTTATGAACTGTTTTAACATATTTTTTAAAAACAAAATTTTCTAAATTTCCTAATACATCTTTCTTTTGAAAAAAATGATAATCCTGTATAGCTAATAGATAAGCATCAAAAATCATTTCTGAAAAATCTAAATTTGTTTCCACTTCCAATTTTTCATTTAATTCTTGCTTATTACATGGAAAAGAAAATACATATTCATCATTCAAACTGGCAAGATTATTCACAAATTGAAATTCCTTATCCTCAGTCTTAAAAAACAAATTTCCGTTTTCTTTTTTTATTAACTCTCCATCAACACATGTTTTAGGGACTAATTTATACTCGCCTCTTTTATTAACACTTGCTCTTTTGCATATTATTGCTATGTAATCTTTGTTCATACTGCACTCCCTAACTTAATAAAATATTATAATTTTATATTTCTAAAATGTAAAGACAAAAATAACTATTTTTCTACTAAATTCACACTAACTAATTTACTAACTCCAGATTCTTGCATTGTTATACCATATAAATTATCTGCAAACTCCATTGTTCTTTTTTTATGGGTAATTATTAAGAATTGTGTTAAGCCCTTATACTTGCTCAAATAATTACCAAATATATCAACATTAGCTTCATCAAGTGCAGCTTCTACTTCATCAAACAAACAGAAAGGCACTTTACGAGCATTTAAAATAGCAAACAATAGACAAATAGCAGTAAGTGATTTTTCACCACCAGATAGCAAAGAAATAGTCGATAATTTCTTGCCCGGAGGACTAACCACAATATCAATACCACTTTCTAAAATATTATTAGGTTCTAATAGTTTTAATGATGCACTTCCTCCTTTGAACAAATCTTTAAACACTTTACCAAACTCTATCTCAATTTCTTTAAAAGACTTTAAAAACTCCTGATTCATAACTTTATCCAAATTGTCAATAATCTCAAGTAACATCTCAATAGCTTTATTTAAGTCATCTTTTTGTTTTGTTAAGAAAGTATATCGTTTATTAACTCGCTCATATTCATCAATTGCTCCTAAGTTAACAATTCCGATATTTTTCAAATTATTACGATATAAATTAACTTCCTTGCGTGCATCTTTTTCATCCATATCCAAAATATAATCACTTTTAGCTTTTTCGAATGTTAAATTGTATGATTCAGATAGTATATTCAATAAATTATCAAGTTTAACATCTTTTTTAGATACACTAATCTCTAATTCTTTTAGTTTAGATTCATAGTCTCTAATCATTGTATTACTATAACGATAATTAGCTTCTAAATTATCGATTTCAACCATTAAAGTATCTTTATTCTTAGTAATTAAATTAATTTGTTTTGCTACATCATTTTTGTTATTAACAACATTATAATACTTATTAACTATTCTATCTTCTTCCTCAGATAATGTATTATGAACTACATTATCCAAATCTTGTAACTCTTTCAAGACTGCAGCATATTTGTCATTAATTAAACTACGTGAATTATTTTTTACACCAATTGTTTCATTCAATTTTAAGATTGCTAATTCTAATTCTGTAATATCACTAGTTATATTAATTAAATCTTTATCAATTTCCTTTACTTTTTCTTCTTCTTTACTAATCTCAATATCTAATGATTTAGTTTGGTTAATTAAGTTTTCTAACTCATATCTTTCACTAATAATGCTTTTACTAGCTTTAATAGTACCTCCAGTTATTGAACCACCAACATTAATAATTTCTCCTGTTAAAGTAACTATTTTATAACGATTATTTATATCTTTGGCTAAACGATTTGCTGTATCAAGATCTTCTACTAATAAGACATTACCAAGTTGGTTTTTAATTATATTACTATAGATACTATTATAACTAACTAAATTAGCAAAAGTATTAATAAAACCAGGATAATTACCTAATAATTTTTCAGTATCAAAATCAACACTTCTTGGTTTTATTACATCGATTGGATAAAATGTTACTCTTCCTAAATTATTATCTTTTAAGAAATTAATACAACTTTTAGCAACATTAGGATTATCAACCACTAAATAGTCTTTAGCACCACCTAAAGCAACCTCTAAAGCAAGGACATAATCATTATCAACTTCTATTAAATTAATAATAGTATTGTGAATACCTGATAATTTAGGATTATTAATAATCCTTTTAACATTAGGATTCGTATTTCCTCCCTGCTCTATATAATCAGTTAAAGCCTTTATTTTATATTCTAAATTAGTTAAACTTTGACGCTTATAGGAAATATCACTAATAATTCGGTTTTTCTCCACATTTAATAAATTAGATTCATTATTTTTAGCATCTTTTTTAATAGTATAAGAATCTTTTTCTTTTTCAACGATCAAAGTTTCTTTTTTTATTGAATCTAAGTCATTTTCATAACGTAATTTATTTTCTTTTAAATTACTAATATTTTCATATATTTTTTGATCTTCAGCATTATACTTACTACGTTCTTGAATGATATTTTTTTCACCATTAAGTCGCTCTTCTTCTTTAGTTAAAAACAACAATTTATCATTTAATTCAACTAAACTAACTTGTAGTTCAGTTAATTTTTGCTTTTTATTAGCGACTTCTATATCTTCATTAGTACTATTAGTTGAAATCTTAATTAATTCATTTTCTAATTTTTCTATTTCACTTTTGTTTTGCTGATATTCATTATTTATTTGTTCAATATCATGTGCAATTAAGGCTATTTCAATTGATTCTAATTTAGTTTTATTATCCAAATATGCTTTAGCTTTAATACTTTGCTCTTTTAAAGGTTCAATTTGTCCTTCTAACTCGCCAATTATATCTTTAACTCTAGATAAATTAGTATTTGTTTTATCTAATTTTTTTAAGGCTTCTTCTTTACGCTTCTTATATTTTAATACTCCCGCTACTTCTTCAAAAACTGTTCTTCTTTCATATGGCGAATCACTGATTAATTTTTCTATTTCCCCCTGTGAAATAATATTAAAAGATGATTTACCCATTCCAGTATCTAAGAATAAATCTTGAATATCTTTCAAACGGCATCTTTCATTATTTAAATAGTATTCACTATCACCAGTTTTAAATACCTTGCGACATACTGATATTTCACTATATGGTACTTTTAAATAAGAATCACTATTATCAAAAATTAATGTAACAGACGCCAAGTTTAAAGCATCTCTTGTTTTACTACCCGAAAATATTACATCAGTCATTCCATTATTACCACGTAAAGTTTTAACAGATTGTTCACCCATAACCCATTTAACCGCATCAATAATATTACTTTTACCACTACCATTAGGACCAACAATACAAGTTATATTATTAAATAAATTAATATTTGTTTTATCAGCAAATGATTTAAAACCCGATAATTGTATTTCTTTTAAGTACATGTAAAACACCATCCATATAATAAAATTATACTATATTTTAAATACAAAAAAAAGAATTAGTTACTAATTCTTTATAAAACAATATCCGGATGAACTCTCTTCAATTTAACAGCATGTTGCCATAGATTATCATCATTACTTAAATCTAATGCTAAATCATTAATTTTCTGATTAAAACCATCTTTATACAAAATTTGTTCCTTCGTTTCATCTTTAATAACTTGATTAATTTTATTTTTCGCTTCAATATATGAAACACAAGTCATTACGATTGGTAAAGTAGTTGAAGCAGCAACTATCAATAATTCCACAGCTTTTAGCAAACTATTCCCCTGTGAAAAGTTACCATTTAATAAATAATAATTAGCAATCAACAATAAAAATTCAGAACCAGCACCAAGTGATACAATTTCCTTTTTTAATTTTTTTAAATCTTTAATTTTAGCGCTAGTAATATCATCTATTGTGAAATTGATATCAGTTACGCAGTCAACATAGTATTGAATTAATTCATCCTTATTCAAATAATCGTTTAATGCATAACAATAATCAATTTCCAACTTCATTTGAGTACTATCCATAAAACCTCCTAAGAAATAATATGTTTATTATAACATAAATAAAATATGTAGCAACTTTTATTCCACAAAAGTTTCACTTGCCATAGAATAATGACTATGTTATAGTTAATATGTCGACGAGATATGATTCGTAAATGTCACTTAGTGTGTTTGACACTCTAATACTGATTGCAATTGATATCTGTCGACTTTTTTTGTCAAAAAAACACTTTTGATATAACAAAAGTGTTTGAAAATACAATGTTAATTATCTTGTATTTTTTTATTTCACAAATTTACCCATTATTTAATATAATTATACTATCTTTTTTCTTCTATATAATCAATCACTTCATTAGTTTTGTCATTAATTATTTCAATTCGATAAAATTCTTCAAGTCTACCCTTATACAATTTATTTGCCAATTCTAATATTTCATGAGTTGTCAGCTTTTTTGAACTAAGATTATCAAATTCATCCCAATCCATTAAACCATCAAAATCTTCAAATAAGGATTCAGGACTATTACCACTGCAATCACTTAATCTTGTAGAATTATCACAAAAATAGTACTTAAATCTATAATGATGTTCGGAATTATTTCCCATCATATCAACTTCATCCCAATCCCATATTTGTTCGTATTCGTCCCTTTTCATATGAACTCCTTTCTATAGATTCTTGAAGTAATAATTATCATACACATTTTAAATTAGAACCATATTTTTTATCAATAAAAAACTTAACAAATTAAATTCATTAAGTTATATACATTTGGTGGACTGTTAGGGACTCGAACCCTAGACCCACTGATTAAGAGTCAGTTGCTCTACCAACTGAGCTAACAATCCAAATAATTGCAAGGTTAATTATAACACTTTGCAATCATATTATCAAGTTAATTTAATAAATTATAATTCATATTCTTCAAGTGAACAATTGGTAGATTCATATTCAGTTAAATCACCATCATCAGGAATCCCATTAAAGTAATAATATAAAACTCTACAAATTCCACTATGAGTAACTAATAAAACATTTGCACCTTCATAGCGTTCTTTTATGTCTTTTAATAAAGAAACTACTCTATCAAAAATATCGCCTACTGATTCAGCCTCAACATATTGCAGATTTTTCTTAATATTCCAATAATCTTGCAAATTAATATCTGTTCGCGCTTTGCCTTGGAATTCACCATGATTTCTACTACATAAGCGATCATCACAAATAATTTCTTGATTGGGACATGCTAACTTAGCAGTATCATATGCCCTAGCATATGGTGACGAAATAATTATATTTATATTTAATGGGGCAAGCTTAGGTTCCAACTCACGAGCTTGTTGTTTCCCTTCTTCATCCAAATATGTCTCCATCTTACCTTGCATTATTTTACCCTTATTTTCGGTTGTTTCACCATGTCTTACTACAAATAACTTCATTCTATCTCCCTTTTCCTTGCTCTTCAACAATATGTTTATTAACAACATATTGCCTTCTTAATTTAATCTCACTTTCTAAGATTTCAATCTTTTTAATTAATAAATCATACTTTTTCTTATCCATATACTCAGCATATTTGTTTCGCACAATCGATTTAAATTTTTCCAATTCATCAAGTGCAATATCTAATGCTTCACCAGATTCATCATCATTTTCAAAAATAATTGATAGCATCTTTAAAATGCTTTCTAATTTCTTTTTACATTTTCTATCTATAATTTTTTCGATAAATGATGGATTAATTATTATCATTTGATTAACATTAATCATATCTTCAAATTTAAGATTTTTCTTAGGATTAAAGTTCAATCCTTTAATTTTTTCATACTCCATATATGTAATTTGATCTGTCTTAGCATTTTTAGTTATAATGAATTTTTTTTCATTCATACTATCACCTACTTATTTAATAAATCCGGCCTTTTTTTAGCAGTTAAATCAATCTGCATTTGTCTACGATAAGCTTCTATTTCTTTGTGATTACCACTAAGTAATACATCAGGAACTTTCATTCCTTCAAATTCACGTGGTTGAGTATAATTAGGATAATCTAATAAATTATTTTCAAAGGATTCAGAAACTAATGAACCATCACTAATAACACCTTCCAATAATCTAACAATACTATCAGTCATTATCATACTAGGTAATTCACCACCGGTAAGGATGAAATCACCAATGCTGACTTCATAGTCCACTATAGTTCTGATTCTATCATCAAACCCTTCATAGTGTCCACAAATAATAATTAAATGTTTAAAATTAGATAATTCTTTAGCATATTTTTGATTATATGTTTTACCATCAGGAGTTAATAAAATAACTTTAGTATCATTATTTTTTAAATCTCGAACGGCATCGAATATTGGCTGACACATTAAAATCATACCATTTCCACCACCAAAAGGAGTATCATCAACTTTATTATGCTTATCTTTGGAATATTTTCTAAAATCTATAATATTTATTTCTACCTTATTACTATCAATTGCCCTTTTAATAATCGATTCACTTAAAAAGCCATCAAACATTCTAGGAAATAAAGTTAATATATCAATTCTCACTATCTCATCCCCTTTATTAACTCAACAATAATCTGTTTATTATCAAAATCTATTTTTTTAATAAATTCCTTCTTATTAGGAATCATAAAGGTTATATCTTTATCAATAATTTCAAATATTTCATTATTTTTACCCATATCAATAACATTATGTAATTTACCAATAATAATTCCATTTTCAATTATATCAAAATTTACAATATCTTCATTTAAATAATTTTCATCTAATACTAAATCTTCTTTATTATAATAAACAATACTTTTTATATAGGGAGTAACTACATTGATATGAGTTAACCCCTTAAATAAAACATAATATCGATCTTTATAAAATCTTGCTTTATTAACTATAAATGGTTTTTTACCATCACCTAAATAAAGAGTATTACCTTCTTTAAATACTAAATCACTAAATTTAAAATCAGATGCAATTTTAACTTCCCCTTTTAAAGCGAAAGACTCCATTATTTTACCAACACTAATATATTCCATATTACTCCTTATCTAATTCATATAAAATTATTGTAGTTGCCATCGCAACATTTAAACTTTCAACATCGTTATTTATCCTTATATGAATATTGTCATCACAAATATTCCTAATATCTTGTTTAACTCCGTTACCTTCATTTCCTACAACAATCGCTATTTTATCTTTTTTCAATTTACTAACATCAACACCATCTTTTACATCAGTTGCATAAATACTAAAACCATCGTTTTTCAAATCATTAATTGTATTAATTAAATTATTATAAACAAAATTAATTTGAAATATAATACCACCAGTAGCCCTTAATACTTTTAAATTATATATATCAACTGTATCATCACTTAAAATGATTGTATCAACATTAAATGCTTTGCTTGATCTAATAATAGTGCCTAAATTGCCCGGATCTTGGATATTATCTAAAAGTAATAAACGATTACCTTTAACAGCATTTACTGGTTTATTACATATCCCAATTACTTGATTACTATTTTCTAGTGATGTAATCTTAGCAAATAAATTATCACTTAATACATAAGTATCTATATCTAAATAAAAATTCTCACTTTCTTTTTTGAAAATTGAAACTAATAACCCTGATGCATAAGCTTCTTCTACTAGATGTCTACCTTCAATAATAAATTTATTTTCCAAATCACGATGTTTTTTATCTTTTAATTTATTTAAATACTTAATATTTTGATTATCAATACTATCTATTATCATATACACTCCTTAATACTTTAATTTCTTTCTTAATTCTTTATAATTGGGGATATATTTACTAACCTCATTCCAAAATAGTTTAGAATGATTAAGTTGTAAAAAATGGCATAATTCATGAACTATTACATAATCAATACAATCGTAATCAAATTTTAATAATTCTTGATTTAGTGTAATTACTTTTAATTTACTATTGCAAACACCCCATCTTGTTGTCATTTTTCGAACTCTTAAACCGGGATACGGAATAGTATTATTAAATTTTTGAAATAAAATATTTAATCGATTCAAAAATATTTCTTTGGCAATTTTTTTTAAATACTTATCCAAATCAACATTCTTCCCAACAAACACCTTATTATCTCCAAAAGTTATATCCTTACTATTTAAATAAATAATATCATAACTTTTACCTAAAAATAATAACTTACCCGCATTCTCCTCTATCTTATTTTCCTGTTTAATTAACATTTTTTCAATGTAATTTATATTATTATTAATAAATTTTTCTATTTGCCGTTGTGATGTAAATTTAGGGGTTGTAACATAAATAGTCAAATCATTCTTAACTCGTAAATACATGTTTTTATTATTTTTATACTCAATCGTAATTATATACTTTTTATTATTTAATTCTAAATACATAATTACCACCTAACTAATTATAACATAGAAAAACAACATTTAAAATAATGTTGCTTCAATAAATATATTATTTTTTCAAACCTTTAATTCCTTTAGTACCATCAAAATTCTGCAAAATATTTGAATCAAAAGAGAATACTAATTTTTGATTTTTTTTATAACTTTTAATTGCCATATTAATTAATTCATCTAATAAATCACTATATTTTTTATGTGCTGGTTCCCAAAGATAAAATGATAATGATCCCGGGATTGTATTAATTTCGTTAGTATAAACTTTCTTGTTTTTATCATCCACCAAGAAATCAATGCGACATACACCTTCAGTGTTTAATGCTCTAAAAATTAATTTTGCTTGTCTTCTAATTTCTTCCTTTATATCACGATCTAAATCTGCTGGAATATTACGAAGAGAAGATGCCATACCTTTGTTGGAAACCATTTTGCCTTTTTTTCCACCCTGCAGATATTTATCTGAGTATGTTAAGAAATCATTACTAGAAATTACTTCTTCTATTTCACTTAATTCTTGATATTCATGGTTACCTAATACTGATATATTAGCTTCTTTTAAATTACTAACCCCTTCTTCAACAACAACTTTATTATCATACTGAAAAGCTTCTCTTAATGCCTCATCTAAATCTTTATAATCATTAACTTTTGTAATACCAACTGATGAACCTAATTTCGAAGGTTTAACAAATAAAGGTAGTTTTAATTCCTTAAACTTGGCAATCATGTCATCATGATTATTATCATAATCAACATCAAAACACCATCTATAGGCAGGAAGTGGTATTTTTTCCGCTTCTAATATCTGTTTCATGAACACTTTATCTTGACCTACTGCCGAAGCATATACACTACTACCAACATAAGGAACACCTACTGTCTCTAAATATCCTTGTAAGGTTCCATCTTCTACATGTGTACCATGAACTATTGGAAACATTAAATCAATTTCAGCTACTTCCTTTTTAAATAAACCTGTAGCTTGTAAAATAAAACGATTATCCTTTTTTGTTAAAATAACGCGTTTAGCATATCTCTTAACTAAATCTATATCCTTATATATTTCTAGATTAGTCAAATAAGGTCCATAAAACCATTCTTTATTTTTGGTAATATAAATTGGCATAATTTCATACTTATCTTTATCTAAATGTTCAATTGCTTGTAATGCTGAAATAATACTTACTTCATGTTCAACACTTTCTCCTCCAAATATAACACCTAACTTAATTTTCATATTTATCTCTTCCTTTCCGTAAGAAAACTTCTAATGATATTTATTGTTCTACCTAATTCTTGTAAATAGGCATAATGACTTTGATTTTCATATATTATCATACCACAATCTTTGATAGCTGATTCAATTTTCTCCGTTTCCCATAATGGAACCATTCTATCACTATCTCCACCAATAAAAATAACTGGGCAATTAATTCGATTGGCATAAGCAATTAAATCAGTACTAACAGTATTTACTAATACTTGACGCATTATAGGACTTGCATCCTTATAATCAGTCGATCCAATCATATTTTTGAAAAAATTTTCTGTTTTATTTAATAGTGGTACTTTTTTCATAAATTTTAAAGTTTTATTCTTAAAACTGTTTTCATTTTGTTTTTTTACCATTGGTGCAGATAATAAAACTAATTTATCTATTTTATTATTAGCTGCAAAAATAGTAGCAATTCTTCCACCAAATGAATGACCAACTAAAGTCAAATCTTTCAATGATAATTTTTTTACCAATTCCTCAATCATTCCACTATATTCTTCTAAGGTCCATGGTGTGTTTGGCTCAGCACTTTTACCAAAACCTGGTAAATCTAATACTGTTATTCTAAAATTGTCTTGTAGACCATCACCAATAGGTTTCATCATTTCAATGTTTTGACCCCAACCATGTAATAATAATATATCCTTACCTTTACCATATTGAATATAATTTATATTAACACCATTTATTACTATTTCCATATCGTCACCAATTAAATTATATCATTTTTCAAAATAGCAGTAAATAAATTACTGCTATTATTATATGACACTTGTCTAAAAAAGTGTTAACTGACTAGTTTCTGGTAAATCTTTTAATATTCCCATTAAACGCATCTTATCAATTAAAGTTGAAGATATTTTAGCACGTTTTTGCAAATCTTCTACACTAAGAAATGGTTTTTTATCTCTTTCTGCTACGATATTTTTTGCAACAGTATCACCAAGTCCATCAATTGAAGAAAATGATGGATAGATGTTATTTTCATCTCTTACTACAAAATTAGTTGCTTCACTTTTATATAAATCAATAGGTAAAAAGTTAATTTTACGAGCTGTTACTTCCAATGCAATCTTCAAAGTTTCTAACACCGATAATTCTTTATTAGTTACTTCATACCCTTTATTAGAAATTTCTAACATTTTATCCTTGATTGCATCATACCCTTTAATCATTGTATCAATATCATAATCAGTAATACGCGATGAAAAATAAGTAGCATAATACAAATG
>CAZNQV010000027.1:0-11941 GCA_964575655.1 uncultured Muribaculaceae bacterium | reverse complement strand
ACCCTACTGCCATAGCCAAAGCATCAAATACTGACACAAAAACTCCTAATGATCTATTAGCCATATCATATATTAAAGAAATCATTAAAAATCAATATAATATAGAGTCAATATCAATTAAAAGAACAAATGATTTTAATGATAAAGAAATTGTTGGTGAAACTATTTCAGCTACTGCAATTAGAAATAATTTAAATAATAAAAATATTAAAAAATATTTGCCACGCTCTTCATACAAGAAAATATATCATATAAATGAAAGTAGATATTTTGATATATTAAAATACAAAATAATAAGTGATATTAATATTTTAAATACATATCAAACAGTAGATGAAGGCATTGAAAATAGAATTAAAAAATATATTAATAGTTCTAACTCACTGGATGATTTAATTAAAAATATTAAAACCAAAAGATATACTTATAATAAAATAAAAAGAATGCTCACTCATATTTTATGTTCTTTTACAAAAGAAGAAGCAAAGAATATTGATATCGAATATGTAAAAATATTAGGTTTTAATACACGAGGTAAAGAGTATTTAAATAAAATTAAAAAAGATATGAAAATACCTTTAATAACGTCATATAAATTTGATAGTAATTTGCTTGATATTGAATATCGAGTAAATAGTATTTATAGTTTAATTGTTAATGATGATAAATTAATCCAAAGAGAAAAAAAAGAACCTATTATAAAATAGGTTTTTATATTGATTCTCTCATAAATTCATCATATTCTTTCATTATTTCTTTAGGGTTGCCGACCTTTTTTATTTTTCCTTCGTGTAACCATAAAACCTTATCACAAAGTTCAGTTAATGTTTTAGTAGAATGAGAAACTATAATAACAGTTCGATCAGAATCAGAAATTAATTCTTTCATTTTATTATAACTTTTTTCAGTAAAATGAATATCTCCAACACTTAATACTTCGTCAATTAACATGATATCAGTCTCTAAAATAGCGGTTATTGAAAAAGCAAGTTTGGAATACATACCACTAGAATATGAATTAACTGGTTTATTAATAAAATCACCTAATTCAGAAAATTCAATTATCTCTGGAGCTTTTTTAATTATTTCTTCTTTGCTAAAACCTAGTAACATACCTGATAATAAAATGTTTTCATATCCTGTTAATTTTTTTTGGAATCCAACACCAATTGATAATAACGATACAGTATTACCATGTAAATCAATTGTACCTCTGTCAGCTGAAAATATTCCAGAAATAGCACGTAATAATGTTGATTTACCACTGCCATTTTTGCCACATATTCCTAGTATTTGACCACGCGGAACTTCAAATGTCACCCCTTCTACTGCTTTAAACAATCTACCTGTTCCTTTGTCTTTTAATCCTGTCTTTTTTAAACTAAATCTTTTCATATCACGATAATAAATATGTAAATCTAGAACTGATATTGCAACTTTATCTTTTTTCATTATCTCATCACCTTTACATATGTATTTTCATATTTATAAACTGTATTAATTCCTATTATGCTCAAGATACTTCCGATTACTAACCATGCTAATAATGGTAATAAATCAGGTGGTGATTGATACATTAATACTTTTCTTGTTGAATTAATAATGCAGGCAATCGGATTAACATATAGTAGTATACTATTATATGGTGCTGGTACCCTACCTACTAAATCATAGAATATACCTGATAAATAAAACACTAATTTAAATATTATGTTTGTTAAATTTGATAAATCAGAGGCAAATACGCCAAAATGCATAAATATGGTACTAACACCAAAAGTTAAGACAGATAAAACCAATAAAATTGGTAAAAAGTATAATATATTCCATGATATTGGGATTTGATATATAATCATAAAAATAATTACTAGGCCAAATGAAACGGCCATTTTAACAAAATCTACTCCCATTTGAACTAGAACCAAAATAAACTTTGGTAAATATACTTTAGTAACTGTTTCTTTGTTTGTTTGAACTAATTTAACACACTTTAAAACATTTTTATTAAAGAAGTTCCAAATGGATAACCCAATAAATACGAATACCGGAAAATACTCTAATTTTGATTTAAATACTACTGCTGCAATAAATGTATATATTAACATGAAACATAACGGCTCTAATATTAACCAAATCCACCCTAAATATGAATCGGTTATTTCTGCTTTTAATGTAGCTTTAGTATCATAAGCAATATAATTAGTATATTTTTTTAAATCATTAATAAATCTTTTCATAAATCACCAATAATCAATTCTTGCTATTTGGTATAGGTAGTTGGTTAATTTTGTTATCCGGTTCTTGTAATTTTAAATCTTCTTTTATTTGAGTCGTTGAAATACCATCAGTGCGATCTAAGTAAACAACTTCACAATACTCATCTAAATAATTAAAACGATCACTTCCTGCCCAATCGCTTCCCATCACAACTACATCAGCGTGATATTCTTTTACATCATTTATTTTTTGTTCCCAGTTTTCTTCTGGAATAACTAAATCAACATATCTAATAGCTTCTAACATTTGCTTTCTTGTTTCATAATCATGATAGGCTTTCTTACCTTTAAGTTCATTAAACTCATCAGTTGATAAAGCAACAATTAAATAATCTCCTAATGCTCTTGCCCTTTTTAATAATCTAATATGACCATAATGTAATAAGTCATATGTTCCATATGTTAAAATCCTTTTCATAAACTTTTACCTCCAATTTAATTATAACATCTCAAGTGTTTTTTTCAAGGATTATTACTTTTTTTCGTTTAAAGTTAGATTTAATTTTCTTAGCTAAATTAGCTAGATTCCTATAATTTTTATAATTATCTACAAAAAATTTAAATTTTCTTTTATTGTTAAAAAGTTTAAACTTTTTACCCAATTTGAAATATATCCCCTGCGTATTGAATGTATATAAATCATATTGACTTATTCTTGAATAAACACTATCAAAAAAACTTTCCTTATATTTTTTTGGTGTTCTAAAATTATAATAATTTAAAAATTTTTTCAGCATATAATTAAGAAAATATTTTTTTTCTGGTGAAAATGAATCATCAAATAATATAATACTTTCATCGTAAACCTTGATAAAACTAGTGGCATGTCGATCTGTTTGAATATTGCTTTTTGTCGTAGATGTCATATTTGACCTAACATTATATAGTTTTGTATCCATTATTGACACTTTTGTTGCTTTTAAAACACACCTTACCCAAAAAAGTATATCCTCGTAGATGTAATGTTCACCAAAAAATATTTTATTATTTATTAAAAATTTTCTGTCATATAATTTATTTACTACAAAATAATTTGGAATATTAAATAATTCCAAACATTCTTTACCTTTTAATTGTTTTTCTTCACTAAAGGAATATTCTTTTTGTAATACCAAACTTTTTCCCTTGTCTTGGTAATACCTATAACCAAAATCGACAAAATCTGATTTTTCAGAAACTATTTTTTCTATTGTCAATTCAATTGTATTTAGTTCAAGATAATCATCAGAATCGACAAACATTATATATTCTCCAGTTGCTTGCTTCAATGCTAAATTTCTAGCGTATCCTTGACCATTATTTTCAATATCAATAAGCTTAATGAATTTATATTTTTTAGCATATTGATTGATAATTTTTAATGTATTATCGGTTGATCCGTCATTGATAATTATAATGTCAATATTTTTATATGTTTGATTAATAATAGAATCAAGACATTGTTTTATATAATTTTCTACATTATAAGCCGGTATAATTACTGTTACTTTACTTTTCATCTATTGATCTCCTTTATGCAATCATTCATTTGATTTTTAAGTATATACTTTTTAGTACTTTAATAATATATGTTTTATCCATTTCTTTTATGGTGTTTTTTTCTTTTCTATCCAAATTACGAAAACACCAATTTCTAAGTTTTAAATAATCTTTAATTTTTGGTTTTGATTCCCTAATATAATAATTAGCTAGTGTTAAAATCTTATTTCGCCACCATATTTCCGGATGGGGAATAATATTTTTTTCTTTTAATATGTTAGCAATTCTTTTATTTTCTTCTAAATTATCAATCATAAACTCAATTTTTAAATTTGCCGATATATTGATTGAATGTATTCGATAAAAACCAATGATTTTATTTTCTAATTCTATTTGATTATCATTAGAAACTAACGAATAAGAATAGATGATAGAATCATTCATCATTTCAACATCTTTAAAATTGATTTGGTCAAGTGGTTCTTTTCTAAAGATAGTTGTAAAAGTAGATGTTGGTTTAGTATAAAGATTTTGAAAATTTTTAATAAAATCTTTATTATTAATAATCCCAGTACAATTTAAAATATTCTCAGAAATAAGATTTTCAGTTTGATAAAAATTTAATGCGCTGCATCCAAAAAAGTTTAATTTATTATTCTTTTCTAATTTATCAATTGCATATTCAAAATAGTTATAATCAACATAAAAGTCATCATCATCACAAAATACAATGTATTTCCCAGTTGCTAAACTATAACCTTTTTGTCTGGATTTTCCAGCTCCTAAATTATTTGCATTTTTATTATACTTGATATATTTTAAGTGTTGTTTAAATTGATCATTAATCATTTGTTCATTATTTGATAAAGGATAATCGTCAATGATAACAATTTCAATATTTTTGTAACTTTGACATAATATAGAGTTAAGACATTTTTCTAAGTAATCACTTCTTTTATAAGTAGGAACTATGATTGATAATAATGGTCCTGTTTTTACTTTATTAATGATTTGTTTTTGATTACATTCATATCCTAATTCTTTAAGACAATTATTATAGCACAATTTATCAAGTTGTTTCCCTTTTAATGTATTATTTAGTATCAGTAAATTGTCACTTTTTATTTTTTGGTTAACCCTTTTTTTTAGTACTAGAGTAATCAAAACTATTAAGCGGTTTGTTTTTTTGTAAGTATCCTCAATTTCATAGTTTTCATTTATGATTGTGTTTTTAAATAATTTATCTGTCTCTGAAAACTGTTTTTGTGCTTCTTTACTTATTTTAACAATTCTCTTCGAATCAATCTGAACAAAATCTTTTAAATCAAGCAATTTACCTTCTATTTGATCATTAATATGAATAACTGGTATATTTATATTTTCATCCATAAGGGCATTGGTAATTTTATCACTATATGAAACAACATATGCTTTTTGCCTAAAAATAATTGATAAAATAGTTGCATGAAATCGAGTACATACCATATATTCCATACTAGAATAAACGTCTAAAAATTGTTTAATATTTCCACGATAATATATTTTTTTGATATGTTGTTGATATTTATCATTTAAGCCATTATATAAACTATTTAACATCAATTCATCATTTTCTTTTTTACAAAATGAAAACAAGTAAACTTCTTTACCAGAATCAATTAGATTAATAATGTTATTTTCTAAAAATTTATAGTATTGAAAAGAATTATACTTATATGCCCTCTTAGTTTTAAAGGGTTCTATTAATGTTATACCAATACTATCCTTGATGGTTTTTGCTTTCTTATAATTTAACGAAAAAACTAAATCCGGGAAGTATTTTACATGTTTCATCTTTTTGAATTTGTTATAAGAGTATTGATCACGAAAATTTATTGAAGTAACATTACTAATTATATCTTCGCAAACTTTTGCAAATTTTTCTGTGTAAGTTGGTCCATAGTTTGAGCTTATATAATAAAAAGGAATCTTGTTTTTTTTAAACTGGAGAATTAATGATAATTCTTGTTCTTTTTTATTAATACTCCTTACATTTTCTTGAAAAATAGAACCAGCAATATATATGCCACCCATATATTTATTGACATCTGGCATATTCTTTTGATTAATATCTTTTATAACAAATTTGATGTTTTTATACTTTTTAAATGGTTCAACATATTCTAAACTTGAAACATACAATTCGAATTGAACATATGGATAACGATTTAGCAACATTGATATAAATAAATCGTCTCCTAGATTCTTTTTAACATATCCGAGTATTAAAACTTTTTTCATCTATTATTCTCCTTTGTTGAATTGTTTATTGTTGGCAAATATTTCCTCTACTACTCGCTTACTTGCATTAGCATCATCCAAATAATTAAACTTTTTATTAAATTTATCATATTTTTTCTGATATTTTTGCCAATATTTGTCCATGTTTTTAATTTCATCATATAGATCTTTTTCTTTTTCAATAATTGGACCTGGTAATTCATCTAAATCAAAATAAAAGTCACGCATATTGTATTTATAATCTTCTAAGTCATACATATAGAATAACATCGGTCTTCTTAAATTAGCATAATCGAAGAAAACACTAGAATAATCAGTTAGAATAATATCACTTATTATATATAAATCATTAATATCATCATATTCTGATGCATCATATATGAAACCTTTATATTTATTCAAATCAATTGAGTTGGTAACAAAGTAATGAGTTCTAAATAGAATTACATAATCCTTTTCAAATTTTTTTCTAAACTCTTCAAAATCGATACCTAATTTATATGTATAACCAACTCCTGCTTGGCGTTGATTATCCCTGAATGTAGGGGCATATAAAATAACTTTTTTATCACTAGGCAAATTAAATTGTTTTTTTAATTTTTTAATGTCAGTTTGAGTATATTTGAATAAAGCATCATTTCGTGGATAGCCTTTTTCAATAACAATATCATCTTTCTTTAAGCGTTTTAGATCGAAAGCTCGAATGTATTGTTCAGTTGTAAATGCTGAAGGTGATATAAAATAATTAAATCTTTTAGCATCCTTCGTGTTTTGAAAAATAGTATTAGCTTTGGCATATGGATTACACTCAATATCACATCTAATTCTTTTTAATGGTGAACCATGCCAAGTTTGGATGAATATTTGTGACTTTTTTGGTTTCATTTCTATTGGAATTAAAGAATTTGCAATCCAATATTTGGCCTTAGCATAAGTTTTATAGTACTGAGCAGTATTGTTTTTAACAATCATAGTATTTCTATTTTTTAATAAAAACTTATATTTATCAGGATTGTTAAAACACCAAACAAATTTATAATTATTATACTTTTTATTGTTTAGCATATATTCATACATTGCTTTGGGACTATCACAATATTTTCTGCCATTAAACACTTCAAAGACAATTAAATTTTCATCTATAGAATTTGTTAAATAATATAAGAAATATTTAATCCTTCCAAATCCAAAAACGATGTTTTTCGCTAACAATCTTAGTTTTAAGTTTTCTTGCAATAATTCTAATAACCAAATTTTTATTTTTCTCATCTTACTTCTCCTTACTACATTTTATTATTAACTCAGCAATCAACTCGGCTGATTTTCCTATTTTTCTTGGTAAATATTTTTGTTTATATTTTTTTAATAATGAAAGATCATATTTATTTTCTTCTAGTTTATTTATTAATTGTTGAGCATTTTTAAAGACACAACCTGGCATTTCATCATATAAATTAATATTGATGCCATTATTTTTTTCATACTCTTCATAATCAAAAAGATAATAGTATGTTTTTTTATTTAAAACGGCTGCTTCAATCGAAATTGCCGAATAATCTGTTATAACATAATCGCTTATTGCTAATAAATCTAAAGCTGTAAAACTATCACAAGTTTGAACTCTCCCTTTTTCAAAATTTAATTTTTGATTAGGATGAGCTTTTATTATTAAGTTATATTTTTTTGAATTAACACTATTTATTAATTCACTAGTATTATCGTCTTTAGTTGTTCTAAATGTTGGAACATAAAGAATGTTTTTTTTCTTTTTTAAGATTGGATATTTTTTATATATTTTTTCTTGCAATATTTTTTCATTATTAATTACGTAATCTATTCTAGGTAAACCATAACTTAGAAAAGCATTTTCAGGATAACCGAAAGCCTTAGCAAAAAAAGGTGTCATTGCATCAGAACCGGAAATTATGTAATCATAATTAGCATGCATTTTCATATTTTTCGATATTGTTTCATCACGTCCCGATGTAGTACCGACAGTTTGCAAACCAAACTTCTTAATCGCTCCTAATGAGTGCCAAATTTGAATAACTTTTAAAGTTTTTTTGTTATTGATTGCTGATACAATTGAATAAGAATCGGTTACGCATACTTTAGCATCTGCTAAATGCCATAAACACTTAATTGTATATATTATATTACTCATAATACTTTTATTTATTTCGGCAATTCTATGACATAAAAAGACACAATTAATTCGTTTATTACTCTTCATTAATTGTTCTTCTATTAGTTTAAAATCCAAAGATTTATTATCTGATTGTCTACTTAAAAAAACTATTTTATTGGGTTTAACTTTTTTCATTTTAAAAATACCATATAATAAATTACAAAAAGTTTTACCAATTACTATAATTATTTTCATTATACCTACTCCTACTTCTTAATTAGCAATTTCAACATTTCATTTTTATTTTCAGTACCACAAACAATACCATGTATTAAATTAATAATCGGAATTTCTACTTGCTTTTCTTCTATTAATTGGTAAATAGATTGTAATGTATACATTCCTTCAACTGTAGTATTGTTTAAATAATCATTTATTTCTGCTTGTGTCGCACCTGATCCAATCAATTTACCAAATGAAAAGTTACGACTATTTTCACTTGTACAAGTCATTAATATGTCTCCAAACCCAGCAAATGAAAGTATAGTTTTTTTATTACCACCTAATTCATTAATTAACTCCTTAATGTCATTTAATGTTTCTGTTAAGAATAATGCTCTTGTTGAATCAGTAACATTCATTCCTGATAACATCCCTGAAGCGATAGCCATGACATTTTTTATTGAACCACATATTTCGATACCAATTATATCATCCGTTGTTCTAAATTTTGTTGTTTCATTGGCAAAACAAGCTTTCACTACTTTTTCAGTTTCAGCATTTTTTGTCGCCAATGAAAAACCGATTGGAACTTGTTTAACAATATCAACTGCAAATGTAGGTCCTGATATAACTGCAATTTTGTTGGTATTATTATGTAGTGCAAAAACTTCGTTTAAAAATAAACATGTCCCTTGTTCGATTCCTTTAGTGGCAATCAAAACATGTTGTTCATCTGTAATATATTTACTAACTAATTGTGAAGTTGTATTAAATGCAAAGGCTGGTATTG
Source organism: uncultured Muribaculaceae bacterium (assembly GCA_964575655.1). Lineage (GTDB taxonomy): Bacteria > Bacillota_I > Bacilli_A > RF39 > UBA660 > DAOPMC01. The sequence continues at coordinate 2,766 of CAZNQV010000027.1, read as the reverse complement.
CCATGACAATTAAATCCTTTTCTTTCATACATTCTTCAATATTAGTTACAATTTTTATATCATTTGGTATTTCATATTCCGGTAATTTGGGACTTGTTTTAGTTTTTACTAAATACTCTTGTTCTTCTTTACTAAAAGTCCACATTGTAATTTCATGATTGTTACGATTAATAATGCTAGCAAGGGCGAAACCATACGCACCTGTGCCTAATATTGCTACTTTCATTTTATCCCCCCATAAATTAATTATATCATTTTATATATATAAATCAATTATTTTACTATCCAAGCATTACATACTCGGCGTTCTCCACCATGATTCCAACTAACTGGTTCATTGATTAATTTATTGTTAATAACTAAAGCTGATGAACCACCGCCATCTAAATTAGCGGCATTATAAGCTTTATATCTTATGAAAATGTTAGTTAATTCTTTCATTGTAGTACCCGTCAATCCACTTTTACCATCAATGGTTACAAATAGTATTATTCCATCTTGTCGTTGACCGATTGCTGTTCTTGGACGATTACCATATCCTCCATCACCTTTATATTCAGCGGCTTTACCATTAACAATTAAATATGGTCCAAATTCAACAGCGTCTCTTATCCCGCTAGCAATAGCATTTTTAGCTGTCGTCTGTGTTAATACTAAAATATTATCGTTATTCATGGCAATTAATTTGCTCTTTTTGTTGGAATTATAAATTATTTTGCCATCTTGAATATAAGTACCCTTAGGGCGCATAACAGTCCCACTATATTTGAATCCACCACCGTTTACAGCAATAATTGCTTTATTATCCTTAGCAATTTTACTTGTAAATTGACCGCCACTGGATAGTTTTTTTGATGATACTAGTTCTACTCTTGATGGATCATATACAACTGTTATAAATGCCGTATATGTTTTTTGCTCTATTTTAATTAGTTTATATAAATCATTATCTTTATCCTTTTTTAATATTTGTTCTTCATATACTGATTCATAACTATCTTGATTAGTATTTTGGGTTATTTTAATAGCTGATGTATCAGTAGAATCATCACTTTCAATAATCATATTTTGTTTAACTACTTTATCAATCATTTTTTCGTTATATAAGACATATGCAAAATATTGATGAGACATCGAAGTTAAAGCATTTGTAACTAGTGCATCTCTAAAATATCTAATTGGTCCATATGCTAAGAAAAAACAGATAACAGCGAAAGCATCAATAATTAGAAGCATTTTAGTATACTTAGTTAGTTTCTTACGATGGCTTTTTTTGTTGATTGATGGCTTTTTTTTAGGTTCTAATTCAAGTATTTCTACATCATCACTCATCTAATTTCACCACCAACTGATATGGTTCTTTGATTGTTCCTTTACCTGATTTAATCTCAATGTTTTTAATATATATAACTGGTCTTATTTTTTGCTCATTAGTTACATAATCAGTAAAAAAATTACCATTTTCATTAATTGTATAAATAATATTATTATCTCCATAAGGTCTAGTATTTAAAAAGATATCAGTGTATTCATTAATATATAAATCACCAATGTTTAATAAACCAACATATGCGTCAATGCTATTATTATAAGTATCAATATAATTGAAACTAGCATATTTAGAATATTTACCATTATAAAATTTTGACTTTACTATTAATTCTTTATTTTCTAAGATATTATAAAAATCATTATTTAGATAATAACCAATTGTATTTTTATTTTGTGAATAACTATTATTAGTACCATATTTTGAGATTATTTCCTTGTCATTTTCTTTTATATGACCATCGAGTGTTAGTTTTACTTTATCTGTCTCTTTGCATATTATGCGCCAATTATATCCACTAAATGTTACATATTCACCAACTGATGTCTGAGTTAATTCTTCCACTTTTGTATCTTCAACGATATATGGATTATCTTTGGAACCAGTTCCTTGATACATAATAGTGCTATTTCTTAATGTAATAACTGGTCTAATACCATGAGTTTCATTCATTAAGTTACCAATACTAATGCCACCATCTGAGGCCACATACCAGTGCTTATTATCTGTATTTTGAGTTAATAAGAAGAAATCACTATCATTGTTTAAATAACTATCAGCTCCCCCTATTTGTTTATAATCATTTAAAGTTAATAAAGTCACATAATCTTCTTGATAAGTTTGTTCACATGTGATTTTTCCAATGTCATCTATTTTATCTAAACAAGTATTATTTTTTTCCAAATATTCATATGGATTATTTAAGGTTAACATAAATAATCCAGTATGTTTTTTTTCTTCATTTATTTCTAACCAATCACGCAAATAACTAGTTTTATAATCATTAACTCCTGGCATTAGAATAGTTTGTTCATCTTCGCTAATCATGGTAATATTTTTATCTTTATCAATACCGATGATTCTAAACATTCTACCAGAATATTTAACATAATTTTGATTAGTTTTGCCTTTATATGTATAACTGCCATCCTTATTGTCAATTAAACCATTAGTTTGATCAATTAAACTTACTTTTTTGATTAATTCATCGACTAAAGCGATCTCTATATTTTCATCTTTTTTACCGTTTTCTTGTAAATAATAGTAGATTAATCTACCGCTATAAAAGAATACAAAAAAAAGGATAATTGCAGTATTAATAACATTAAATAGTAATTGTTTTTTCAACCTCTTAGATTTCTTTTGTTCCATCTTATACTCCTTAATCTCCAAAATCGTTTTGATATGATATTAAACTTGCATTAATCATACCATCT
>CAZNQV010000026.1:11176-12779 GCA_964575655.1 uncultured Muribaculaceae bacterium | reverse complement strand
GATGCAATTTTAGAAATGAAATTACGCCGTTTAACTGGCTTAGAAAGAGATAAAATCGAAGAAGAATTAAAGGAATTGATGTTGTTAATAGCGGATTTAGAAGATATTTTACTAAAACCACAGCGAGTTTTGGAGATCATTAAAAATGAAAGTTTGGATATCAAACAAAAGTACGCTGATGATAGAAAAACTCAAGTAGATATGACAGCTATTGATTATATAGAAGATGAGTCATTGATTTCTGTTGAAAACGTATTAATATCTTTAACAAATAAAGGATACGTAAAAAGGGTTAATGTGGATACTTATCGAACGCAAAATCGTGGTGGTGTTGGTATAAAAGGAATGACAACCAACGAAGAGGATTATGTTGAGAAATTGGTAAACGCTTCTACGCATGATTATATTTTATTCTTTAGTAATTTTGGAAAAGTATATCGTATCAAAGGTTACGAAATTCCAGAATTTTCCAGACAGTCTAAAGGGTTACCAATCGTTAATTTGTTACCTATTGAAAAAAATGAGTCTATCACTTCAATTGTAAAAATTAGCCAAAATGAGGAAGAATATAAAAACTTAATATTCTTTACTAAGCAGGGACTTACTAAGAGAACTTTAATTGAAGAGTTTGATTCAATTAGAAAAAACGGCAAACTTGCAATTAATTTGAAAGAAGGAGATGAATTAATTGCGGTTAAGAAAACCACTGACAATAATGAAATAATAATAGCATCTAGTAAAGGACGAATGGTTCGTTTTGATGAAAAAGAGGTTCGAATCATGGGTAGAAATACTAGCGGAGTTCGCGGAATAGATATGACTGATGCGGAAGTTGTGGGTGCTGATGTTGTTGAAAAAGACCAATTGGTTCTTGTTATTACAGAAAAGGGTTATGGTAAAAAGACTGTTGTTGATGAGTATCGATTAACTCATCGAGGTAGTAAGGGGGTAAAAGCTCTTAACATTACTGAAAAAAATGGTAATATTGTTGCTTTTAGAATAGTAAATGGCAATGAGAATTTAATTATTACTACTAATCAAGGAATTATAATAAGAGTTGATGTAGAAAAAATTACTACAATGGGCAGATCAACACAAGGAATTAGATTAATTACTTTAAAAGACAAACAATTAGTTACTACTGCAACTATTGTTGAAAAAGAAGAAGAAACTGAAGAAACCGTTGAGGAAGTTGAAAAAAAAGAAATAGATGAGTAGAAAGGGTATGTTTCACGTGAAACATACCCCTTTTTTTGTTTAGGATTATTTCCCGGGAAATAATTGCGGAGGATAAAACAATGTTTCACGTGAAACATAAGAGAGAAGAAACCGCTAAAATATAAGGGTTTAAGTACAAATAAACTAAATATTTAAATCAAAAGATAGTATAAATTATTTCCCGGGAAATAATTGTGGAGGATAAAACAATGTTTCACGTGAAACATAAGAGAGATGAAACAGCAAAAATATAAGGGTTTAAGTACAAATTAATTAAATGTTTAAATCAAAACATGATATAAATTATTTCCCGGGAAATAATTTTAGAAAATAAAACAATGTTTCACGTGAAACATAAGAAAGAAGAAACAGCAAAAATATAAGG
>CAZNQV010000026.1:0-11076 GCA_964575655.1 uncultured Muribaculaceae bacterium | reverse complement strand
AGAAGAAACAGCAAAAATATAAGGGTTTAAGTACAAATAAATTCAATATTTAAATGAAAACATGATATAAATTATTTCCCGGGAAATAATTGCGGAGGATAAAACAATGTTTCACGTGAAACATAAGAGAGAAGAAACCGCTAAAATATAAGGGTTTAAGTACAAATAAACTAAATATTTAAATCAAAAGATAGTATAAATTATTTCCCGGGAAATAATTGTGGAGGATAAAACAATGTTTCACGTGAAACATAAGAAAGAAGAAACAGCAAAAATATAAGGGTTTAAGTACAAATAAATTCAATATTTAAATCAAAAGATAATATAAATTATTTCCCGGGAAATAATTGCGGAGGAAGAAACAATGTTTCACGTGAAACATTGACACTATAAAATAATTAATATAAAATCAAATTGTGCAACACATATATTTGAAATGGGTCAGAATCGGAAAATAGCAGCCCTAAGGATCACTATGTGTGTGCACTTTTATTTTGTAGGTGATTTATGAAAGAAAAGTATATGCTAGAAGCATTGAAAGAAGCAAAGAAAGCAGTCAAGCATGGTGATGTTCCGGTAGGTGCTGTTATTGTTCAAAACAATAAAATTATTGCAAAAGCACACAACACAAAGAATGTTAAAAATTGTCCAACCAGACATGCTGAGATAATTGCAATCGAAAGAGCAACAAAGAAATTGCACGATTGGCGTTTAAATGACTGTAAATTGTACGTAACACTAGAACCTTGTAAAATGTGCAGGGGCGCAATTGAAGAATCTCGTATATCTGAAGTATATGTCGGAACGCGAAGTGATTTGTATACACCAATTGACGTAAATGTAGAATATGACATTCTTACAAACGAATGTTCGACCGAAATTAAAAAGTTCTTTAAAAAAATTCGATAAATGATGGAAATTATTTCCCGGGAAATAATTTGTGGTATAATATTATTAGTTTATATTTGATATGGGGGTGTAGTAATGAATTACTGTGCATTATACCGAAAATATCGACCATCTACTTTTGATGAAGTCGTTGGTCAAGAAAAAATAATTAAAATATTAAGCAATTCGTTAGAAAATAATCATATTTCGCATGCATATTTATTTTATGGTCCTAAAGGTACTGGGAAAACATCAATTGCAAAATTGATTGCCAAAATGGTAAATTGTGAAGATCTGGATAAACTAAATCCGTGCAATAAATGTGAAAGTTGCGTTCAATTTAATAATAAATCAAACCCCGATATTGTTGAAATCGATGCAGCCTCAAACAATGGCGTTGATGAAGTGCGTGAAATTAGAAATAAAATTAGTTTTTTACCTAATGTTTCAAAATATAGAGTATATATTATTGATGAGGTTCATATGTTAACGCCTGGTGCGTTTAATGCCTTATTAAAGACGCTAGAAGAACCACCAGAACATGTGATTTTCATTTTAGCAACCACGGAATACTTTAAAGTTCCATCCACGATTGTGTCTAGGTGTCAATGCTTTGAATTTAGCAGAATAAAAGAAGAAGATATGATAAAAAAGCTAGAAATGATCGCTAAAAATGAAAAAATCTCTTGCAATAAAAAGGTTTTTTCATTGATTTCAAATTTTTCGGAAGGTGCAATGAGAGATGCTATTGGTTTACTAGAAAAATTGGGATTGTTTGCCAATGGTAATATAACGGAAGAAGATTTCTATAAATTCAAAGGTATTATAAAAGAAGAGGAATTACAAAACTTGGTTGATAAAGTGATGGATGGCGATGTAACTTTTGTAATTGATTTTGTCAATCGAGTATATGAAGAAGGTAAAGATTTATTTTTATTAATTGAACAATTAATTCAAAAAATAGCTTATATCATTGTTGATAACTCAAAAAATGGTATAGGCAGTGATAAAATGTACCAAATCATTGATATTTTATATAAAGCTAATAATGATATGAAAAACAGCGATAATTTTAAAATGTTTTTTGAAGTTTCACTCATTAAGTGTTGTGATCTTTGTAAAATAAAGCAAAATATTGAACAAAGTAAACCTATGGTTGACAAAGTGTCTGCTGATGCAACTAAAGTAGATGTGGTTGATCAGTCGGTTGCGGAAGTGCAACCAGAAGTTGTCAAAGAGACCAAGTTAGTAACAGTTAGTGTTCCAAAGGAAAGCGCCGAAATTATTCCTGCTGAGTCAAATAATGATAAAAAAATTAAGTTTATAAACGACAGACTAAACAATGCTTTTGCGTTAGCTGATAAAGCACTTTTAAATGAAATTAAAAATAATGTTTTCGATGCAACGTCTTATTTGCATAGTAAAGAATTTTCAAGTGTGGTATCTTTTTTGATAGATGGTGAAATTCGTGTCGTTGGTGAAAAAAATGTTGTTATTTCTTTGAAGTATGATGCGATGGTAGATAATGCAAATAATGATTTATCAAAATTAGAAAATTTATTTAGTTTAATTCATAAAAAGTTTTATAAACTAATTTTTATTAGTGATGATAAATGGAAAGAATTAAAAAAAGAATATGTTGCTAATATAAAAAATGGTAATTTATACGAATATAAAGAAGAAACGATAACTTCTTATCCAAAGAAGGAAACTAACAAAAAAAGTGTTGTTGATAAAGCAGTTGATTTTTTTGGAGAAGATATGGTAGAAGTAGAATAAAGGAGAGATAATATGAATATTCAAGCTTTAATGAAACAAGCTCAACAAATGCAAAAGGACATCATGAAAAGTAAAGAAGAAATTGATAATATGGTGTTTGAAGGAAGTAGTGCCTTAGTTAGGGTTACAATGACAGGAAATAAAAAAATTACTAAAATTGATTTCATAGATGAGGAAGAGGCTAAATCTGATATGACAATGTTGAGTGATATGATTGTCGTTGCGATTAACGATGCCTTTAATCAAATTGATAAGATGACAGAGCAAAAACTTGGAAAATATTCAAATGCTATGCCAGGGATGTTTTAAAAATGTATCCTGATATTTTAGCAAGATTGATTGATGATTTCAAAAAGCTTCCTGGAGTAGGTGAAAAAACCGCTGAACGAATGGCATTTGCAGTTTTAGTGTTGGATCAAGAAAAAGTAAACAGATTTAGCGATGATTTAAAAAACATTAAGGCGATAATAAAAAAATGTAAAATTTGTGGTTCTTTAACGGATGCTGAAATATGTCCAATCTGTTCTGATAAAAACAGAAATGATTGTGTTTTATGCATTGTTGAAGATATGAAGGATGTTTTCTTGTTCGAAAAAACTGGTAATTTTAATGGTAAGTATCATGTATTGGGTTCTTTAATTTCTCCAATAAATGGGATTGGGCCAGAGGATTTACCACTTAAGGAAATTATTGAAAGAGTAGAAAAAGATAAAATTGAAGAAATCGTGGTAGCTGTAAAAGGAACTGTTGAAGGAGAGACTACAGCTCTATATATTAAGAAAATTTTAGAAGGAAACAATGTAAAAGTTACTAGGATAGCTAGTGGTATACCTGTAGGTGCTGATATGGATTACATTGATGCATTGACATTAGAATCGGCATTTAGAAATAGAAAAGAACTATAATAATTAACATATAATTTCTTGAGGTGTTATATGAAGAAATTATGTAAATTATTAATAAAGTTTATTTGTGCCCCTTTTTTGTTATATACATATAATTTAATTGCTGCTCCACTTAATATGATGATACCAATTAACATATATACAATTTGTTTTGTTGGTCTGTTTGGTATTCCAGCAATGTTGTTAATAATATTAGTTTTATTGTTTTTGAAAAGGTGATAATATGATAGATAATTATTTGCAAAATGATAAAGAACTTTATCATTTTCTAATTAATTTAGTCCATAATAATAAAGTTTCGCACGCTTATTTAATTGAAGAAAATGATCGTAATGGTTTTCTTTTTGCAAAATCACTTGCTAAACTTTTTCTTTGTGACAATCATGATTTGTATTCTGATGATTGTAATGAATGTAACACTTGTAGTTTAATTGATTCCGAAAATTATCCTGAATTATTAATAATTGAACCCGATGGTATTAATATAAGAAAAGAACAATTGATAGAGCTTCAATCAAAGTTTGCGATGGCACCAATATATGGTAAAAAACATATATGTATTATCAAAGAATCAAATAAATTGAATAATGCTTCAGCCAATTCAATTTTAAAATTTTTGGAGGAACCAAATAGTCCGGTAATAATAATTTTGATCGCTAATAATCGTCATCAGGTTATTAATACAATTGTTTCTCGATGTCAAATTATTACATTGAAACCGCAGAATGATATCGATTTATTAGAAAATATTGGCATTGATAGAACTGTGATAAAAAGTCATATTGATATTATTAAAAGTTTTGAATTGTTTTATAGTGAAGTTTTAATAAAGTGTGATGTTTATTCTTTAAAAGATGATATAAATTTGTTTTTAAATATTTGGTTAAATTTCTATATGAATGCCTTAAATTTAAAGAAAAATAAAGATATCTTAAAAAACAGTGAGTATTACGAAGAAATAAATTATGTTTGTTCAAGATTAGAGTTAGATGATATAATAAAAAGGATTGATGTAATTTTATCCTTTATTAAGTATGGTGAATTCAATGTTAATAAAGATTTATTCATTGATAATTTCTTTATTAGTTTAGAAAAAGGAGAATGTATAAATGATTAATGTATGGGGAATTAGTTTTATTAATTCTAATAAAATATATTATTTTTTGCCTGGCGATAATGCAATTGAAAAGGGTAATGGGGTAATAGTTGAAACCGAAAGAGGTTTACAATATGGTGTGGTTGTAACTGATTTAATTGAAGTTGATAAGAATAAATTAACAACACCAGTAAAATCGATTGTTAGGGTGGCTAGTCAAAAAGATGAAGAAGATAACAATAAAAATATAATAGATGCTAATAAGGCAGTAAAAACGGCAGAAAAAATTATTGCAGAACTTAGTTTAGAAATGAAAATATTGAATGCAACGTATACTTTTGATAGGAAGCAATTATTGTTTTATTTTCTAGCAGATGAGAGAATTGATTTCAGGGAATTAGCAAAGAGACTTGCAAAAATTTACTGCACGCGTATCGAATTACGACAAATCGGTGTACGTGATAAAGCAAAAACGGTTGGTGGTTATGGGCAATGTGGGAGACAGTTATGCTGCCATTTGTTCCTAAATGATTTAAACGCTGTTTCTATTAATATGGCTAAAAACCAAAATTTAGCGCTAAATCCTCAAAAAATTAATGGTTGTTGTGGGCGCTTGATGTGTTGCTTGAATTATGAGAACGAAAGTTATGAAGAAGGATTAAAAAATCTTCCTAAAATTAACTCTGTTATAGATACAGAACATGGTCGTGGTAAAGTAATAGCCATTGATGTGGTTCGTAATACTTATAAGATAGAAGTTGATGGTAAAGGGGTTTTTGTGATAGTTAACGATGGAAGTATTGAATGATTTATTAAATTACAATGGACTTAAAATATATCAGGATAATGATAGTTTTTGTTTTTCCTTGGACTCTGTAATTCTAGCAAACTTTGTAACAATCAATAAGAATAGTAAAAATATTCTTGATTTGGGTTGTGGGAATGCAGCAATACCATTAATTCTGTCAACTAAAACTAATGCTCAAATAATTGGTGTTGAACTTCAAACTTGTATATATGATTTAGCAATTAAATCGGTGAAATATAATAAATTAACGTCACAAATTAAAATTCTTAACGAAGATATTAATAATTTGCATAATGTTTTTACAAGTGAGTCTTTTGATGTTATAATATCTAATCCACCTTATTTCAAGGTTGGTGCTCAGTCAAAGTTTAATGATAGTCCAACAAAGATGTTAGCAAGACATGAGATAAAATTAACTTTTGAGGAGTTAGTTAAGCAATCTAGTTTTCTTTTGAGAGAAAATGGTATTTTTGCTTTTGTACATCGACCTGATCGATTAATAGAATTTATTGAAACATTAAAAAAATATCATTTAGAACCCAAACGTATTAGATATGTATATCCAAGTGAATCTAAAGAAGCAAATATGATATTGGTAGAAGCCAGCAAAGGCGGAAAAACAGGTTTGAAAGTTTTGCCTCCTTTATTTGCCCATAATGATAAAGGTTATAGTGATGAAATTATTGAAATGTTCAATGGAAAGAAGGAATAATTATGAAATTAATTGTTGGACTTGGTAACCCTGGAAAGCAATATGAAAATACGCATCATAATATTGGTTTTATGGTAATTGATAGTTATATTAGTGTTAATAAGTTACCCAAACTAAAGAAGAAATTTAATGGTTTTTTTACTCAATATGAAAAAGATGGTGAAAAAATTATTATAGTAAAACCTACATCTTATATTAATTTGTCGGGAGAAGTTGTAAAAAAATATATTGATTATTTTAAAATAGATACTAATGATATATTAATTATTTCTGATGATTTAGATCAAGATTTTCTAAATTATAAACTAAAATATAAAGGTAGTTGTGGCGGACACAATGGACTTAGAAACATTGAAGATAATATTCATACTGATCAGTATAAAAGATTGAAAATAGGAATTGGAAACAATAAAACTATGGATGGAAAGGACTATGTATTATCTAGTTTTTCTAAGGTTGAACAGGATTTGTTTGCTAGTAAAGCACCAATATTTAATAATATAATTGATGATTTTATAGTAATGGATTTTGATAGATTAATGAATAAATATAATTAAGAAGGTGATGTCATGAACATCTATGAACAACTTTTTAATAATAGTTTAAAAAAAGGCATGGGTATATCTAATGTTACCGATGAATTTTTTGCGTTATCAGTAAAAGCTTTGTTTAAAAAAGAAAATAAAGGAATTCTCATTGTAACACCAACTTTATTTGAAGCAAATAAACTTTATGAAATGATTCGAAACTATGAGAAAGAAACTTATTTGTTTCCGGTTGATGATTTTTTAACAAGTCAAGCGGTGGCTATCAGTTCTGAATATTTATTAAAAAGATTAGAGTTAATTAACAAATTGACTCAAAATGATAAAAGAATAGTTATAACGCATTTAGAGGGTTATTTACACCACTTACCTTCAAAGTTTCAATATCAAAATAGTATTATTAATTTAAAGGTTAAAGATGAAATTTCTATTCATGACTTGACTGAGAAATTACTTGATAATGGTTATACTAAGGAAACATTAGTAACGCAAACTGGTGAAATTGGGGTCCGTGGTTTTGTTGTTGATATTTTTGGTGCCTTAGATAGTGAACCAATAAGAATAGAATTTTTTGATGATGAAATAGAATCGATTAGAACTTTTGATGTTGATTCACAAAGAATGAAGGAACAAAAAAGTCAAGTTTCAATAATTCCTTTTGTTGATAATGTTAAAAACAATAAAGCTAGTATTACAGATTATTTTTCGGATAGAATTATAATTTATAAAGATTATAATCAAATGGAACATGCGTATCAACGATTAGTAGAAGATACGCTTATGCTGTATGATGAAAAGAAAAAATGCGATGATTATTTCTTCAACTTAGATAGTCAATATGACTCTAACGCTATACATTATTTAGATTTTGATAGTGATTTAGTAAGTAAAAAAATTAATGTGCGAAGATTTGATGCCAAAAACATTGAATCGTTTAATGAGAATTTTGATAAATTGACAGATTACTTAAGCAGTATTCTTGATAAAAAAACTGTCATAATCGCCGTTAGCAAAAAATTAATAGATCGGCTATTAAAATATATGACTCTTGACTATGTGTTAACTGATGAAAATCATATTTTTGAACATAAAATTAATATTATTGATAAACAAATGAATAAGGGTTTTAGTTATAAGGATTATATATTTTTAACTGAAAAAGAAATTTATAATATTAAAAAAGAACATATAAAAGTTAATAGTTCTTTTAAACAAGCAACTAAACTAGCAGATATAACTAAACTGGCAATAGGGGATTTTGTTGTTCATAATTTGTATGGTATTGGTGTTTATAATGGAATTAAAATGCTTACTAAAAATGGTTTAAAAAAGGATTATTTAGAGGTGTTATATGCCAAGGGAGATAAACTATATATTCCTGTTGAAAAAATTGATTTAATAGGTAAATATGCTGGCCGTGATGGTGCTATGCCTAAGATTAGTACATTAGGTGGTGGTGATTGGACAAAAACTAAGGCAAAAATAAGAGAAAATTTAGAAATTATTTCCCGGGAAATAATTTTAGTTCAAGCTAAAAGAAAAATGCAACGAGGATTTAAATTCAGTGCTGATACTTCAATGCAATTGTTATTTGAGAATGAATTTATGTATGATTTAACGCCAGATCAGGCTAAAGTAATAGATGAAGTAAAACAAGATATGGAATCAATTATTCCAATGGATAGAATGATCTGTGGTGATGTCGGTTATGGCAAAACTGAAGTTGCATTTAGAGCAGCGTTTAAAGCAATTTGTGATTCTAAACAAGTATTGTATTTATGTCCAACTACATTGTTATCGAAGCAAATATATGATAATGCTTTAGAAAGATTCAAAAATTTTCCTATAAAAATTGGTTTGTTAAATCGTTTTACTAGTCAAAAAGAGACAACTAAAATATTAAAAGGATTAGTTTCTGGTGAATATGATTTCGTTATTGGGACACATCGTTTACTAAGTGATGACATTAAACCAAAAGCTTTAGGATTGTTGATTATTGATGAAGAACAAAGATTTGGGGTTATGCATAAAGAAAAAATTAAACAATATAAAACTAATATTGATATTTTAACGTTGACAGCAACACCAATTCCTCGTACCTTAAAATTGGCTTTATTAGGCTTGAAAGATTTATCTGTTATTAATACACCACCTAGAAATAGATTGCCTGTGCAGACATATGTAATTGAAGAAAACGACTATTTGATAAAAAATGTAATATATAAAGAGTTATCTAGAAATGGTCAGGTTTTTGTTCTTGAGAACAGAATTGCCAATTTAGATGAACGCTATCGTCAATTACAAAAATTAGTTCCTGATGCTAGAATAATTTGTGCTCATGGAAAAATGGATAGTACGCAACTAGAAAACGCGATGATAAAATTCATTAATGGTGAATATGATGTTCTATTATGTACAACAATTATTGAAAATGGGATTGATATTCCAAATGTTAATAGTTTAATAGTGTTAGATTCTGATCGATTGGGTCTTAGCCAACTATATCAAATACGAGGTCGTGTTGGGCGTAGTAATCGATTAGCATATGCCTATTTAATGTATAATAAAAACAAGGTATTAACTGATGCAGCTATAAAGAGATTAAGTGTTATTAAAGATTATACTGATTTAGGTAGTGGTTTTGGTATTGCAAATAAAGATTTAGCGATTAGGGGTGCTGGTGATATATTAGGTAGTGATCAAGCAGGATTTGTGGATGCTATAGGAATAGAATTATATTTCAAAATGCTAAACCAAGAAGTTGCAAAACTAAAAGGAGAAACCCTTGTTATTCCAGAGGAAGAAGATACAAAACCACTAATAAATATTGAAACTCATATAGATGATAATTATGTATCAGATACTGACTTAAAAATTGAAATTCATAAAAAAATAAATGAAATAAATTCTTATGATAAATTAATTCTAGTTAAGAATGAATTAGAGGATAGGTTTGGCAAAATAGACGAAACAATGGTTAATTATATGTATGAAGAATGGTTTGAGAAACTTGCTAAAGATCTTGATATTATCAATGTTGATGAGAAAAAGGATTATATTGAAATGGTATTTAGCAAGGATAAGTCTGAAACAATTGATTATCAAGAATTATTTGTCAGGTCACTTAAAATAACAAATCAATTTCAATTCAAGTATAAAAATAAGTTATTTTATATTAAGCTATTGACTCGTCAATTAGATAGGCACCCAATTTATTATATTAATGAATTATTAAAAGAAATGTGATAGCATTTCTTTTTTTGTTAAGCGGTAGTTTATTTTTTCCAGTATTTACCAATGAGATATTTTTTCATCGATATTATAATATACATAGGATTATATATAAAAAAAGGTAATATTAGTATAAATAATATATTTTAGGAAAAAATAAAAAATGAAGAAAGTTGGGATATTATGAAAAATACTGGCGTTATAAGAAGAATTGATGATTTAGGTAGAATCGTTATTCCCAAAGAGATTAGGAAAAGCCTCAGGATAAAAGATGGTGAATCCTTAGAAATATTTTTGGATAGTGAAAATATTGTTTTGAAAAAGTATTCTTCTTTTAATAATTTACAAGAATTTTATAAAAATTATGTTGATAGCATTAATGCAATTATTAAGGAAAATATTATCATCACTGATAGAGATTCTATTGTCGCAATGGCTGGTAGTTTAAAGAAAGACTATTTTGGTAAAAATATTAGTAAGTATTTGGAAGAGGTAATCCAGAATAGTGAAAGTCTTTTTTCAAATCAATTTAATTCAGTTACTATTATTAATGAAATTACAGAAAAAGCTAGTTATGCGATAAGCCCAATTATTGCTAATGGAGATCCAATTGGAGCTGTTATTATTATTTCTACTGACAAGCCATTAACTGATTTTGAGCAAAAAATTGTATTAATTGCTTCTAAGTTTCTAGGTAAATATAGTGAAGAATAATATATGTGTCAAATTTTGTAAAAAAGCGTTGTAATCGACAAAAAACGATTCTTTTATTTAATATTGTTGATATAATCGTTATTGTAGCCTTGCAGTAAATATGAGTAAAAGGAGAGATAAAACTTATGTCGCCAACTAAGATGGGTAAAAAATGTTTTACTTATTTATTTTTCTTGATAGTAATTGTACTAATTGGTTGTATTGAGAATGTAGTTGATGTAATGTATGTGTGTTTTCTATTATTTACATATGTAAGAATTCTATTGTTAAATCGTAATTAAAAAAGATACTTAGTATCCTTTTTTATTGGTAATAAAATTCTTGACTATAGTTAATTTTTTCTTCAAATTCGACATAATCTAAATAGATGGCTAATAATAGTTACCATTTTCCATCTT
>CAZNQV010000025.1:3207-12930 GCA_964575655.1 uncultured Muribaculaceae bacterium | reverse complement strand
TGTGGAAGTGGCAAGAAATATAAACAATGCTGTGGAAAATAATTTAAAAGAATAATGATTTGAATTTTGATATGACGAAAAAAATATATAAAAGCGACAATAACCTTGGCACAATTAACACATTAATGTAAACCTTAGATAAAAATCTAGGGTTTTTTAGTGAATATAAGTTATAATAATAGTGAGGTAGTATATAGTTAGGAGAATTGATATGGATTTAAATGAAATAAAAAGAACTTTAGAAAAAAATAAGAATAATATTGATAAAATATGGAGGTTACTTTGACACTGATCAAAAACTAATCGAAATCAAGATGCTAGAGAATCAAATAAATGATCCTAGTATTTGGGATAATCAAGAAAAGGCTAACAAAACAATAACAAGATGTTCAAATTTAAAAAAAGAAACTGAAAGTATTGTTAAAATAAAAGAAGATATTGTTAGCCATATTTCTACAGCCACTCTTTTAGATATTTCTTATGATGAGGATATTTATAATTTGTTAGTGGATGAAGTGGCAGTCTTGCAACAAGAAATAGAAGAACTAGAGAATAAATCGTTGCTATCTGGAGAATACGATCAGTTAAATGCTACATTAGAAGTTCATTCTGGTGCTGGTGGCACTGAAGCTTGTGATTGGGCGATGATGTTATATCGCATGTATACAAGATGGTGTGAAGAAAAAGGATATCAAATAGAAGTGTTAGAATATCAGGAGGGCGATGAAGCTGGTCTAAAAAGTGCAACAATTTCAGTAACCGGTGATTATGCTTATGGATATTTAAAATGTGAAAAAGGAGTACATCGTTTAGTTAGGTTATCTCCATTCGATGCCAACCATAAACGTCATACTTCGTTTGCATCAATTGATATCATTCCTGAATTTGAAGATAAAGTTGATATTGAAATCAAAGATAGTGATTTAAAAATTGATGTATATCGTAGTGGTGGCGCTGGTGGTCAATCGGTTAACACTGCTGATAGTGCTGTAAGAATTACACATTTGCCATCAAAAATTGTAGTGACATGTCAAAATGAGCGTAGTCAGTTACAAAATAAAGAAAAAGCTATGGAAATTTTACGTAATAAACTAATGATGATTGAAATTGAAAAGAATAAATCTAAAATAACTGATATGAAAGATTCAAATAAAAATATTGAATTTGGTTCACAAATTCGTAGTTATGTTATGCATCCATATTCAATGGTAAAAGATCATCGAACCGATGTTGAAACAAGTAATGTTGAAAAAGTATTAGATGGAGATATTGATTTATTTATAGATGCTTACTTAAGGAGTTAATATGAAGAAAGAAGAATTAAGAAAAAAATATTTTAAGACACAAGCTAAAAGATATATTAATTTTATTTTAGGTATCTTTTTAGCTGCCTTAGCCTTCAACTTATTTTTATTGCCAGGTAACATAGTAGCTGGTGGAGTTAGTGGACTAAGTTTAATTATTAGAAAATATATTGAAATTGATCCGGCAGTCATTATTTTTATTGCATCAGTAATTCTATTATTAATGAGTCTTATATTTTTAGGAAAAGAAAAAACACTTAATTCTTTAGTGGGATCTTTGTTATTCCCGGTATTTGTTAAATTGACCGCTGATTTTGGTAATATATTACATTTATCCAATGATAATCAATTATTAACCGCTGTTTTTGGTGGAGTATTATTTGGTTTTGGAGCTGGTTTAACATTTAAAGCTGGTTTTACTTCTGGAGGAACAGATATCCTAAATCAAATTGTTTCAAAGTATTTTAAAATGTCAATGGGTACGGCAACTATCATAACTGATGGTTTGATTGTAATAGCCGGCGGATTTATGTTTGGCTGGGTAAAATGCATGTACGCTATTATTGTCTTGGCAATAGTTAGCATATTGGTAGATCGTGTTTTATTAGGCATATCAAATAGCAAAGCTTTTTATATTATAACTAATAAACATAGAAAAATATCAGAATTTGTTTTTGAAGAATTAGGACACAGTATAACTTTGTTTGATGCTAAGGGTGGTTATTCTAATAAAAAGAATCCGGTATTATTCACCGTTATACCAACAAAAGAGTATTTTAAATTCAAGGAAGGAATCAAAGAAATAGATCCTGATGCATTTTTTGTAGTTGCTGATGCATACGAAGTTAAAGGTGGAGAATAGTGAAAAAAAAGGTAACAGTCAAGACAAAGATTTTGAACATTATTGAGAATAAACACATAATACCTAGGTATGCTAATCTTACCATTGCATTATTTATTTCGGCAATTGGGTTTAATCTCTTTCTAAATCCTTTTGGATTATTGACGGAGTAGCAGGTGGTACAGGTGGGGTAGCTACGATACTAAATCATACTTACGATATCAACCCATCAATCGTTATACTGGGAATTTCGATTATTTTAACAGCTCTCAGTTTGATCTTTTTAGATTTAGATTATTCAATATCGATGATATATATAACAATTATCTATCCAATATTTGTTGAATTTACTTCTGGTATAAATAAATACATCTCATTAAACACTGATGATATGTTTTTAATCGCTATATTTGGTGGAGTACTTTCTGGAATAACAAGTGGTATTATTTATAAAAATGGATTATCATCAGGAGGTTTTAATGTAATTAGTAAAATCTTGTATGATTATAAAAAAATGTCAATTACTCTAACTGGTTTATTAATTAATGGAATCATTGTCATTGTTGGTGGATTTATTACAAATTTTAATATGGTATTATATGCAATTGTTTATTTATACATATCTAAGCTAGTTGCAGATCGAACCATGTTGGGTGTATCAAAACAAAAGGCTTTTTATATTATTACTGATCATGTAGATGAAATAAGTAATAAAGTTATTAATGAATTAAATCACAGTGTTACCATTTTTGATACATATGGTGGCAAAACTAAGGAAAAAAAGCAGACAATTATGACAGTTTTACCAACTAAAAATTATTATTCTTTTAAAGAAATGATTGAAAAAATAGATCCTGAAGTGTTCATGGTGGTAGTAGATAGTTATGAAGTTAAAGGTGGTAAATAGATTTAAAAAAACATTAAAATATGATACAATGGTTTATAAGGAGTAAGATATATGGAATTAATTAAGATGAAAAATGTTTGCAAGACTTACCCAAACGGGGTTGGTGCGATATATGATTTAACCTTAACTATCAATAAAGGGGAATTTGTCTTTATTATTGGTAGTAGTGGTAGTGGTAAATCAACTCTTATAAAGATGCTTTATCGTGAAGAAAAGCCAACTAGTGGTGAAATAATCCTAGGTGGTATCAATGTAGCCAAATTAAGAAATAGTAAAGTATATAAATTAAGAAGAAAACTAGGAGTAGTTTTTCAAGACTTTAAGCTATTGCCAAAACTAACAGTATACGAAAATGTTGCCTTCGCTTTAGAAGTTACAGGAGCAGATGGAGCTAGTATACGTAAAAAAGTAATTAGAGTCTTAGAATTAGTAGGATTAAAACACAAAGTAAAAGCATATCCAGATAAACTATCTGGTGGTGAACAACAACGAGTTGCCATTGCTAGAGCAATTGTTAACAATCCAACATTATTAATCTGTGATGAACCAACAGGAAACTTAGATGCTAATATTAGTAAAGAAATAATGGATGTCCTAGAAGAAATTAACAAAAATCTAGGAACGACTATTTTGATGGTTACTCATGACACCGAAATTGTTAATCGTATGAAAAAACGTGTAATTGTTTTAAAAGATGGTCGTTTAGAACAAGATAACAAGGAGGGGAAGTATAACCGTGCAAGCATTTAGAACATTAGGAAGAAGTATTAGAGATGCTTTAAAAAGTGTTTATCGTAACTTCAGTTTATCAGTAGCATCAATTACATGTATCACAATTACTTTAATTATAGTAGCCTGTTCAATTATTATTTCAGATAATGTTAATAATTTCACTAAAGGGATTGAACGAGATGTAACTATTGTTGTATTTATTGAAAATGATGCAACTAAAGATGAAATAACTTTTATTGATCAACAAATACGAAGTATTGATAATGTTATTGCAGATGAAGTTAAATATTCATCAAAAGATGCTATCAAAGAGGAAATGATTGAATCAAGTGCTAGTTTTGAAAAAGCATTATCATCGTGGGAAGAAGGGGAAAACCCACTAAGGGATACATATACTGTAAAAGTAAAAGAAATCGAAAAAATTAAAGAAACTGCCAATGAAATAAAAACTATTGCTAAGGTCCATACTGTACAATATGGTGAAGGTGTTGTCGAAAAACTTATTAATGTTTTTGACATCATAGAAAAAGTAACCATCATAGCAGCAGTTGCTTTGGTTGTAGTTACTGTATTCTTAATTGTTAATACAATAAAACTAACAATATTTTCCAGAAAAGCAGAAATAGGTATTATGCGTTTAGTTGGGGCAAGTAATTTAAGAATCAAATTCCCATTTGTAATTGAAGGTATTATTTTGGGAATAATAGGATCTATAATTCCAGTTGTTATTGTAATTTTTGGATATAAAGCTGTTTATGATTATTTTGGAGGTATTTTATTTTCATCATTAATCCAATTAATTAGCCCAACTCCTTTTGTTTATTTAGCATCATTATTATTACTAGGACTAGGTGTAGTCGTTGGTATGATAGGTAGTGCAAGGGCAGTAAGGAAGTATATAAAAGTATGAGGAAACTAATATCAATATTATTAATTTTTGTATTTGTATTTTCTATATTTATAGTGCCGATAGATGCTGAAGCGAAAACTTTAGGTGATTTGAAAAAGACATTAGCTACTTTAAAAAATCAGAAAGCAGCAGCAGATAGTAAAAAGAAAAAAACACAAGCTGAAATTAATGCGATTAATGCAAAAATTAAAAAAACAGGAGATGAAATAGAGGCTTGCGAACAGGGCATATTAGATGCTCAAGAACAGATAACAGTATTAGGTACTGAAATAGAAAACAAAGAAACTCAAATTAAAGATTTAATGCAGTTTTATCAGATTGCTAATAGTGAAAACTTTTATCTAAATTACATTTTTGGAGCGACTGATTATACTGATTTTATTTATCGTTATGCAATAGTAGAACAATTGACTTCTAAAAATAAAGAATTAGTTGAAGAAATGGAAGACTTAATTGTTGAAAATGAAAAAAGGACTGTGGAATTAGCAGATAAACAAGTAGAATTAGATAAACTAACCGAAAGTTTACAAGATACGGCCGCTGATTTAGGTAATGATTTGAAAAGTTTTGTAGCAGAAAGTCTTGATGCAGATCAAGAAATAAAAGCCATGAACGATTTAATCAATTTCTATGTTAAACAAGGCTGTAAAGATAATGAAGATATTGCAAAATGCGTTAATATACCTTATAGTGCAGGGTTTAATAAACCTTTAAAATCAGGCGTTGTAACCAGTGAGTATGGACAAAGAAAACATCCAATAACAAAAGTAAAAAAACTTCATACGGGAATTGACTTAGGAGGAAATAGAGAAGGAATCGCTATTTACGCTTCAGCAGCAGGAAGAGTAGCGGCTATTATCAAAAGATCTTCTTGTGGGGGCAACCAAGTATATATGCACCATAATATTGGTGGAGTTTATTATACAACGGCTTATCTTCATATGTTGGCAATAAATGTAAAAGTTGGTGATGTTGTAGCTCAAGGTCAAAAAATTGGTACTGTTGGTGGTGGTGCAAAAACCAGATCATATGATAAGTGTTCTACTGGGGCTCATTTGCATTTCACAATTGCTAAGGGATTATATTTTAATAATTCGGCATATGGTTACACATCGTATTCAACATTCGTTAAAAAACTAATTAATCCAAGAACAGTGTTGTATTTTCCAGCTAAAGGAAAATGGTGGTAAAGCGAGAGTAAAACTCTTGCTTTTAATTTGTAAATCAACCCTTTTTGTGCTATGATTAAAAGTAATAGTAGGGGTGAAGATATGAAAAAAATAATTAGAATAATTATCTTGATTATTGGCGTTGGGCTAATTGTTTTTGGTGGAATAAATTTATATAAAGACTATAAAATTGAAAAAGCCGAACGAGCAAGAGTAAAAGAAATCATTAGTAGATTCACCCTAAACAATAACTATAATATTGATAATAACGAACGATATGTAGCATATTATGATAAAAATCCTACTGTTAGTATTGATCATATAACAGTTATTGTTAATAAAGGAATAGATAAAGAAAATGTTCCTTATTCTGAAATGTTAGTGAATATTATTCAAGATAAATACTTCATCAAGCAATATCTTAATCGTTATTTAGCATATGGTGACATTAATAAAAAAACAAGGGATATCGTATCATCGGTTAATGCTAATGTCGATCAAACATTTTATACTAATGTAGTACCAACGGATATGACAAAAGATAATTTAATCATAGTTAATAAATTTCATTATGTTGATCAAAATTATGTGCCACAAAATCTAGTTAAAGTAAGTAATGAATATAACAATAATGCTCAATTAGATAGTCTAACTTATAGTTATTTTGTTAAAATGGCGAAAGATGCCAAAAAAGAAGGATTAATTATTACAATTAATAGTGGTTATCGAAGTTACAAAACTCAACAAGGGACATATAATTATTATGTAAAACTAAAAGGATTAGCAGGGGGGGATGCTTGTTCGGCAAGACCGGGTTATTCGGAACATCAAACTGGGTTGGCCATTGATTTAGGCGTAACTAACAAAGGATATGCTAATTATAATTCAAAAGATCCATATCGTTGGATTATGGATAATTGTTATAAATATGGTTTTATATTAAGGTATCCTAATAATAAAACTAATTTAACTGGTTATGTTTATGAACCTTGGCATTATCGTTATGTTGGTATTGATACAGCAACATATATTCATGAAAACAAGATAACATATGATGAATATTATACTTATTTTATATTAAACAAAGGACAGTGATAAAATGAAAAAATTAGTTATTGATGGCAATACAGCGTGTGCTGAAATAGCATATAATTTTACAGAAGTAGCAGGGATTTATCCCATAACACCAGCCTCAACTATGGCCGAATTAACTGATCAATATGCTAAAGAAGGTAAAAAAAATATCTTTGGTGAAGTTGTTAAGGTAGTCGAAATGCAAAGTGAAGCAGGGGCAATTGGAATGGTTCATGGTTCACTACAAACTGGAGCTTTAACTACAACTTATACAGCCAGCCAAGGATTGCTATTGATGATTCCTAATATGTATAAGATAGCAGGGGAATGTCTTCCATGTGTTATTAATGTAGCCGCTAGAACAATAGCAACCCATGCCTTATCAATTATGGGTGATCATAGTGATATTTATGCGACTAGACAAACAGGATTTGCCATCTTAGCATCTTCATCTGTACAAGATGTCGCTAATTTAACCGCTGTCAGTTATTTATCAACAATTGAAGGATCAATTCCTTTTATTAATTTTTTTGATGGCTTTAGAACTAGTCATGAATTAAATAAAGTAGATGTTTTAGAGCAAAAAGATTTATTACCACTCATTAACTATCAAAAGATAGAAGAGTTTAGAAATAAAGCATTAGATATTGAAAAACCTGTCACTAGAGGTACTAATCAAGGAGATAATATTTACTTTGAAAATGTTGAATCTAGAAATAAATATTATCAAGTATTACCTAGTATTGTTAATCAATATATGAAGAAAATAAATAATATAACTGGCAAAGACTATCAACCATTTAATTATTATGGTCATCCTAAAGCAAAAAAAGTAATTATTGCCATGGGATCAGTCTGTGAAACAATTAGAGAAACAGTCGATTATTTGAATAAAAAAGGCAATAAAGTAGGAATGGTTGAAGTTCATTTATATCGCCCTTTTAGTAACAAACATTTAATAGATGTCCTTCCAAAATCAACTATGCAAATCGCTGTATTAGATCGAACTAAAGAATTTGGTAGTGGTGGAGAACCATTATACTTAGATGTTGTTGAGGCATTAAAAGAATATACTGTTGAAATATTAGGTGGTAGATATGGGTTATCGAGCAAGAACACGACTCCTGGAGACATTGTAGCAGTATATCAGTTTTTAGACGATTACAAGCGTTTTAACGGGTTTACAATAGGAATCAAAGATGATTTAACTAATTTAAGCTTAAAAAGAGAAAATATAACCTTAGAAAATAAGAATCAAGAATTTATTATTTATGGTTATGGCTCAGATGGTATGGTAACAACCTCCAAAGATATATTAAAAATAGTAGGAGATGTAACAGATAAATATGTTCAAGGATACTTTGAATATGATTCTAAAAAATCTGGTGGTGTAACTAAATCCCATTTAAGATTTAGTGATAATTTAATTAGACAATCATATTATGTAGAAAATCCATCATTGATTGTTTGTACAAAAGAATCATATTTAAAGAAATATAATATTTTAAAAAATATAAAAGAAAAAGGTATTTTTATTTTAAATACCGCTAATAAACTAGATACTGTTTTAACTAAAGAAGATATTGAAATAATTAAAAATAAAGACATAACTCTATATACAATTGATGCTAACAAAATTAGTAAAGAAAACAATATTCCACACAAAATTAGCACTATTATGGAAGTGATTATTTTTAATGTAACTGCATTAATTGATTTTAAAGAAGCCCAAGAAAAAATCAAACAACAAATTGTTAAAAACTTTACTCGTAAAGGACAAGAAGTTGTAGATAATAATTTAAAAGCTTTAGAAGATGCAATTAATGGATTAAATAAAATAAGTATCAATGATATATCAACTGAATTAACTAAGGAAGAAGTAGGAGATTCATTATTTTCTAAGTTAGAACACTTAGATACTGATAGTATCTATGTTAGTGATTTCATTGGCAAAGAAGATGGTACTTTTGAATCAGGATTATCTAAAAAGGAAAAAAGAGGTATTTCCGATGTTGCCCCTTGTTATGATAAAGAAAAATGCATTAGTTGCAATCTATGTTCATTTGTGTGTCCTCATGCTGTGATTAGACCTTTCTTATTAGATGAACAAGAACAACAAAATAGTCCTAAAGTAGTTAAAGATGATTTAAAAGAATCTAAAATCAAAGATGATTTAAAATTTACAATTGGTATATCACAATTAGATTGTACAGGTTGTACTTTATGTACAAAAGTATGTCCTACAAAAGCAATCACAATGGACAAATTAAATGATAAAGAAATTAAAAAAGCTGAATACTTATTTAAAGATGTAACTGAAAAAGATGTAACACCAATTAATACAATTAAAAATAGTCAATTTAGATTCCCGTGTTTTGAATTTAATGGAGCTTGTGCTGGTTGTGGTGAAACACCATATATAAAATTATTAACTCAATTATTTAAAGATAATATGATGATTGCTAATGCTACTGGATGTTCTTCTATCTATGGAGCATCATTACCAAGTACTCCATACACAGTACCTTGGATCAATTCATTATTTGAAGATAATGCGGAATTTGGTTTAGGATTAAAAATTGCCGATGAAACAATTAAAAATAGAATTAGAACAATCATGCAAGATAACAAAGATAAAACTAGTAACAAAAATAAAGATTTAATAAATAAATACTTAAATAATTATTCTAAAGAAACAAGTATAGAAGTATTTAATAATTTAGATTATGAACATCTACCAGCATTAAAACCATTAAAAAAATATATCAAAGAAAAATCAATTTGGA
>CAZNQV010000025.1:0-3197 GCA_964575655.1 uncultured Muribaculaceae bacterium | reverse complement strand
TAATTTAAAAGATTATATCGTAAAACGAAGTACTTGGATAATTGGTGGTGATGGGTGGGCATATGATATTGGTTTTGGTGGCATTGATCATGTTTTAGCATCCAATGAGAATGTAAATATACTAGTTCTTGATACCGAAGTATATTCCAATACTGGGGGTCAATCATCAAAATCAACTAGAAAAGGTGCAATTGCCAAATTTGCAAGTAGTGGTAAACAAACAAATAAAAAAGACTTAGCGAAAATCGCTATGACTTATCCTAATGTATATGTTGCAACTATCTCATTGGGAGCAAATTATAATCAAGCAATTATGGCCCTAACCGAAGCTGAAAAACATGATGGCCCATCAATTGTTATTGCCTATGCTCCTTGTATTGCCCATGGTATAAAAAGCGGTATGCAAGACTCAATTGAAGAAGAAAAATTAATAACTAATTCAGGCTATTTTCCAATATTTAGATATGATCCAATTAAAGAAAAACTAACTCTTGATAGTAAAGCTGATTTTAAACTATATGATGATATCTTTAAAAGAGAAAATAGATATAGTAATAACAATGAAGAATTATTAAAACAGAATAAAGAATATGCTATTAAAAATTATAAATATTATGAAGAATTATCTAAAAAATAATTCTTTTTTTACACAAAAAAGGAGTTGCCCCCCTGGAACAACTCCAATAAAAAGAATAAAAAGGGGTTGGCTAGTGTGATACTAGCAACTAATTCAAAATTTGAATTAGTGCTTTCTATAATAATCAAAAATAAAACAAAAGTCAACAAAAATATTTAGTTTTTTTTATCAAGTACCAAAAGCCTTGTAAAACATAAAATATACTAGGTGATAATATGGTAACAGGACAACTAAATTTATATGATTTAATACTTACTATCACAACTTTTATATTAGTAATCTTAATAATAATTTTAACTAAAAAGTTTTATAAATAAATCTTCCATAAGTTCTTTTTTTTTGATATAATATGACACGAAGGAAGAAGTAGGTGCTTATGATAGATGTAGAAAAAGTCAAAGGTGTAGGT
Source organism: uncultured Muribaculaceae bacterium (assembly GCA_964575655.1). Classification (GTDB taxonomy): domain Bacteria; phylum Bacillota_I; class Bacilli_A; order RF39; family UBA660; genus DAOPMC01. Next base: position 2,151 of record CAZNQV010000025.1, on the reverse strand, counting down.
GCTAAAACTAAGACCTTACTAAATAAAATTGATATTAATACAGCGGAAGATTTAGTTATGCATTATCCTTATCGATACGATTTAATTAAACGTAGTAATATTAAAGAATTAAATGATATGGATAAAGTAATAATAGATGGAAAAGTAGATAGTGTTCCTATTTTAATAAGATTAAAAGCTAATTTAAATAAAATGAATTTCAGATTAGTAACAACCGAAAAACAAATAGTAGGAATCTCTATATTTAATAGATCATTTTTAAAAAATAATTTACCAGTTGGAACTAATGTAACAGTCTTTGGTAAATACGAAAAAGGGAAAAATGTTATCACTGCTTCAGACATTAGAATTGGTTTAATTGGTGATGGTGAAAAGATTGAAAGTGTATATCGTGGTACTAGTGGTTTATCTAGTAAAACAATAAGCACTTATATAAATAATGCATTAATGGAATATGGTAGTATTATTGAAGATTATATTCCTAAATATTTAGTAGAAAAATATAGTTTTTTAAATAAGAAGACTTCTCTAAATATTGTTCATAACCCATCTACTAAAGAAAAACTAGAATTAGCCAGAAATAGATTAAAATATGAAGAATTGTTTGTCTTCATGACTAAAATAAATTATTTAAAATTAAAAAATAAACAAGTAAACAGTGGATTACCAAAAGTAATAGATAAAGATAAACTAGATAAATTAATTAAATCTTTACCATATGAATTAACCAAAGATCAACAAGATGTATTACAAGAGATTCTTAGTGATTTGAAATCACCAAGAATGATGAATAGATTATTACAAGGTGATGTTGGTAGTGGTAAAACAGTTGTATCAATTATTGCAATGTACGCCAGTGTTATAGCCGGTTATCAAAGTGCATTAATGGTACCAACTGAAATACTAGCAATGCAACATTATTTAACTGCTAAAAGTTTATTTAAAGGATTTAATATTAATATTGAACTATTAATGGGTTCGACTACTAAAAAAGAAAAAACTAGAATTTATGAAGAATTAGAAAATGGTAAAATTGATATTATTATTGGAACCCATGCATTATTTCAAGAACAAGTTAATTATAAGAACTTAGGTTTAATCGTAACTGATGAACAACATCGTTTTGGAGTATTACAAAGAGCAAATCTAAAAAACAAAGGTATTATGCCAGATGTTTTATATATGAGTGCAACACCAATTCCTAGAACTTATGCATTAACAATTTATGGTGATATGGACATTTCTACTATAAATACTTTACCAAGTGGTAGAAAACCAATTACAACCTATATTAAAAAAGATAGTGAAATGAAAGATGTATTACATATGATGTATGAAGAGTTAAAAAATAATCATCAAATATATGTAATAGCCCCATTAATTGAAGAAAGTGATAATCCTGATTTAACCAATGTTGTAGAATTAAAAGATAAAATGAATGCCGCTTTCGGGAAAGAATTTAAAGTAGATCTAATTCATGGTAAATTAAAACAAACTGAAAAAGATTCTATTATGGAAAAATTTAAAGATAATAAAGTTCAAATATTAATTAGTACTACCGTAATTGAAGTTGGTGTCGATGTACCAAATGCCAGTATGATTGTTATCTTTGATGCCTCTAGATTTGGTTTATCAACATTGCATCAATTAAGAGGTCGAGTAGGTCGTAGTGATATACAATCTAAGTGTATTTTAATAAGTAATAATGATGTTGAAAGACTAAATGTAATGGTTGAAACTAATAATGGTTTTGAAATAAGTGAAGCTGACTTTAGATTAAGAGGTCATGGGGATTTATTCGGTACTAAACAAAGTGGCGATATGTTCTTTAAGATCGCGAATTTAAAACAAGATTATAAGTTATTATTACAAACAAAAAAAGATTCATTAGAATTTCTAACAGGTTACAACGATAAAGAAAATATAAAACTAAAGCAAGATATAATTAATGGAATCAAAGAAGCATAATTTGTCGTAAAATTTGTACAATATTTAAAATAGTTAGTTGACTTTTAATCAATTTAATTATATGATTAAAATGCGAGGTACAATTACCCGCACACTTTTCACGATTAATATGAAAAGTGATTCAACCAAAACCCCCTGAAGACAGCCTTTCGGCTGTCACTTTTTGTTTAAAATCAAGTAATT
>CAZNQV010000024.1:0-13490 GCA_964575655.1 uncultured Muribaculaceae bacterium | reverse complement strand
TTCTATTCTTCATTAATTGATCCATAGCTTTTTGAATTAATATTTCTGTCCTAGTATCAACATTTGAGGTTGCTTCATCTAGTATTAAAATATTAGGATTTGCAATTAAAGCCCTAGCAATTGTCAATAATTGCTTTTGTCCCTCTGCAATATTAGAAGAATCTTCATTTAATATGAAATCATATGTATCAGGTAAACTATGAATAAAATGATCCGCTTGGGCATCAATACAAGCATTAACAATTTCTTCATCAGTCGCATCTAAATTACCAAATCTAATATTTTCTTTGATAGTTCCATTAAACAACCAGGTATCTTGTAATACCATACCAAATACTTTTCTTAAATCTTGTTTAGCGATGGTATTAGCATCTACACCATCAATTAAAATTTGACCTTTATCAATATCATAAAAACGCATCAATAGATTAACAATTGTCGTTTTACCAGCACCTGTTGGACCAACAATTGCCACTTTAGAACCAGGAGCAATATCTAAACTAAAATTTTTAATAATTTGTTTCTTTTTATCATATGAGAAAGAAACATTTTTGAATTCAACATGACCTTTAATATTGTTAAGATTAACCGGATCAACAACAATACTATCTTCTTCTTCATCCAAGAATTCAAATACTCTTTCAGAAGCAGCAGCAGTTGTTTGAAATACCGATACAACTCTAGCAACTCCACCAATTGGTTGTAGGAATTGTTTAGAATACTGTAAGAAAGCTTGAACATCACCAATCTTAATTGTGCCTTTAACTGCAAAATATCCACCTAGCACTGCTGTAATTACATAACAAATATTTCCTAAAAATCTAATTATTGGGAATAATATTCCTCCAAAGAATTGACTCTTATAGCCATAATAATATAATTCATTATTAATATTTTTAAATTTTTTTATCTGACTATCTTCACGATTAAATGCCTTAATTACTAAGTGACCACCATATGTTTCCTCAATATGATCATTTACTTGGGCAATTGATTCCTGATTTTTTAAAAAATATTTTTGAGAGAATTTTGTAATCGTTGCAATAATAAATCCTGCAATTGGTAAAACTACCAAAACTACTAAAGTCATAATTGGACTAATCGTAAACATCATTATCATAATTCCAATTAAGGAAGTCGTACTACTAATAATTTGCATCAATCCATTACTTAAATTATTATCAATTGTATCAACATCATTAACTACCCTACTTAAAGTATCACCATAGTTAACTTTATCATAATAAGAAATTGGTATTTTATTTATTTTCTGTTCAATACTTCTTCGCAAACTATATGATATTTTACCGGATACACCAGCCATTATGTAACATTCAACATATTGGAAAATAGCACTTAATAAATACAATCCTGCTAAGATAACTAGGATTTTTAAAATATAATCAAAATCAATACTTGCTCCAAGAACGTTATTTAATTTTAAAGTTATTCCTTCAAATAATTTAGTAGTTGCTAATCCTAATACTTTAGGTCCGACAATTCCAAAAGCAGTGGATAATACTGCAAATATAATAACTAAAATTAAAGAAATACGATAATTTTTTAAATATTTTAATAACCTTTTAAAAGCTTTTTTTGAATCTTTCGCCTTTTCTATTTTTTCATTATGCATTATATCAGTCCCTCCTCTCCTAATTGAGAAAGAACAATTTCTCGATATATATCACATCTATTAACTAATTCACTATGAGTGCCAATACCAACCATAACTCCTTTATCCAAAACCACTATTTGATCCGCATTTTTGATTGTATTAATTCTTTGAGCAACAATTAATGTTGTTACATTTTTAACCGCTTTTTCTAATTCTTTTCTTAATTTAGCATCAGTTTTAAAATCTAAAGCTGAAAAACTATCATCAAAAACAAATATTTTAGGATTTTTAGCAATTGCACGAGCAATAGACAATCTTTGTTTTTGACCACCTGAAACATTTGAACCTTTTTGAGCAACTCTAGATAAAAACTTATCAGTTTTAGAATTTATAAAGTTATAACTTTGAGATATTTTAGCGGCTTTAATTAATTCAGCATCACTAATTTTAGAACCGAAACTAATATTATTTTTAATATCACCACTAAATAAAATACCTTTTTGAGGAACATATCCAATAGCATCCCTTAAAGAATGAAGTTTAATGTTTTTTAAATTCATTCCGTCCAATAATATTTCTCCATCAGTTACATCAAAAAATCTTGGTATTAAGTTAATTAGCGTTGATTTACCACTACCAGTTGAGCCAATAAAAGCTGTAGTCTGTCCTGGTAAAATCTTAAAATTGATATTATTTAAAACATAATTATCAGCATCTTTATACTTAAAACTAACATTTTTAAATTCAATTTCACCTTTTATATCTTTTTTCTTAATACTTTTGGCACTTACTGAATCTACTATATCCAACTCTTCTTTTAAAATATCGGCAATTCTATTTGCAGAAACACTAGCTCGTGGCGCCATCACAAAAACCATTGAAATCATTACAAAAGAAATCATCATTTGCATTGCATATTGCATAAAAGCCATCATTTCACCTAATTGCAATGTACCTAATTCAATATAGTGACTGCCAAACCAAACAATAACAATTGTACTAATACTCATTAAAAAGCCTAAAGTAGGATCCAACAAACTCATTACTCTACTTAACCATATTTCTGTCTTAGTTAATTCTTTATTAGCATTTGCAAATTTATCTTTTTGATAATTTTCATTAGAAAATGCTTTAATAACTCTTAATCCCGTTAAATGTTCACGAGTAACTAAATTTAGTTTATCAATTAATTTTTGCATAATTTTAAATTTAGGTAAGGCAATCAAAAAGATAGTTGTAATTAATATAATAGTAATAATTAAAAGAACAGACAAAATCCACATCATATTGACATTAGTTTTTAATACTTCAATAATTGCTCCTACTCCCATAACTGGTGCTAACACAATTAAGGTTAAAAACATATATATAAAGTTCTGCATCTGAGTAATATCATTAGTAGTTCTAGTAATTAAACTACTTGTACCAAATTTATTTATTTCATATAATGAAAACTTTTCTATCTTACTAAACACTGCATTTCGTAAATCTCTAGCAAAACCACAAGCTACTTTAGATCCTAAATAATTACCAATTATTAAAGCAACAACACCCGCTAAAGCAACTCCTAACATTTCAAATCCAATTTTCCAAATATAGGCTGTATCCTTATTAACAATTCCTTTATCAACAATATTAGCCATATAATCAGGTAAAGCTAAATCAACTTTAGCCTGGATAAAGACAAAAATAGCAACGATTAATATTAATAATATATAAGGTTTCAAAAATTTTAATAATTTTGTCATAAACTCACCTTCTATAATTATATGATATAAAATATTATAAATCAATAAAAGCACAAGAAAAGACATAGAAAATCATGTCTTAGTGGTAAATCTTTTTTGTAAAAATTCATTTTCACTAATATATCGTTTTTTGGATTTAATAATATGTTTAGCGTCTTTATACATACTATTTTTATTTAAAACTATCTTTCGTTTTTTAAAATTATATTTATTTAAATATCTCTCTAATATAAAACGATTATACAAATAGTTAATATTTCTTTCTTCAATAATAACTTTACTAATTAAAAATACTGTCATTAATAATAAATTCAGATTTCGATAATTAATAATAATAAAAATAATCACTAAAATAAAAACAAGATAAGAAATCAATGTTGTATATTTCATACTCTTTTTATAAGGTGTTAAATAGCATAAAAGAATATTTAATAATCTACCACCATCCAATGGAATAGCCGGTAATAAATTAAATAACAGTAAAGAAAAATGATAATTCTTAAATAAATAATAAGTATTATTTGTTAATAATCCTAATTGATATAATAAAACAATAATAGCAAAATACAACATTTGTAATAAAGGTCCATTAATCATAATGTGTAATTCTTCTTTTAAAGGTTTATTCAGCATTTCATTAAATTTAACACACCCTCCAAAAGGATATATGTATATTTTATCAATTTTCCATTTATAGTATTTTGCTGCTAGCATATGACCAATTTCGTGAATAACAATAATTGAAAATAAGATTAGAAAATCTTTAAACATTCCTGTTAAAACCACAAGCAACATAAAACAATAGTTTAACGGATGGATATATAGTTTATTGTAAATAAATTTTATAATCTACCACTTCACCATCTTTATAAAATGTTAAATATAATTTATCATCAATAGTTTCACCTAAATAATCTCCTTTTGATACATAATCATAGGCAGTAACATTCAGATTATTAATATTGCTGTACCATACTTCAACTTCATCAGTTTGTTGAATAATAATAGTTTTACCCAATCCCTCTTTATCACCAACAAAAACAACTATACCACTTTCCAAAACCGGAACCAAGTATTTATCAGCTACACTTAATTTAATTCCATCATTATAATTTTCTAATTTAGAATATGTCATTGTTTCATTAAATACTTCAATCACCGGTTCAGGAATTACCTTTTCAAATGGCAATATATTTCCTAATGTTTTTTTATACCAATCATTAATTTTAGCAAAACTTATATTATTACTGTATAAGAAATTAGTAACCAATTTCTTATTATCATTATCAATTTTTAAAAATATTAAACACCCTAAAGCTAAAACAACAAACAACAATAATGTATTTAATCTTTTAATTCCTTTTGATTGTTTTTTATTCTTATTCAAATATCTACTTATACTTTTATACTCTTCCATATTATCACCACTAAATAATATGAAATAAATACTAAAATACTACAAACAAAAAAAGACATTATTGTCTTCTAAAAATATATTTCTTATTCAATATAATATAACTAAAGTATCCATATAAAATATTTAATACTAAAAAAGGTATAATTTTAAGAAATAAATTAAGATCAAAGCTTATTGAATTATTAAATATCATCATTAAAAATAATAATACATAGTAAGACATATTAATTAATATTAATATAAGCATTATACTCATTTTATTAATATTAAATTTTTTAAAAAAGCAATTAATTAATAATACTAAAATAATAAAAAATATAACATTTAACAATATAGTATTACAAAATAATAAATCATATATAATACCTAATATCACAACAATAAAAATACTTTTCTTTAATGGAAATATCAGTGTAATTATTGCTAAACTACTGATTATAAATAGTGAATTTAATAATAAACTATTTAATATGATATCAAAAATAATCGTTAATAAAATATATATAAACATAATTACTCCATAATTACAGCAACATATCGAATATCATTAAAATTCTGGTTACTTTGTACATGTAAGATTTTACTAATATTATATTTATCTTCTTGAATTTTTTTTACATAACCTATTAATAAGCCTGCTGGAAATTGTTTGTTTATGCCGGTTGTTACTACTCGAGCATTTTCATATACATAATCGTAATTAGTAATTCCTTTTACTACAATTAGACCATCTTGATAATCTGCAATTAATCCATGATTATATCCTTTCAATCCTTTAACCCCAACTGAAATATTGTTAAGATACTTAGAAGTCAATAGCTCAACAATTGAATAATCATCATATATTTCAATTACTTTTCCGATTAAACCATTTGAACTAATAACTGCCATTCCAACCCTTATTGCATCATTTTTTCCACGATCAATTGTAATACTATTAAACCAAGTATCTATATTTCGATTAATAACTGTCGCATTAAGTAAATCATAATCACCCAACGAAGTTTTTAATTCTAATTCTTCTTTTAGCAAAGCAATTTCATGTTCTAAATTTTCAATTCGTGATAATAAAACCTCATCTTTTATAACTAATTGATCTTTTTTATAAAAGATAGAACCAATTTTATTTTCTATATTTAACATAAAATTTTTTGAATACTGAAAGATTCTTCCTGTTTTTTTATTAGTAACAACAAACAAAAGTAAAAAACATAATATAATTAAACTAAGTATTATGGTAATTACCTTTTTAGACGATTGCTTTGATTTTCTGTAGTATTTCATTATATCACTAACCTTTTAACTTATTATTATCATAAAAACTGTAGAATTCATTATTGCCAAATATAATATGATCTAATACATTTATTCCCAAAACTTTTCCTGATTCAATTAAACTATTTGTAAAAAATATATCTTCTTGACTAGGACTAATATCACCACTTGGATGATTGTGAATACAAACAATACTACATGCCGATAACAAATATGCATTTTTAAATACCTCTCTTGGATGAACGATACTGCGATTAACCGTTCCCATAAATAGTAACTTTCGTTCAATTAAATGGTTTTTATTATTTAAGTATAAAACATAAAAACACTCTTGTTGAGTATTTAAAAATAGATACTTATTGAAATCATAAATATTTTGAGCATTATTATATATAATTCCATTATAACTATCTTTAATTTGATAAACCCTCTTACCCAATTCAATTGCCGCTAATATTTCAATAGCTTTTGTTTCTCCAATCCCACGAATTTGCATGAGATGATCTTTAGTTATACTTGATAAATCGTTAATATTTTTCAATTGTTTCAATACATTTTGGGCTAAAATCTTAACATTAGTATTTTTTGTTCCTGTTTTCAGGATAATTGCCAGCAACTCTTCATTAGATAAATTCATAACTCCATGATTTATTAATCTTTCACGAGGTCTTTCGTTTTTAGGTATATCTTTAATTAATACACTCATTCTTGTAATATCATCTCCTTATAGGAAGCTAGTACAACTTTTTCAACAATCTCAATATCAGTATCTTTAGAAGTAATATCCAAGATTTTATCATACTCACCCAACAAAGTTGTAAACTCCGGATGGTTAACCATTTTTTCTTTGATATATATATTATTACCCTTTTCTCGGTAATATCCTTCAATTTTAGTAGCAATCTTTTCATTTTTAGTTATTCCGACATATAAATGATATGCATTATTTTCAACTAAATATAAATAATCTTCTACATTTTTAAAATCATTTTGCATATTATCCATACTTGAATAGACTCCTACTTGAATAAAGTATAGTTTCTCACCGTCACCAAAAGTAGTATTGGTATTTTCATATTGATTAAATATCAGTTTACCAAAAATAAAACCTAGCAATACTGAAAAAAATATTGGAATAAGAAATTTAAATTTCATTTAATCACCTGCCTATTATCATATCTTTATATAAATTAGAAACTTGTCGAACCATCACATATCTACCAAAATAACATCTGTTCCAATTTTTGTTATTTTTGTCCATAATACTTCACTTTCCTCCATATTCTTTCTAATCTTAAAAAGATTTTTATTACCATCAACTACTAATGCTTCTATCTGGCCATCTCGACTAACTTTTACATCAATAATATTCCCAATTTTTTTACCATCTAAATTAACTATATCTTTATGCTGTAATTCAGATAAACGCATAACATCACCTATAATAGTTTATGTTATATTTGTCTTCTAATTCGTGCTAATGCATTCTTTTCTAATCTCGATATTTGGGCTTGAGAGATTCCTATTTCTTCCGCAATTTCCATTTGCGTCTTACCAATAAAGAAACGCTGATCAAGAATATATTGTTCTCTACTAGATAAATTATTTAATGCTTTCTCAATTGCAATTTTTAAATCCAAATTCTCTTTACTACTTTTATCTTCTATCTGATCACCTAAATATATAGTATCGCCGCCATCATTATATATTGGTTCAAAAATACTAACCGGACTCCTTAAAGATTCCAAAGCATTGACTACTTCAGTTTCATCAACTTCTAATATTTTTGCAATCTCTGATATTGATGGTTCATATCCTAATTCATTAGTTAACTCATCTTTTAATTTTAGTGTTTTATAGGCAATATCTTTAACACTACGTGACACCCTAATACTAATATTGTCTCGCAAATATCTTTTAATTTCCCCTAAAATCATTGGTACTGCATAAGTTGAAAATTTTACATCAAATGATAAATCAAAATTATCAATTGCCTTCATTAATCCAACACATCCAATTTGAAATAAATCATCTAAATTTTCATCTCGACGATTAAACTTCTTTAAAATTGATAAAACCAGTTTTAAATTTCCAGATGCTAACCGGTCTCTTGCTAATTTATCACCAGTCTTCAGTTTTAAAAACAATTCTTCCATTTCTTTACTTGATAATACTTCTAAATCTGCCGTATTAACACCACTAATATCTACTTTATGTTTTGCCATATTCAATCCTTTCAAATCTATAATGTTTAAAAAAAGATTATTTTATACAAAAAGAAAGAGCTTTTTCAGCTCTTTATCTATATGAACGCTAAATATTGCGTTAGCGTCTAAAATATATTATGGCAAATAATTAAAAATGGTACCATTTTTTAAAGAAATTTTAATGCTGCCCACCATTCTAGTTTCTAAATAACTAATATTTAGTTTTTCCAAATTATTAATAACAACATCATTAGGATGATTAAATCTATTATCAAATCCTACTGATATCAATGCTAATTTAGGATTAACTTTATCTAAAAAATAATAATCACTACTAGTTTTAGAACCATGATGTGCTATCTTTAATATATCAATATTATTTAAATTATATTCATTAATTATTTTTAATTCTTCTTTAGTTGAAACATCACCTAAAAATAAAAATTTAAAACTATTTATTTCACTGTATAAAACAATACTAGAATTATTTTCATCATTATAACAACTATTTAATGATCTTATTTCATAGTTATCTATTTTAATAGTATCGTTTTTATATAATTTTTTTAATTTAAATTCTTCATTCAACTTTTGTTCTAAACTATTTAGTTCATTACAATTAATATAAATATTATTAACTTTAAAATGATTTACTAAGTATAATGCATCTTGCATATGATCACTATCACCATGAGTTAGTATTAAATTATCAATTTTTCTTATTCCAACAGATTTCAAATAAGGAATAATCTTATTACGCACTATTGGTGAATTATAATTATCCTTATATGGCAAATAACCACCCGTATCAATTAATGTCACACTATCATTTATAACTAATAATGAAGAATCTCCTTGTCCGACATCAAACATCATATAATAGTTATCATTTTTTATATTTGGATAAAAATAATATAATATAATTAATATTCCTAAACCAAACTTGATTTTTTTATTATGAAAAATACAGCAAAATATCAATAATAGATAATATATAATGACAACATATATATTACATTTCATAAATATCAACTTACCAAAACCAACACCATTAAGAGTAGTTGATAGCCATTCTAATAATTTAATAAATGAAAACAGTAAATTATCAAAAAAAGGTATTACATAACTTATCATAACTAAAGGTAAAATAATAAATGAAACTAATGGAATAAATAGCAAATTATAAACAATTGATAAAAAATTAATTTGATAAAAATGAAAAATAGTAATTGGCAAACTACTAAAAAAGGATATTAAAGAACTTTTGACTAACATAATGAAATAATTATCTTTTTTATAACTGTCTTGTAGTAATAATAGAAAAAAACTAATAGTAACTGAATATTGTAAACCTACATCAAACAGTAAATTTGGGTTATAGAAAATAATAATAGATATCGTCAAAAACAACAAATAAATAGGTTTAATATAGAAATAATACCATTTATTAATAACAACTAGTATTGCAAAAATACAACTTCTGACAACAGACATTGGAAAATTAGTAATAAACATATAAAAAATTAAAAACAAAATTATAATAACATATCTTTTTTCTTCCTTAATTCTTACTTTTTTCAAAAAAATACTTAAAGCGGCTAAAAAAATATTTATATGTGATCCAGATATAGCAAATAAATGACTTATTCCATTTTCTCTATAACTATTCATAACCTCTTCATCTAAATAGTTATTATTACCAAATAACAATGAGTGAATATAGGGAGATGATTTTGTTAATTTATCACTTCTTTCATATAAAAAAGATTTAGTTTTATACCATAAGTTTTTATTTTTATTAATTAATTCTATTTCATCAAAAACTAGCACATGATATATATTTTTTCTTTTAAGATATTTTTTATAATTAAAAGTGTTAGGTATCGTGTTATTAGTAATTCTTTGTTCTTTACCAAAAACAATGACTTCATCACCAATTTGATAATTAAAACTAAGTGCATTATTTTTATCAAAATAGTGTTTAGCAATAATCCGTTCATTTCTATTAACTTTTACCTCAAATTTAATACTATCTTCATCACTAGAAATTTTTTCAATTATTCCCCTTACCTCATAAAGTGGACTAACAAAAACAGATGATCTATCAATCAGATTTGTGAAGACAAAAAAGTAAATTAATGCTAAAGATAAAATAATATAATAAGGATAACTACGTAGTAATAAAATCCTTAATTTGAGCAAAAAGAGCTTCCCCTATTCCATTAACATTTTTAATATCATCGATAGTTGAAAATAAACCATTTAAATCACGATAATTAATAATCTCAATTGCTTTTTTTTCACCAATACCACTAATCTTCATTAACTGTTCCTTCGATGCTGTATTTATTGAAATCAGTTTCGATTCAGTCACATCTGGAACATTACTATTTATACATCCATCATTTACTACATCATATATAGAATCAATACAATTCTTAATAATATTTGTTTCCTCTTCTTTTGTTGTTATAAAATCCTTAATTTGATTCTTACTATGAACAATAATAACCATTTCATCATTAACTTTTTTACTTAAATTTAAAGATTTGGTATCAGCATTTTTAGTTAATCCTCCAGCTATTTTTATTACATCATTAATTCTCGCATTAGTATTTATCTCATAAACACCAGGTTTATTAATTTCTCCCTTAATATCAACATATTTTACTTCAACAGAAGGTTTTAACTCATCAATTGGTTTTTCTTCTAAAATAACCATATCATCTACAGCTACTTGTTTTTCTTCTTTTTCGAAAATAAAAAAAGAAATACCGATTAAAACCCCAAATAAGATTCCACTACCAATTAAAATATAATTTTTATACCGATAAAATAAATCTTTCATATTATCACCTCATAATATGATTACTAATAAATTTAAAAAGACCTAAAAAAAATAGTAATTACTTACTATTTTTTGCTAATCTTCTATCATGCATATTTGTTTCATATTTAATTCTTTGAACCATTATTAATCCAATAATCAATGATAAAGTAAAACTTCCTCCATAACTAATAAACGGTAAAGTTACACCTGTTAATGGAATCAATCCAGTTACCCCGCCTAAATTAACAAGAATATGAATAAAAATATAAAACGCCATTCCATAGCAAATCATTGCATGCGAATCTTTATAACAGTTTCGACCAATAATCACAATTCTCGCTAATATCATAATATATAAAGAAAACAAAACAACTACCCCAGCAAGGCCCAACTCTTCAACCATTATTGCATATATAAAATCAGTATGTGATTCAGCTAAATAAAGATATTTCTGAGTACTATTACCTAACCCTTTACCAATACCATTACTATTATTAATTGCAATATATCCATTACAAACTTGATTACCTGATGTTAAAAACTTTTCACAAGGATTAATAAAATTAAGTCGCTCTAATTTTTCTTGTGATAATACATCTTTACCCGCAAATATTAAAAAAATACCAATTGTAAAAACACATATCAAACCGAATAATAAAATATTTTTCTTTAATTTACTACCAATATTAGCAATACAAAATAGAAAAACCACTATAGTAATCGTGATACATGCCGTTCCAAAATCATTTTGTAAAAATACTAATAAAGAAATGATAAAACCAAGAACAATTGGAATAATCATTGTTATCAAATCATCTTTTTTATCTTTCTTACTTTCATAATAAGTTGCCATTAATGGAATAATTAAAAGTTTTGTAAATTCACTTGGTTGAATACCAAATATTTTATAACCAATCCAACTTATCGAATCATTTGTAGCAGTACCATATATTAAAAGTAAAACAAGCACTCCAGTAAACCCGAGAGTAAACACCCATGATAAAATACCATAAGACTTAGATGAAATTTTAATACCAATAGCAAAACCAAATAAACCAAGTAATAAGAAAAAAGCTTGTCTAATAAAGAAACTAGCTGGATTACTATATTGGTATCTCATAAATGATGAAACAGAAGACGAAGAAAAAACCATTAATAGGCCATAAACAAACAATAAAACCGTAAATAATAATAATTTTTTATCAATATTCCTAATAATCTTTTTCATACATTTATCTACCTTAATAATATAATAGCATATTTATCTAAATTTTTATAACAAATTTTAAAAAATAGGTAGTTTATAATGTCAAAACATCACTTAAACTAATACACTATACTAGAATAAAAAAAGGAGGACATATTATGTATTATTATGGAAATTCATATGGATATGGTTATCCATCAAGTGGATGTGGATGTGGCAACCAAGGCGGTTATGCAGGATATCCTGCCTACGGCTATGGTGGTTATGGTGGTTATGGTGGCGGATATGCAATTATATTAGTATTATTTATTCTATTAGTAATTATTATTGGTTCAAGAACACCAATTGGCAGATAACAATAAAATTAAGAAATAGATTTACTATTTCTTTTTTTTATGGTATAATCTAACTGATTTAAAAGGTGATTTTATGCTAAAAACCAAGGATATTTTAGATGAAAAAGACCAACGTTTAAGAATGGTTTCAAAAGAAGTAATCTTCCCACTCGAAAAAAAAGATTTTGAATCAATAAAATTAATGGAAGAATATTTAACTAAAAGTCAAATTGAAAAATTTGAAAAAAAATATAATTTACGCCCAGGTATGGGGATGGCTGCTGTACAACTAGGTATTTTAAAAAGATATATTGTCATTGTTCATGAACAAGAAATAAAAGAAACATTTAAAACATATATAGTAGTTAATCCTAAAATTACTACTCAATCAGATGAAATGATTTATGTGGAAGACGGCGAAGGTTGTTTAAGTGTTAATCGTCCCTGTGAAGGGATAATTCCAAGACACGCAAGAATAACCATTGAAGGTTTTGATCAACACGGACAACCTATAAAAATAAGAGCAAGAGAAGAACTAGCTATTGCATTTCAACATGAAATAGATCATTTAAACGGTATATTATTTGTTGATAAAATTGATAAAAAAGATCCATTTAAAGATATGGATAAATATCGTAGTATTTAAAAAGATAGTTTATATATTTAAACTATCTTTGTTTTTTTGTCTTTTTATTTAAGCGTTTCAATTCATATTTTTGATTATCATAAATTGTATCTTGTGAAATATATGCCTCTTTATATATAGGCTCAGTTTGTATTTTAAATAAAACATCGCTCAAAGCATAATTAGTAATTGTTGCTAATCCACGAGCCCCAGTCTTTAATTTGATACTTT
>CAZNQV010000023.1:0-14076 GCA_964575655.1 uncultured Muribaculaceae bacterium | reverse complement strand
CTATTAATGGTAAATTAGAGATACTAGAGAGAACAAATTATATATTTTGAAACATATTTATATATTTTACTACTCTAGTACCTACAGGAATTTTAATACTTAGAAATATTTATTAAAATATCACCGTAGCCTTGGTATTTATTTATAGATAATATCCTTTAAAAGATATTACACTAAAATATTTACCTAATTCAAATCATATATGTTTAAGGATTATCTGATGTTTCTTATCATATATCGATTTGGATTAACATCAGAAGTAGTTTTATCGGGTTAACACTTTAGAGCTGCTAAATGGCATTAAAAATAATATTTAAACTTATAAGTACCACATACTTAAATGTAACCAAATACTTATAAATATGTTAATTATATTGGACTGTGGATTAATTAACTGGTATCTATTAACCTTATAAATATTATTTAAATTTAGTCAATAGTGTAAAACACTAAATGGTAGTGCCTACAATCATGCTAGAGAGATATGAAGTATTTGTATTTCACTAGTGTGATTTTTTTTGTTATAATAAATTTAGGTGATAATATGAATTATATAGAAATAATAAATAAAAAAGAAAACAATCAAGAATTAAATTACGATGAATTGTCTTATGTTTTTAATGGTTATTTAAATAACTTAATTGATGATAATAATATGACAAGATTATTAAGAGCAATTTGTACTTATGGATTAAATGAAGAAGAAACTTTTAATTTAACAGATATTTTTATTAAAAGTGGTGATCAAATAAATCTTAGTAATTTAGGACTGGTAGTTGATAAACATTCAACTGGTGGAGTAGGAGATAAACTAACACTTATTGTTGGTCCAATAGTTGCATCTTGCAATGTAAAAATTGCAAAGATGAGTGGCAGAGCACTAGGGCATACAGGAGGAACTATTGACAAATTGGAAAGTATTAGTGGATTTAAAGTAGATCTAAGTGAAGATGAATTTGTTGAACAAATCAATAATATCAATATTGCTATAACATCACAGACGGCTAATGTTGTACCCATGGATAAAAAAGTTTATGCCCTTCGTGATATAACTAATACAACTATGTCTATTCCTTTGATTGCATCAAGTATTATGAGCAAAAAGATTGCCTGTGGTGCTGATAAGATTTTGCTCGATGTTAAAGTAGGAAATGGAGCATTAATCACTAATTTAGATGATGCAGAGAAACTGGCTCAATTAATGATAAAAATTGGACAAAAATATCATCGAGAAGTAAGGTGTATGTTAACTAATATGGATATTCCTCTAGGACACAACATCGGTAATGGTTTAGAGGTGATAGAAGCATTAGATGTATTAAATAATCATGGTGAAAAAAGGTTAACCGAATTATCCATTGCTATGGCAACAGAGTTAGTCAGCATGGGCAAAAATATCAGCAAAGAAGAAGCATCAATATTAGTTAAAGATAATCTTACTAATTTAAAAGCATTAGAAAAATTTAAACAATTAGTACAAGCTCAACATGGAAATTTAAATAGTATAGCTATCAACAATAATAAAACTGAAATTAAATCATTAAAAGAAGGATATTTAAATAAAATAAATGCTTTAGAATTAGGTAAAATATCTAACAAATTAGGAGCGGGCCGAATTAATAAAAACGACGCAATTGATTATGGAGCAGGGATTATTATTCATAAAGGTATTTCAGAATATATCAATGAAGGCGATATATTGTGTACATTATATACTAGCAAAAACATAACGGATTTAAACATTAATCAGTGTTTTGAAATCGATAAAAAACTTAATACTAATAACTCATTAATATATAAAATTATTAATTAAAAATGTTAAAATTCATCAAAAAGTATTGTCAATAAATGTAAAATTGATATATACTTAATTTAAGCATAGAGAGTGTGACTATGCATAATTATAAGGGAGGGATACTTTTTGGTGAATATTTTAAGAAAAAAGTCACGTGTAAAAGTAATTACTATTTTGTTATTAGCATTGTTTGTTAATTATTTAGTTAGCCCAATGGCAGTATTTGCTGGGACTTATTTAACAGAAATAGAAACAAAAATAGTAACTATTGAAGAAAGCTTAGCAAGTGCTAAATTACTAAATGACGCAAAAAAAATTGCTTGTCTAGACGAAAAATACTGTATAGCAGCAACTGATGAAATTACAACTAGTATTACAACGCTAGAAACTCGCTTTAACGAAATCAAGGATGGGTTAACATTAAGTCGTTTAGTTAGTTTAACTGCTGAACCAGTTGGTTATGAGTACTTATCAGCTGAAGATAAAGCAACAACAATTAATTATTTAACAGTAACTGAAATAACCGAAAATCGTTTGGTTACACCAAGTCAATGTATGGTGGAAAATGTTATTGTTGATACAATTACAACTGAAGAAGAGTGTACTTTAGCATCAGGTGATTGGACAGAGGAAGTAAATGAAACTATTACTCTTTCAGTAGATCAAATTGAAAGTATGATTTTAACAGCGTTCACTGATATATCAACAGATTTAAATACAATTGATAACGAGACAGCATACGTAACTGATTATGATAATAAAGTTGCAGCGCTTCGTTTAACAGATCAAAATAATGCAACTGAAGCAATAAACGATTTATTAGATAGATTAGCAGATTTAACTGCAATCAAAAATAATCGTTTATCAACACTTAATACTTTTAAAGAAACCAATCCAAGTATGACAGAAGCAAATGTAGGATCAATTCTTTTAGGTGAATACCTAGAAATTTTAAATAATTTATATAAATACTTACTTCTTGAAGAGGCTTTTATAGAGGATTATGAGAATGTTATCAATAATGAAATATATAGTTATGCTTATGGTGATGAATGGACAAATCAAACAGCCACTTTAACTGCAAACTATAATGCTTTAATAGCTATTGACCTAACCGAAACTAAAACTACTTTAACAACTAAAATTAATAGCTATACTGATATTGATAATCTAACAGGTATTACTATGGAAGAAGATTTCTTAAAGACACTTCTTAATCATATTAAATTAGAGTTGCCAATGGTAACAAATACAAATATAAAAAAGATTGAAACCGCTTTATTAAGTTACTATGTATTAACTAGTTCTGATCCAGAAATAGTAATTAATCACACTAACCGAACAATAGTAACTAGTTATGTAGGTTTAGAACAATCTATATTTGAGAGTAAAGTAACTATGAACAAAGGTAGTTATGCGTTAGGAGAATTAGTAACAGGTACTGATTTAGAACAAAATACTATTTATACAATTAAAAGTGGTACAACCATAACTTTGAAAACAGAAGACGATGTTACAATTACTACATACACAGTATCAGTTATTGGCGATGCCAATAGTGATGGCAATGTGGATTTAAATGATTTAGATATGTTGGAATCATTAGTATTAGGTGATACAACCACTAGTGATTATACACAAACTCAACTAAAAGCATTAGATTACAATGGTGATGGATTATATAATGTTACAGATGTAGCAATGTTATATAGTACACTAACTGTTGTAGCACAGTAGGGGGTAAATATGAAAAATTTAAAATTAATTATATTTACATTATTTATATTTTTATTTGCGACGAATGTTAATGCTGAAACAAAATTAGAATTAACGGGAGCTAATAAAGTAAATTATGGAAGTAGCGTTTCATATAATGTAGTTTTATCAACCGATGAACCAATTTATGGTTTTCAATTTGATTTAGATTTAGACAATAATCTAACATACTTAGCCCATCAAAGTAATATTAATGGTTTGATAGTCAAAGTATCAAACAATAAAACAAGAGTTATTGGCTATGGTAAAGAATTAAATGACGGTGATAACTTATTAACAATTGTTTTTTCAGTAAAAGAATTAGATAAAACTACTACGGTAAATGCTAAATTAACCGATAAATTATTTACAAATGGCAGTAATCTAACAATTAATGATGCAGAACTTACTTCTGCTTCTACAAAAGTTGTTGTACCAGTCAAAGAGGAAACAACAACTACTAAAGGAACAACCATTTCTAACGAAAAAGAAAAAGAACCTGAAAAAGAAGTAGAAAAGCCTGAAAAAGAAGAAGAACCTGAAAAAGAACAAGAAGAAAGCAAAACATCTAAAATAATTAAGATTATTATCATCATCTTACTTGGTGCTTTAATATTATATTTATTGAATAAAGAAGAACCAAGCGAAGAAGAAATAAAAGAAAAGAAAGAGAAGACTAAAAAATAGTCTTCTTTTATTTTGAAGTTAAAACTTGATAATAGTATTCGTCAAAAGTTAGATTTGGATAGTTTAAATACATATCAGTTGCAATATCGACGCCAACATAACGATAATGCCATGGTTCATAAATATACCCAGTAATTTGTTCTTTTTTATTTGGATATCTCAAAATAAAACCATATTTATAAGCATTATAGTTTAGCCAAGTAAACTCTTTCGTTTTGCCAAATTGTTCATATGGCAAATCTTTGTTTCTTAAATCAATTACTAGTCCAGTTTGATGCTCAGAGTGTCCAGGTCTTGCCGAATATTTATCAGCTTCCATAATTCCATCTTGATCTTTATACTTACTATACAAATAATATTGATAACTATAACTGCGATATCCAGATATCATAATTAAATTTAATCCTTGAATCGATGCATCACTTGCCATTAATTCAAACATATCTTTAGCATCGCTTCTTAAGTATAGGTCATTTGGATTATAATTTTCATTAACTTTCTTTAAATCATTAGGTTTATAGTTTTCATCAAGTCGTAAGTACTTATTAACTAAGGTAATATAGCCATTTTCTTTAATTGTTTCAATACTACTATAGAATGGTTTATCAATGCCAATATTAACATGATTAATTATCTCTTGGGTTGTTAAATTCTTATTCTTTCTTTGATAGTCTAAATAGCGATTCATGTATATATTATTAAAACCAATCATATTACTAAAATTTATTTCTTTAGTTGTTTGAATACTACTTTGCCTAAGTAGAAAATATATAATTATAATTAAAATAAAAGAAATAACAAATATTATTTTTACTTTCATTATCCACCTCTAGATAAATATATGTAAAACTCTTATCGAATATAAATAACATATTTTACATAAAAATTAATAGGGGATGATTATGAAAAGAATACTAAGTATTATTTTATTAATAACATTAATATTACCTTGTTGGGTAAAAGCAGAAGAATTAGACTTAACAACTAATTCCAAAGCATCAATTATGATTGAAGCAAGTAGTAATCAAATAATATTTGAAAAAAACAAAGATGAGCAAGTGGCAGTAGCATCATTAACCAAAATGATGGGATTAGTTTTGTTTTTTGAAGCATACGAAAAAGGTGGAATTACATTAGAAGAGAAAGTTACAGTTAGTGAAAATGCCAAAAATATGGGTGGAACGCAAATCTTTTTAGAAACTAATGAAAAAATATCCGTTAATGATTTGTTAAAAGGAATAACAATGGCATCAGCAAATGACGCGATTGTAGCACTGGCTGAAAGACTAGCCGGAACAGAAAATGCTTTTGTTAATCAAATGAATAAAAAAGCCCAAGAATTAGGTTTAAAGAATACTCAGTTTAAAAATGTTACTGGTTTAGATGAAGAAGGACACTATTCTTCAGCTTATGATATGGCAATTGTTGCGAGTGAACTTTTGAAACATGAAAAAATATTAGAATACACTGGTGTTTATGAAGATTACATTAGACAAGATACTGATAACAAATCATGGGTTGTAAATACTAATAAATTAGTTAGATTTTATCAAGGGGCTGATGGATTAAAAACCGGTTTTACCGATAATGCTGGTAGTTGTATTGCCGTAACTGCCAAACGTGATAATTTAAGATTTATTGTTATCGCTTTAGGTTATGATAAAAATACAGTGCGTAATGAAGAAGCTAAAGCATTGCTAGATTATGGTTTTAACTTATATAAAATGAATGTTTTAAAAGAAAAAAATAGTGTTATTGGTACTACTAAATTAGATAAAGCAAAAAAAGATGAAATAAATTTAGTATTAAAAGAAGATGCTAGCATTTTAGAAAAGAAAACTGATGATGACAATGAATATCAATTTGAAACGAATATTGATTCATTAAATTATCCGATAAAAAAAGGAGATACGATTGGTCACTTAAAGATTAAATCTAATGGTCAAACTATTAAACAAGTACCATTAACAACGGATACTGATGTTGAAAAAGCAGGTTTTATCTTCTTATATCTAAAAAACTTAAAAGAGATTATATTAGGGATTAATTAATCTTTTTTTAATGACAAAATAATTGACAACCCTAAAAAAATATTATATCATTGAATGGTTATATATCTTTAAATTAGTACATCATATTGAATTATATATCGAAAAATATATGATAGGGGTGATCAATATGACAATAACACACGATGAGCTTATCAAAGAACAAGATAGGCTGAAGCAAACAACAAAAGTAATAAGCGATCAAATATCAGAACTTGGACAAGTACTATTTGAAAGAGAAGAAAAAGTCCAAGAATTTAAACAATTTATTTGGGATCATAAAACTGAAATGGATCCAACTGAACTACGCAGTATCATGTCATCAAGTGATTTAGAAGTATCCTTAATGCAACAAAAAGGCAAATATTTTCAAAGGCTATATAGAATTCAAAATAATCCATATTTTGGTTCTATTATTTTTGAAGAAGAACAAGATCATCAAGAAATATACATTGGAATAACCTATCTGGATGATGGTACTAATCATTTAATTCATGACTGGCGAAGTCCTATATGTAGTCTTTTTTATGATTATGAGTTAGGCCCATGTTCTTATTTAGCACCAGAAGGAGTTATCAAAGGTGAACTAAAAAGAAAAAGACAATATAAAATTAAAGATGGTAAATTAGTTCATATTTTTGATAATAGTATTAATATTGATGATGAATTATTACAAGAAGTATTAGCATCTGAATCCAGTGAAAAAATGAAAAATATTGTTAATACTATTCAACAGGAACAGAATAAAATAATTCGTAATACTACCGATAATGTCTTAATTGTTCAAGGTATTGCTGGATCCGGAAAAACATCAGTAGCGTTACATCGTATAGCCTTCTTACTTTATAAAATTAAAAACTTACGATCAAATAATGTTTTAATATTTTCTCCTAACCAAATATTTACAGAATATATATCTAATGTCTTACCAGAACTTGGTGAAGATAATACAATGCAAACAACATTTCAGCATTTCTTAAGTACAAATATTAAAGAATATCGTAATGTTGAATCATTTGTTGATTTTATTGGTCGTTATTATACCCAAAAAGAAACCAATGTCCAATTAGTAACATACAAACAAAGTAATAGCATTATAAAGGATATTGAAGATTACATTAATGATTTAAAAGAACACATTGAATTTACAGAAGATATTGAATTAGAAGATGTATATTATTATTCAAAAGAAGAATTAAATGATATGGTTAAAGAAAGATACTCCCATATGTATTTAATGGATCGATTAGATACAATTGCCATTAGGATGTCAGAACAAAATTATAATGGATCACAAAAATATGTTAAATCATTTAAAAAGAAACTATTAGATAGTATTAATATAAAATTTAAATACAAAGATATTTATAAGAATTTTTTTAAGAGTAAATACTGCAAAATTAAAATAAGTGATGCTGAAATAAATAGTTTTATTAATAGAACTTATATTAATTATGAAGATGCATTATTATTTACTTATATTAAAGGGTTATTAGAAAACTTTGATTACAACAATCAAATAATGCAAGTAGTAATTGATGAAGCTCAAGATTATAGTTATCTGCAATACTTAATTATTTCAAAAATATTTAGGAATGCTTCATTTACCATCTTAGGTGATATTAATCAAACAATTAATCCTTATTATAAATATGATACATTATATAAATTGAGTAACATATTTAGTGGTAGTACTAGATATTTAGAATTATTAAAAACATATCGTTCAACAGATGAAATAATAAATTATACTAATAAAATATTAAATCTAAATCATATTAGTGCTATTAGAAGACCTAATGATCAACCAGTATTATTTAGGGAAGAGCAAAATAATTTAAAAGATTTATTGATCAATGATATAAATGAATTAAAAAATAAATATAAATACATCGCAATTATTACCAAAGATGATGAACAAGCATCAAAACTATATGATTTAATTCATGAAGAAACCAAAATTAGCTTAGTCGATTCAAAAACTGATAAATTCAATAAAGAATTAATTATTACGCCAGCATATATGGCAAAAGGATTAGAATTTGATGCAGTTATTGTCTATAATGATAAACATACTAAATATAAGGATAATGAAAAATATCTATACTATGTAGCATGTACTAGAGCTCAACATCAATTAATTATTTATAATAATTTTTAGGAATTAAATAACGCTAATTTTAATTCCGTGAAATCACACAGAATTAAAACGGAAGAGGGTTCTGACAATCATTTGTAATGAGGTCATAAAAATGGATAACTATGACAAGTGAACCGGGATACAAGAACAATCAAAATATGAAAAAGAAAATTTTTAGATGTTATATAATAATTTTTAGGAATTAAATAACTTTTCGGTAATCATTCTATAGGAGGATGATTTATGAGAAAAGTTTTTTTATTGTTGTTAATACTATTTCCTATTAATACATTAGCAACTGAGTACACAGAATATGGCGAATATCAATATAGTGATGAAAAGATAGAAGCTACCGAATTAATAGAAGTAGAAGAAGAGAAACAGTATAGATTTTATATTAATAAAAAACAATATAGTAATAATTACTATTTAGAAGGACAAAATAGTAAAAAATATCCCAAAAAAAGTAAAATATCTAAATTAACTAGTCCTAGTAAGTACAGTTTAGATAAACCAAATATTGTAAAAAATAGAATTATTGAATCAAAAGAAGGATTTATCTATCAAAAATTAAAACCAATTAGATATATAAAAATAGATAATTTAGAATCTAGCTGTTTTTATCTTTTAATTAAAAATATTAGAATTTACATCAATAAGACTCTCTTAGAATATGATTATGAAATTAGTCCGGTAACAAGTAGAAAATATCAAATAGGTTACCTTAAAAAAGATCAAGGAAGCATCTTAATCGATTTAAAAGAAAACTATGATTTAGATCAAATAGATATTTTAATTGAAGGATATAGTGGTACTGTAGCCGTATATCATTTTGATATGCATTTTCATTATGATTATTTATTTCCTAATGAATATGTTAAAACGACTAGGACTATTGATTTTGATCTTGGAAGTCAACAAAACGATTATTTTATGATAACTGAAGATATGATAATCAATAAAACATATGACGAAATCAAAATAGAGAACATTAAAGATATGTCTAGTTTTATTATTAATGAGATTAAACAAATTTGGTATCGTTATCAAGATAAATTGTTTCGTTATTATAAAAAGAGCAGAGGGTATTTAAATGGTTATTTTGATAATGTTAATGGTTATATTAAAGATACTAAAAAATATGTTATCAAGTACAAATATCGAGTAAGAGAATATGTAGAAGAACCGATAAAAGAAGAAATTATTAAAAAAGATAAAACTAATCTACAAAACGATTTTCCTCGACACATGGGGTTTGGTATACTCATTTCACTAATGATAGCACTAGTATATCTTTTATATCATTTAGTAAAAGAAAAAGGTGAGAAATGTTAAATTTAGATATGAAATTTAATCATGGCATATTAATTGTTGAATTAGATGGTGAATTAATTGTTGAAACATCTTTAAAAATTAAACAACATCTCACTAATTTAATTAAAGATAATGGTATTAAATATGTTGTTTTAGATTTAAATAATGTTTTAAATATTGATAAATATGGTATTAAATCAATTATTGAAAATTATCATGCTGTAAAAAATAATAATGGTAAGTTAGTTTTATATGGATTAAACAATCTATTATGTAATAGTTATAAATTATCAATAGATGATTATCTATATCAAATAAATGATCTTAATCAAGCATTCGAACTAATGGAGGTTTAAATGGAACATACAATTTTAGAAAATGAAAGATTAGTGTATTCAGTTATTCGTAAATTTAATTATTGTGATCAAGATGATTTGTATCAAGTAGGTATGATGGGGTTAATTAATGCTTACAAAAATTATCAAAATGATAAAAACACTAAATTTTCAACCTATGCTTATTTTTATATTTTAGGAGAAGTAAAAAAATTTATCAGAGAGTCACTTGGTATTACCGTCTCCCGTGATATGCAAAAATTAAACCTAATGATTGATAAGGCGACGATACTATTAACTCAAAAATTAATGCATTGTCCTAGCAATTTTGAGTTAGCAACTTATTTAGAAATAGATGAACAAGATATTGAAAAAGCAAAAGAAGCCAAAGTCATTATAGATAGCTTAGATAATCAAAATGATGAGGAATTAACTTTATATGATAAATTAGGTTATCAGGAAGAACAATATAAAGAAGATTACTTAGATCTACATAATGAAATAAATAATTTAGATAGTTTTGATCGTGAAATAATCAATCAACGATATTTTGAAGATAAGACGCAGCAAGAAATAGCCGATTACTTGGGGTTAACACAAGTAAAAGTTTATCGAAAAGAAAAAGAAATACTAACAAGATTAAAGGAAAGGCTTTAATCTTTTTTTGTATGAAATAAAAAATAATTACCATAATAAAAATGGTGATTATATGAATAAAGAAAAATATCAAGAAATAATTGATAACCACAAAGCCAATGAACAACGAGGATTAAATCTACTAAAAGCTTTTATTGTCGGTGGTTTAATTGGCATGTTTGGTAATTTTTTAGTAGAAGTGTATTCTTACTGTTTTAATTTATCGAATGCTGATGCTAGTATTTATATGATAATAACTTTAATTTTTTTAGCTTGTTTGTTTACTGCATTAGGGTTCTTCGATAATTTTGTTAGATTTGGGAAAATGGGTGTTATTATTCCAATTACTGGATTTGCCCATTCAATGCAAAGTGCAGCTTTAGATTGTAAAACAGAAGGGATGGTCTTAGGATTAGGGGCTAATATATTTAAATTAGCAGGAACAGTTATCCTATATGGAGTAACAGCCGCTTATTTCTTTGGATTACTAAGACTAGTAATAATGGGGTGTTAATATGACGATAAAATTTAATAATGTATATGTTGCAAATACGCAAACTATAGCAGGATATTATGAAGAACAAGGACCATATAGTAAATATTTTGATAAAGTTTATGGAAAGGATTTCTACTTTGGTGAAAAATCTTTAGAAAAGGCCGAAGTAAAACTAATGCAAGATAGTATTACCGATTTATTAAAGAAAGAAAAATTAAAAGAAAAAGATATTGATGTAATTATTGCAGGAGATTTACTAAATCAAATAACATCTTCATCATATGCAATTAGTAATTTTGAAATACCATTTTTAGGAGTTTATAGTGCTTGTGCTACTACTAGCCAATCGATGATAATTGGTGCTAATTTAATTGAATCCAATGCTGCCAAAAAAGTTATTTGTTCAACTAGTTCACATAATTTAGCAAGTGAAAAACAATTTCGTAATCCTGTAGAATATGGTGGACCAAAACCAAAAACAGCAACATTTACTGCAACCGGAGGAGCTAGCATTTTGCTAACCAACGAAAAAACTAAAATAAAAGTTGAATCAGCGACAATTGGTAAAATAAATGATTTAGGAGTAACTGATGTTAATAACATGGGAGCAGTAATGGCACCGGGGGCAGCTGATACGATTAATCAACACTTACAAGATTTAAATCGCGATATAAATTATTATGATCTAATTTTAACAGGTGATTTGGGAATATTTGGCAAAGAAATATTACGTGAATATATAAAAAAACAGTATCGTATTACTTTAGGCAAAAATTATGATGATTGTGGAGCTATGTTATATGACTTAGAAAATCAAAAAGAAATAACAGCCGGTGGATCGGGTCCAGTTTGTAGTGCTTTAATTAATTATGGATATGTTTATAAAATGATGTTAGAAGGTAAACTAAAAAAAGTATTATTAGTACCTACTGGAGCACTATTTTCACCTGTCTTTGCATTTCAAGGAGAAAATATTTTATCAATAGCTCATGCTGTTAGTTTGGAGGTAGTATCATGACATATTTATATTCTTTCTTATTTTGTGGAGCATTGTGTTTAATAGCCCAAGTAATATTAGACAACACTAAATTAACTCCAGGTCATATCACTAGCATTTTTGTAGTAGTAGGCGCAGCATTAGATGTATTTAATATCTATGATAAAATTATTTTAAAAGTAGGTGGGGGAGCATTAGTTCCAATAACTAGTTTTGGTCATTTACTGATTCATGGAGCGATGGAACAAGCTGGGAAAACCGGATTAATGGGAATACCTATGGGAATATTTAATCTAACGGCATCTGGAATATCTGCAGCAATCGTTTTTAGTTTTATATTTGCCCTTATTTTTAAACCTAAAAATTAAATATTAGTTTTCTAATATTTTTTTTTATGATATAATTTTCCTTGTAAAGTTGGTGAAATATGGATTATCAATTTAAAATTAATGATTTTGAAGGACCATTAGATTTATTATTACATTTAATCAAAGAATCAAAAATGGATATTATGGATATTGAGATTGTTAAATTAACGGACCAATATGTAAAATATATTGAAACAATGGAAAACTTAAATTTAACAATTGCCTCAAATTATTTAGTATTAGCAGCCGAATTAATCCATATAAAATCTAAATATCTATTACCTCAAAATGAAGAAGAACAAGAAGAGGATAGTTATGAAGAAGCTAAAGAAAAATTACAAAATAGATTATTAGAATACGAAAGATATAAAGCATTGACTTCCGATTTTAAAGAATTAGAAGAAAAAAGAAAAGAGTTTTATACCAAAGTACCAACTAATATTTCTGAATATCGTAGTAAAGAAATTAAATTAAATGAAAATGTATCAGTAGATGATTTAGTAAATGCCTTTCAAAAGTTTTTAGAAAGAAAAAAACTAAGTGAACCAATCAATACTAAAATTACTAAAAAGGAAATATCAGTAGAAGAAAGAATTATTTCTATCAAAAGTTTATTAAAACAAAAAAAAAGAGTAGAGTTTACCGAGTTATTTGATGAATTAACTAAATCATATGTTATTGTTACTTTTTTATCAGTTTTAGAAATGGCCAAGCATCATGAATTAAGATTGGTCCAAGAGAATAATTTTGATAAAATATATTGTGAGGTGATATAAGTGTTAGCAGCATTAGAAGGTTTGTTATTTGTAGTGGGTGATGAAGGATTAACTATTGAACAAATAGAAGAAATAATGGAAATAACAAAAGAAGAAGCCGAAGATTTAATAAAGGAACTAACAACCGAATATGAAAATGCTAATCGTGGTATTAGATTAAATTATTTAGGTAATACTTATAAACTAACTACTAAAAGTGAACATAAAGATTATTATCAAAGATTATTAGAATTAGATGATTCAAAGACACTATCACAATCAGCGTTAGAAACACTTGCCATTATCGCTTATAACGAACCAATAACAAGAGTTGAAGTTGATAGTTTAAGAGGAGTATCATCTAGTCAAATGATCAGAAAACTAGTAGCTAAAGAATTTGTCAAAGAAATAGGTAGATCAGAAACTCCGGGAAGACCAATTCTTTATGGTATAACAAATGAATTTTTAGATTATTTTGGATTATCTTCAAAAGATGAATTACCTAAATTTGAAGAAGTAATTATGCAAAACGAAGATGATGTAGATTTATATGATTCAAAATATGTAGAAGAAGTATTATAAATATGTTATAATACTTTACATGCAAGAGTGGCGGAACAGGTAGACGCGAAGGTCTCAAACACCTTTGATGAAAGTCGTGTGGGTTCGATTCCCATCTCTTGCACCAAATTATTAAATCTTTTTAAAATTTTAGTTATAAATGGTAACAGACTTTAAGTAGTAAAACTT
>CAZNQV010000022.1:3182-14229 GCA_964575655.1 uncultured Muribaculaceae bacterium | reverse complement strand
CTAAATTACTAAATGCTTCGGCAACAAACACAATTAAGTTTTTGCCTTTAAACATCCCAGTATAATTATTTTTCTCACTAGCTTCACTACCATATATATATTTATGAATTGATTTAACTTTTGCATTAGTTTCATTTTCAATTAAATACTCAAAATCGATATCTAATTTATTGTATTCGATTTCTTTTTCTTCTGGTGGTGGAGTTTCATTCTCCTCATCATCAGTTAAATCTTTTTCTTCAAAACCAAACACAAATCTTTGAAAATCCAATCTCATTGTTGTTATCATTCCCATATTTTTAGCGGTTGCCATTGGTGAATGGACATTATAATATAAGTTTTTATTAGAATACATTTCAGTACTATCATCTAAAACAATTGATAATATCGCTGAAGCTTGAACAAGCACAAATAAACACCCAATCAATACTTTTCTTTTCCAACTTGCATATTCAAAATTAAAAGCTTTGGTAAATAAACCAATGATTAGAATAATAGCTGGAATTAACATAAAAATAATTGACCATATATTTCTTAAGGCAGAATCAATAATAGCATCCGCAAAACCAAAAACTTGTCCACCAGTTGTCATTGATAAAAAAGAAATCAATGATTGATAAAACTGAAAATAAATGATTTGTGCAATAAAAAGAGCAGTAAAAAAGAAAAATATAATAGAATAAATCAATTTATTTAACCAGACTTTTTTAAACAAAGAACTGAGAAAAAATAATAACAATCCAATAGGTATAGAAAATAATATAGTATACAAAAAATTAGAAGATATACTGTTGAAAATAGTTAATCCAAAAACTAATTCTAAATATACTATTGAAATAATTGAAAATAATAACATTAATATTTTTTTCATAGACATACTTCCTTTATCCTTTATTATACAATAATATTCATGTAATGACCACATATATTTATTGAAAAAAAATAAATTTTCCGCTATAATCAGTTTATTAGAAAGAGTGGTGTAATTATGCTAAGTATTGAAAAACCATACTTCATGAATAATGAAGAATGGTACTATTATGACGAACAGAAATTTAAATATATCCTAACTAATAAAGCTAGTCAAGAAGCAATTGATAGTTATAATAAATATTATGAAGAAGCATTATTACAATATGATATTACTAATAATATGATTAAAGATATAGATAAGTATAATGAAAAATAACTTTATTAATAAAGAATAAAAAAAATAATCGCAGTAAGCGATTATTTTTAATTATAATATAATTTATCTAAATAGAATTCAGATTCACAAGTTAAATTAATTTTCAAACTTTTTAACGTTTTTAAATCGCCATTAGTAACAATATAAGTAGCATGTGCATCACAGTTTTCTAGTTTCTTAATATTATTTAATGCTTTTTCAATAATTGGATTAGTGACAGCGCAGATTGATAAAGCAATTAATACTTCTTGTAATTGCAATCGATCATTATAATCGTTAGCGAGCGGTCTTAGTTTTAATATTGGTTCTAAGACTGATGGTGATAACAAATTAATGTCATCAGGTATTTTAGTTAATTCTTTTATGGCATTAATAATTAAACTAGAAGCTGGAGATAACAATTCAGTTTGCTTTCCAGTTATTATTTTTCTATTAGGTAATTTTAATGAAATGACATTTGTTTTAACTTTTTTAGATTTTAATAAAGCAGGTTCTACAACATCTAAATAATTTTCGTCAATATCTAGTTCATTCATTAATACTTTAATTCGCTGAGGTGTATCCTCATCAACTAATCCTTTTTTATAGTTGTTCATTTCTTGATAATATCTTCTAACTATTTCTTTTTTGGCAGCATCATCAATTACTTTTTTATTTTTAATACAATAACCAATCATATTAACCCCCATATCAGTAGGTGATTTATAAATAGTTGAATTAGTTATTTTTAATAAAATATCTTTTAGTACAGGGAATAATTCTAAATCTCGATTATAATTAACTGCTGGAATTTTATACTCTTCTAAATGAAATGAATCAATCATATTTACATCTTTTAAATCTGCCGTAGCGGCTTCATAAGCCATATTAACCGGATGTTTAAGTGGTAGATTCCAAACTGGAAAAGTTTCAAATTTAGCATACCCGGCGTTAACATGACGTTTATGTTCATGATATAACTGTGATAAACAAGTAGCAAGTTTACCTGAGCCAGGCCCGGGTGCATTAACTAAGACTAAAGGTTTAGTTGTTTTAATATATGGATTAGCCCCATATCCTTCTTCACTAACAATTGTATCAACATCAGTAGGATAACCTTTTGTAAATGTATGAATATAAGTCTTAATACCCTGACGAGATAACCTTTTTATAAACTTATCGACACTAACTTGATGCTTATATAATGTAATAACAACAGAGTTAACCGCAAAGCCTAATTCAATAGAACGATTAATTAATCTTACTATTTCCATATCATAAGTAATACCATACTCAGCACGGGTTTTGTTTTTTTCAATATCACCAGCATTAATACAAAAAATGATTTCTAATTCATCTTTTAATTCTTGAAACATATTGATTTTTGAATCATTTTTAAAACCAGGTAAAACTCGAGCAGCATGATTATCATCAAATAATTTACCACCAATTTCAAGATATAATTTATCAAACATTTTAAAACGTTCCCTAATTTTTTCACTTTGAACTTTTACATATTTATCATTATCAAAACCTACTACCATAAAAACATCTCCTATTATAAAAAATAATACACAAAAAAATAATGTAAAACAATTCTATATTTTCTGGAAAATAAATGATACAATATAATTGAACCCACCAAAAAACACAATAAAAAAAACATAAAAAAATATTTGCATTTTAAAACATCATATGATAACATTAACTAGGGTGTAATAATAATGAGAGTAAAAGAGGCAGTAAAACTAGGTAAACATATAAAAAAAGATAGTACTCTTGTTGTTTCTAATTTATTGGTAATTAATACTAAGACAATTTAATTGTTTTAGTATTTTTTTTACATATAAATTATTGTTAAAGGAGGTATTATGAAAAAAAGAAACAGTAATTTACTCTATGATGTCCATGAAACACCACCAATTGGAAAATGGATCATCTTATCATTACAACATGTCTTTGCAATGTTCGGCGCTACAATTTTAGTACCCATCTTAGTTAATAATTTAGCAGGAGAAACCGTGCTAACGATTCCAGTAGCGTTATTATCATCAGGAATAGGCACATTAATCTATATAATTTGTACGAAAGGAAAATCACCAGTATATCTAGGTAGTTCATTTGCATTTATTTCACCAATGGTTTTAGCTTATGCCAAATCAGGCCAAGCTGGCATACTAACAGCGATTATGGCTGTTGGACTTGTTTATGCAATTGTTGCTATTATTATTAAATTCGCTGGTAAAAAATGGGTAGATAAGGCATTACCACCAATAGTTGTTGGACCAATGATTATGATTATTGGATTAGGATTAGCACCAACCGCTATCTCATCAATTGGTATTTCCGCTACTTCAACAGCAAATTGGCAAAATATTGTAGTAGCATTAGTACCATTCTTAACAACAGCGATAATTGCCTTGCGAGGTAAAAAATTTCTGCAGATTATACCATTCTTAATTGGTATTGGAGCGGGATACATTACTGCCGTATGTTTTGGTATGGTTAATTTTACAGTAGTTAAAGAAGCATCATTCTTTAGTATGCCAGAGTTTGTATTACCATTTGTTAACTACACACCAAACTTTAAAGCTATCTTAACAATCGTACCAGTTGCATTAGTCACAATGGCTGAACATATTGGAGATCATACTGTACTAGGAACGATTATTGGTAAAGATTTAATTAAAGATCCAGGATTAGATAGGACTTTATTAGGTGATGGTTTAGCAACATTTGCAGCAGGATTAATTGGTGGACCAGCCAATACAACATATGGAGAAAATACATCAGTAGTTGGTATGACAAAAGTAGCCTCAATCAAAGTGTTAAAATTAGCAGCAGCATTCGCCATTGTATTTGCTTTTTTAGGTAAATTAACAGCGCTGTTTTCAACTATACCTGATGCAGTATTAGGTGGTGTATCACTATTACTTTATGGATTTATTGCAGTTAATGGATTAAGAGTGTTAGTAGAAAATCAAGTTGATTTCACAGACACAAAAAATGTTATTGTATCAGCAACTATGTTAACTCTAGGACTTGGTGGAGCAGTAATTGCTATAAAATCAGGCGACTTTTCATTAGCAATATCGGGGATGAGTTTAGCAGCTATTATTGGTATACTATTAAATCTATTATTACCCAAATACAAAAGATAAAAAAATTACTCACTTTGGTGAGTTTTTTTGTTATAATAAATACATCGCCGAAATAGCTCAGTTGGTAGAGCAATCGTCTCGTAAGCGATAGGTCGTAGGTTCGATTCCTATTTTCGGCACCAGATTGATAGGAAACTCGAACTTTTAAACTTCGAGAGTAATAGATTACTAACTAGAAATAGTTAGTTTTTTAGTGTTACGAAAGGAGTGTTAACAATAGAATTTGAAGATTAAAAAATAATAATTATAAAATATGATGTTGATTTTTTTGACTGATTATAGTATAATAATTCACGCAATCAAAGGGAGGTTTGAAAAATATGGAAAATGAAAATTTATTAACGGTAAATGGTAGATTATATACACAAATTGATATAACACCACAAACAGCAATTGAAGTAATGTTTGACGATTGTATTTTACATGGTAAAAACATTTTAGAATCTGATGAACATGATGAAAAATCAATAGAGATATTTAAAGCATTATCAATTCTAAAGAAAAATTATTCAGCAACTATAGGAAAAAACAGAAATTTAACTGTTAATAGTGTTTTTGATAGTACACATATGCAATTTTACATAACTAGTCGTGAAGCATTATTTGCACTTTGTCAAAGTTTTTTTAGAGATTTTGGAGGTAGAATAGGTTTATGCACTTCTGCAGGAAATAATGAAAAGAGAAAAGGTGTTTATTCATATTATGATGCATCATATCATGGTAGTGCTGATTGGAAATATTCACTTGTATATCCAGGTATTGAAGCAGAAGAAACTTTGAAAGCATTAAACTTTTTGCAAAGAAACTATTATAATTTTATCAATGAAAATAAAGAATCACAAACAAAACATAGATAAGCTATTGTCCAATAGAGTAATAACACACTACGCTATCGGCTAAAGCCAATAGTAGTGTGCTAGGTAAACCTAGCACCAAACATAATTTTAGCAAGGTAAATACCAAGCAAAATTATGTTTTTCATTTGCATTGATTTATCTTTGCAAATAAAAGAAAAAAGCTATAGCCACTTTCATTTTTGCTAAAGCAAAAACAAAACGTGCCACGATTTCTTCAATAAGGCGTTCCCATTTTATAAAAATTATAGTATGATTATAGTAGTTAGTAAGTTATTACTTACTTATCATCTACCCTTAAAAGTTATTCGACTTCTACCATAAGGGCACCATTAGATATTAATTTGAACTGCTTAGGTGGTTCGTTTTTTTAATTGATATATGATATAATAAACATAGGAGGTATATTTATGGAAGAAAATTTAAAAGAATTAAAAAATATAATAAAAAGTAATATTACTTTAGATGATGAAATTGTATATATTTTAAAACAATTAAATGAAAAGCAAATTACTACAGATAGAAGAGTAATACATTCAGCTTTCTATGAAATTGGTTCTAAAGTAAAAAAATTGAAAATATCTGAACTAATTTTTGATGAGAGTCCGATTTTTCCATATTCAGAAGAATTGGAGAATGCTTTGTTTAGATTAGAAATGAGTGGTATTTTGCCGTATTCTATATGCTATGATTCAAAATATGATTTATCATATTTAAATGAAAAAAATGATTTTAATGAATTACAAAAAAATGAATTAGAAATAGCAACGCAATTTTTAAAAAAAAGCTTAATAAAAAGAAGGTAATGATTATTAATACTTATTTTGGTTTGTAAAAAAACCAGTATAGTACTATCTGTGATTACGAAAAAAAAGTACTAACATTTTTCATGAAAATTGTTATTTTAAAATTTAAAAACACTGGGAACCCTTATAAATGCTAGAAAAACGTCCCTGAAAAAAACAGGTAGTATGTTGTTGACTGACGAACAATGTATCTTATTAACAGTTTAGATAAGAGAACATAAATGCACCATTAGTAATTAACTCGAACTGTTTGTGCAGTTCGTTTTTTAATAAGATTATGATATAATTAAGTTAATAGAAAATAATAGTTTTAAAAAGGAGAGAAATTATGGATAAAAATGTAATAATAGAAACAGAAAGATTAATATTAAGACAATGGAATATGACCGACATAGATGATATAGTAGAGGGATTAAATAATATTAATGTTACAAAATGGTTAGCAGGAGCACCTTTCCCATATACAACAAAGGATGCGATAGAGTTTGTACAAAAAACTATTAATAATAATTTATATAATTTTGCAATAGTTTTAAAAAGTGAAAATAAAGCAATTGGTGGTACACAATTAACAAACATAAGTGTTGATAATGGAACAGCTGGTGGTGGTATTTGGATAAGTGAAAAATACCAAGGTTTTGGTTATGGGACAGAGGCCTTTGGAGCAAGAATTAAATATGCATTTGAAACATTAAATTTAAGGCGATTAGAAAATGGATATTTTAAAGAAAATGAAAAATCTCATAAGATGCAATTAAGATTTGGTTATAAAGATGAAGGAATTAGAAGGAAAAAATTTATATCTAAAGCAACAGGAAACATGGAAGATGAATATATAACAGGATTATTAATAGATGAATGGATTAAATAAAAAATTACAGCTTTGTAATTAAATTAGTATCAAAAGTACTAACTTTTTTCACGAAAACTGTTATTTTAAAATTAAAAAATGCTCTGAAGCCTTATAAATGATAGAAAAATGTCCCTGAAAAAAACTGGAAAAATTTCCGGAAAAATTCCAGTACTTGACTAACGGAAAAAAACAGGTAGTATGCTGTTGACTAACGAGAAATGTGTCTTATTAACAGTTTAGATAAGAGACATAAATGCACCATATAGTTAATAACTCGTATAATAGTGCAAGTTTTTTTATTCTATGATATAATTTAATTAGGTGGTTCTATGGAGAATAATGAAGAAATAATTAAATTTGTTGAAGATTGTATTAGTATTGAATTAACTGAGGAAAAAATAGGTGATTTAAAAAGGCTTTTTGTCCATTATGTTCCTGTTTCAAATATTGATCAATATAATCATTTAACAATTGCTCAATATATTATTTATTTTAAAATAGAAAGAATGGAAAAATTGAAATTAATCCCAAGAAAAGTTAGAGATGAATTGATTGAATTGTATGATAAATATTTGGAAATTGGTGAACAAATAGGTGAAGAGGCTTATAAAGAAATGGTAACTAAAGGGTATAAAAGTGATAATTTGAAAGAACTACATTCAGTTTTCCATAGAATAAAGTTAAAACTAAGTGAATATTGTTTAGATGATGATAATTTTGATTTGCAACAAATAATTGATAATCAAATAATTTCAGAATTCAAGGACAAAGAAGGCAAAGGTTTTTATGATGTTAAAAATGATATTTTTTATAACCAATCTTATTTAGATTCAACGTCTGATTACGAAATAAGTGAAACAAAAGGAACATCTGTAAAAAAACTAATAAAAGAATAGACTTTATTGTGCAACATAATAATAATGAGAAAACACTCGTATTACTAGTTAAGATAAGAGTGTTTAAATGTACCAGTGAATTTTCTATTTTAACTAATTAGAACATTAAATACGAAATCAACTTTTATTTGAAGTTGATTTTTTGTTGTAACAAAAAGAAAATAATAGAATTTAGAAATTGCAGATATTTTTGATTTAATCTATGGTAAAATTATAAGTAAGGAAGTGATATTGTGGACTTTGAATTTGTTTTGGATGAATATTTTCTTGCGTTTTATATTTTAAAAAGAAAAATGCACAATGAATCAAAAGAAATAAGAACAATAAAAGAGAGCTATAAAAAAAATAATGGATATAAAAAAATTATTGGTGAAAAATTATTAGATTTCACAGTTTATGAGGAAAATGATGAAATCAACCACTTACTTACTGAATTGATTTCCACAAAAGAATTTCTTACTGTGTATGATTCTTATACGAAATTTGATAAAAAAGAAATTGCTATTAAAGTATTAAATGATATGATCCCTAATAATAATAAGGAAATGACAGAAGTTAAAAACTATTTATGGGATAAATATAGATTGGGATATAAAAAAATTCTAAATCTCGATACAGATGATGCTTTAGTTTATTTGAAAGATTTGGACTGTAAAAGTTTAATTGAAGAGTTTATTAAGACCGAGGAATATAAAAAGTTATTTAAAGAAACAAAAGCATATATGCAATTAATTAAAAAAAGTTGGAATGAAAACAAAAATAGAATTAATTTATTCTTAAGAAAATTATTGAAAATTGATTTTTCCATTACTCCAATAGTATATATATCACATCCAAATACTTATAAAGGTTGTAGTTTTGCTGATAATAAAATTGCTTGGGGGCATTTTCGAGGAGAAGAAGATTTAAATTATAATTTTATTTATTTAGTTCATGAAGGACTCCATTGTTTATTGCCGTATAGTGAAACCGCTACTCCTGATGAAGCAAGTATACTACATGCAATTATTGAATTAATTGCAGATTATGAATTGTACTCTTTTTTAAAAGGAGAAAGCACTTTTGAAGAAGGACACAAAGAATTAATGGAATATAAAAAAAGAATTTATCCATATTGGCTAAATTATGTTGGACTAGATACTCGAGAACAAAAAGAAAGATTAAAAATGGATAAAATTGATATTAATCTTTTGTCAAAAAAGGAACTTAAAAATATGAATATTTTACAGTTACTAGACTTTTGCTGCAATAAATTAAATAATGAATCTGTTCAAAAAACAACAAAACTAAATTAAACTATAAGGAGATGTGTTTTGAATAAAAAGTTATTGACTCTCCCCTTAAAGGATAGAGTATAAATGATTTATGGAGGTTATTATGTATAAAATAGGAGATTTTTCAATTCTTTCAAAAACAACCATTAAAACTTTAAGATATTATGAAAAAGTTGGCTTGTTAATTCCTGCATATGTTGATCAAGAAACAAATTATAGATTTTATGAAACATATCAACTACTACAACTATCAAAGATTTTATCTTTAAGACAAATGGGTGTTTCAATTAAAGATATTAAATCTATCTTGGCTCATGGTGATATTGATACATATTTAAATAAAAGGAAACAAGATATTGAAAAAGATTTAGTTTTATACAATGAACAACTTTCAAAAATAAAATATTTTATGGAGGAAAAAAATATGAAATATGAAGTTATTACTAAAACATTACCAGATTATACCGTATATTATAAAGAAGGAGTAGTTCCAACCTTTGCCGAACTTGTTCCATTTATCTTAGGTTCCGCCGAAGAGTGTATAGATATTAATCCTAATATTAAATGTCTTGAACCAGATTATTGTTATGTTAGTTATCTAGACAAT
The DNA here is from genome assembly GCA_964575655.1 of uncultured Muribaculaceae bacterium. Taxonomy (GTDB): domain Bacteria; phylum Bacillota_I; class Bacilli_A; order RF39; family UBA660; genus DAOPMC01. The sequence goes on along the minus strand of CAZNQV010000022.1, from coordinate 4,610 downwards.
GAATACAAAGAAAAAGATATCAAAGTAAGATATGCCCAAGCAGTAGTAGAGACTGGAGTTGAAAATGACAATATCCACTTTGAAAAACTAAATCCAGTTGAAGCAATCTGCGTCTATCACAAAGGACCTTATTCAACATTAAGAGGAGCATACAGTTTCTTACTAAAATATATTGATGAAAATGGGTATGAAATCATTGAACCAATTCGAGAAAGATATATTGATGGTATGTGGAATAAAGATAAAGAAGAAGATTGGTTAACAGAAATTCAAGCACCAGTTAAAAAGAAAGTAGAATAACTACTTTTTTTGTTTAAAAATAATATTTTAGATAATAATAAAACTGAAAGGAGATTATATGCAAAACTATGAAGTAGTACCTAATATTATTAGTTGTAAAGATTTAGATTATTTATCTGATATGTTTGATTGGAATTACGGAGCTTATAAAAATACTTATAACAGTATAGACCAAGTAAATGATCAAGAAATAAAAAAAATATTGCAAAAAGCTTCAGAATTATTTAATTCTAATATGCAACAAATTCTACAAATTTTAGGAGGTAATAATGAATAATAACGAGATTAGTAATCCTAAAACAGAAGTTGGCAAAGGAATAAAACTTAATGAAAAAGATTACCTAGGAGGACTATTATCCACATTAAAAGGGATGTCTAAAAATTATACTGTTAGTTTAACTGAAGCAAGTAACGAAAACTTATATCAGCAATATTTACAAACATTTGATAAAATTAGCGAGTTACAACGAGAAGTGTTTGAATTAATGTTTAGAAAAGGATGGTACAAGTTAGAAAAAGCTGAAACTAACAAAATAAATCAAAAGTTTAATATGTTAAATCAAGAATATACTGATTTAAATGGGTAATATATAGCTAAGTTTATACTTAGCTTTTTTAAAATAGTTTGTGACAATTTATAAAATGAGTGATATACTTATTTTATAAAATAGGGAGAGTTGTTATGAAAAAAAATTTATTTAAAATAATCTTTGGAATAAGCTTATTATTCATCTTTATGCCATCTGCTATGGCCGGGACAGAAATTAGTTTTTCAGAAGAAAGTGGGATTACAACAGTTAGAGAAGATAAAACTGGAGATTGTTGGGAATATGATTATGACGAGGGTGTTTTAACAATTGATAATTGTGCATCATTACCTGGAATATTTGCGGTAGGTTATGATGACCCAGAAACAGATACAATGGAAAATATACTGACAATTGAGGTAAATGGTATTAATAATATATTAGGGGGCAGTATAATTACTAATTCCAAATTAATTATTAAAAGTGAAACAGCCGGAGTTTTGAATATATCAGGTGGAGATTATGGTGTCTTTTCTCAAAGTGAAGGAGGACTAACAATAACTGGTAGCGTTACTGTAAATATTAGCAATACAAAAGTTTA
>CAZNQV010000022.1:0-3172 GCA_964575655.1 uncultured Muribaculaceae bacterium | reverse complement strand
TACTATGATATGGTCGCTCGAGGTGATGATATTGTCCTTGAAAATGGTGCAAGAGTTAATATAAACGCAGGAAGTGTGAGGTCTGTTGGTATATATAAAAGTTACAATGATCGCGTTGGAAATCTTATTATAGACAATGCATCATTAAAAGTAACATATATGGGCGAACCTATACAATCATGTCAAGCAATTGCAGCTATTGCAATAGAGAGTGGTAATGAAAATGCGTTGACTACCAATAAAACGATCAATCGTGTATTAAACGAATATCCATATCCTTCAGAAAACCGAACTCAGTTTAATGGGCCTGATTTAGCCTGCAGTAGTGGCTCCATATTGATTGATATCGAGGCAATTCAATACGATATAACAGTTGATCCAGCTATTGCAAATGGCAATTTAGCCCCTCAAACAACAGCAGGAGAAAATGAATGGGTTAATGTTAATCCAAATCCTAGTACAGGTTACCAAATCAAACCTGGAAGCTTAGAAGTTACAACTGCTAGTGAAACAGATGTAGCTGTAAGAGGTAATTATTTTAAAATGCCAGCCGAAGCGGTAACTGTGAGTGCTCAATTTGAAATAGCCAATCCAATTACTATATCACCAGTAACTAATGGTGAAGTTACTGCTAAATCAACAGCAGCACCAGGAGAAGTTGTTGCAATAACAATAACCCCAAATGTCGATTATCGTTTAAAGGCAAGTACCTTTAAAGTATTAGACAGTGAAAATAACCCAAGAACAGTATCACAAAATAATACATTTGTTATGCCAAACTCTGCAGTAACAATCAATGCAGAATTTGAGAAATTATATAATATTGGCTTTCTTTGGGCAGTTGAAAACGGTACCGTTGATGTTGTTACAAAAGCAGCTGCAGGAGATGTAGTAACGCTTAATGTGACACCTAATAATGGGTATCAACACACTCGTACTTATGTTTATGGTGGATCTGGTGAAATAGCTACTACCAATTCATATACAACATTTACAATGCCAGCGAGTGATGTATCTCTAAGTGTATATATTACTGAAGTTATTGTTTATTATGATATTATCAAAGATTCAGGGATGACCAATGGTACAATTAATACCCCATCATCTAGTTATCCAGAAGGAAGCGCTGTTTATTTGAATATTAATCCAGATGAAGGCTATGCTTATGATCCTGGTACACTTACAGCAACTGATGCTTCTGGTAATAATATAACAATAACTAATAATTATTTTATAATGCCAGCAAGTGATGTAACTATTTCAGCTGACTTTGTAATAACCTACGACATAATTCTAGAAGAAGATCAATTATACTATGTATTTTCTAATGATGATTTGATTGCCGGTGAGACTATTGAATTAGAAGTTGAAATAGCTCCAGGATATAGATATGTTGAAGGTAGTTTAAAAGTTATGTATAATTCTAGCGAATTAACCATAACAAACAATACTATTACAATGCCAGCAGGGGATATAACTGTAACAGCTGAAGTTGAAGAAATAATTTTAGATGCACCAACTATAACTGCTATCTCCAATAATTATAATCAAATTAAAATTAGCAGTGAATTATCAAGTGAGGCCCATGGTTATGAAATCTATTATTCAACATCAAAAACCGGTAGATATACAATGGTGGCAGAACCGCAAGATATACAGTATATTCATAATGGATTAACAACTGGCAAAACTTATTATTACAAGGTTCGTCAATATGTGTATAAATATGATTTGGCAACAGATGATTTTATACTGGTATATAGTCCATATTCAACGATTGTGAGCACTGCACCTAAACTTAAAACAACAACCACTACCTTTGTTAGTGCAACTTATAATAGTGCAAAAATTAGTTGGACTAAAGTAGATGGTGCTAAATACTATCAAGTATATCGTGCAACTAGTTTAAATGGAACATATTCAAGAGTAGCGACTACAACTAGTTTATCGTACACTAATAAATATTTAACAACCGGGAGAACATATTATTACAAAGTAAGAGCATATCGTGTAGTATCAAGAAGCAATAAATATAGTAGTTTTTCTAATATTGTTTCAACAGGTACTTTGAAAGTTGGTATTCCTAATGTTTCTATATCATCAACTGGTTATAATAGTATAAAACTATCCTATAACAAAATATCTGGAGCAAGTCGTTATGCTATATATCGTTCAACTGATAATATTAATTGGACTAGATTAGGTTCAACTACTAAAACGAGTTATACCAATAGTGGTTTAACAACGGGTAGAACATATTATTACAAAGTAAGAGCATATCGTACAGTGTCTGGAAGTAATAAATATGGTGATAATAGTGCAGTAAAAGAAATCATTCCAGTACCATCAAAACCAAGTTATTCCGTTTCATCAGCAGGATACGATCGATTAAAAATATCAATTACCAAAGTATCTGGAGCAACTGGTTATGAAATATATAAAGAAAATGAATTAGGACAATATGAATTAATAAATGATGTAAGGACAACTTCATATACTAATACAGGATTAACAACTGGAACAACATATAAATATAAAGTAAGAGCCTATCGTGTTGTAAATGAAGAGAAAGTATATGGTAATTATGGAATAGTAGTAAGCAATAAACCCATACCATTAACTCCAAGTGTAAAAGCATCATCAAAAGATTACACAACAATTAAATTAACGATTACTGCAGTACCTGGAGCAACTAAATATGCCATATATCGTGCAACATCAAAATCAGGAACTTATACTAAAATAGGCGAAACAACTGATTTAAATTATTTAAATACAGTTACTTTTAATAAAACATATTATTATAAAGTACGTGCCATTACAACAGTAAATGAAAATGATATATATAGTAATTATTCTAGTTATACTTATACTAAAACAGTAGTCAGTAAACCAATAGTAACAGTAGCATCTAATGGTTATAATAGTATAAAAATTAACTATGAACCAGTAGCGGGAGCAACCGGTTATAAAATATATCGTGCAACAAGTAAGAATGGATATTATAGATTAGTTAAGACGACATCTGCAACTGAATATATTAATGGTAGTTTAAGTTTTAATAAAGGATATTATTATAAAGTAAGAGCCTATCGTAAAGTAGGCAGAAGTTACTATTATAGTAGCTATTCATCTAAGATGTATGCTAAAACAGCATTAACTAAACCAGTAG
>CAZNQV010000021.1:0-15847 GCA_964575655.1 uncultured Muribaculaceae bacterium | reverse complement strand
TTTTCGGCAATGTGTAAAAATTTTGTTGTATATGGAACTTTTTCACTAGAAGACGAACTAATCATGTTACCACAAAGTTTATTATTTAAAGAGGGAACAAAAGAACAGGTATTCTTAAAAGAGATAGAAGATAGTTTTGATTATATAATAAATAATGAAGTAAGTGATGAAGTTATATATGAACATTGGGGAAAGATTATTAGGTTTGTAATTGATAGACCATTAGAAGGGGAACTATCGATGAGTGAACTAGATGAATTCAATTGGTATCCATTATATAGTACATTTGAGATACAAGCAGAGTATATGAAAAGTGAGCCATATGGATATCAAGTAAATAATATAAGAGAAATACCATTAAGATATATATATCCAGAACGATATGAAGATAGTATTGCATCATTATCATTAAATTCAATGTTTTATAGTAAAGAATGGGCAGATCAGTATTCACATAAAGGAATTGAAGAAGAAGATTATGATGAATTAGCAGCATGTTTCTGGAACTTTGCAGATGATTATGCTAATTATTTGTATGATAATAATTATTTAATAAGAAGCAGATAAGTCTTGTGTAAAATGGGGGAAATATGAAAAGGATTGATACGTGGTAATCAATCTTTTTCTTATTTTAAAATTTGTAATAGTAACAATAATTGTTGTGTGTTAAAATTATATTGAGGTGAGTATCATTATGGATAAAAAAAATACATTAAAAAACTATTTAATTTTAGGAGCGATTATCTTTGTTACCTTGTTACTAACTTTTTATTTGTTAAATTGGTATAAAAATTATCGTTATTACAAAATAGTAACACCTGTTTTAACGAATACAGTAACGGAAGTTAAGTATAAGGAACTTGATGCTTTTTTATCTGAAAGAGATATAACTATTTTATATATGTGTACCGCTAAAGAAAATAAATGTCGTAATTTTGAAAAGAAATTTGAAAACTATATAATTAATCATAATTTAAGAGATGATATTTTTTATTTTAATATGGATGGTCATAACAATAATAGTTTTTTAAATGATTTCTATGTTCAGTATAAAAGTGATGATTTGATTAAAAAGATGTCTGACTATCCAATTATTGCAGTTTTTAAGGATAATAAAATGATAGATATTCTGTCTTCAAAAGATGATCTTGATATAACGATTAGTGATGTAGCGGATTTTTTGAAAGATTATGTTGATTTAATATGATAAACATTGTTTTATATGAACCGGAAATACCTACTAATACTGGTAATATTATGCGTACTTGTGTTGCTACTAATACTAAACTACATTTGATTAAGCCACTTGGTTTTTCTTTAGATGAAGCTAGCATTAAAAGAAGTGGTGTTAATTATATAGATAAACTAGACTATCAAGTTTATGACAACTTTGATGATTTTAAAAGTAAAAACGAAGGTAAATATTATTATTTTACAAGATACGGAAAAAAGCCTCATTCTTCTTTTAATTATGCAAATGAAGAAGGTAATATTTATTTGATTTTTGGTAAAGAATCTACAGGTATAAAAAAAGAAATCTTAAAAGAAAATTTAGATTTCTGTATGAGAATACCAATGACCGCTAATGTTCGAAGTTTAAATTTATCAAATTGTGTGGCAATTGTTTTGTATGAAGTTTTAAGACAACAAGATTATCTTAATTTGCTTAGAACGGAACCACACAAGGGAGAAGATTTTTTAGAAAAATATAAAGAGGAATAATTTATTCCTCTTTTTTAATGAAATGTTATTTTAATATTAAAGGAATTTTCCTTTATGTTATGAAAATGTTATATTGAATTTTTTAAAATACGTATTGAAAAAGGAACAAATTCGACAAAAGTATATTTTTTTTGATATAATTGGAACATTAAAAGATATCCAAAGTTCAAAAAAAGAAGTAATTGATTTTAATAACAGGGTTTTGAAATTTATTATTGAGGAGATGAAGGGATTTTAAAAAATGGAAAAAAGAATTAGTTCAAGAGGGATAATAATTGAAAATGGTAGTGTTTATGCTATGTTTAGAAGAAGAGTCAAAGATGATGGTACTGTGAAAGAATATTATGTGATTCCAGGTGGTGGAATTAATGAGAATGAAACATTGGAAGAAAATGTAATTAGAGAAATTAAGGAAGAATTTTCTGTTGATGTTAAAATTAATGGTTATTTAGGAAAAGATGAAAGCGATGAAACTATAGCTCACTTTTTTAGTTGCACTATTATTAATGGAAAACCAAAATTAGGTGGTGAAGAATTAGAAAGGTGTACAGAAAATAATTATTATGAAATTAGAAAAGTATCAATTGAAGATTTAAATAAGGTAGATGTATTATCAATAGATATGATTATGAAAGCATATAAAGAAGAATATATAGAACAAAAAAAATAGCAAGAAAAAAGGCAAATAAATATCTCGTGTTTTTAATTTATACTTATTTGCTTTTTTATGCATTTCAAACCTTATATTTTGTAATTTGCTTAGAATGGAACCACACAAGGGAGAAGATTTTTTAGAAAAATATAAAGAGGAATAAACTATTCCTCTTTTATGTAGCCTAATCTAGTTAGACGATCAACAACATACTTCGAATTTTTATTGCCATCAATTCTGGTCCATCTATTCATTTCGGTTCCTTTATCAAAAAACACTGTAGTAGGAGTACCATCATAATCAATCAACTCTTGAAATAATTCACTGTCTTCTGCCTTCAAACTTGATGTATTGATGTAATAAGCATTTTCTACCTTATTTTTATTAACAGCTTTTTCGAATGTTGGAAAAAACATTTCACAATAAGGGCAATCGTCTTGTTTAATTAGTAAGGCAAATGTTTCATTGTTATCGATTTTTTCTTTCAATTCTTTGTAATTAATTTCTTGTAAATATTGTTTATCAGTAGTATTAAGCTTCTGTATTAATATTACACCACCAATTGCTAATAATGCGACAATTAGCAAAATTATAATTTTCTTGTTTTCTTTCATTCTTACACCTCTTTTTTATGATACCATATTTTGTCATTTTTGTTTATTTTTTTTATTAAATATGTTATATTATTTTTAGAATAGGAAGGTGGCTTATGAAGAAAAGATGGATTATATTTTTTGTTGTGCTATTTTTTTTGTTTATTCCTAATACATATGCTGTCTGTAATGATAGCGAATTAGCACAAAAAATGTTAATTGCTGATAATGTAATCATAAACTATCAAAATATTGAAAAAGAAAATTTTAATTTAGTGATATCTAATTTAACAGAAGATTTATTTTTAATTGATGATACTAATCAAAAATATATTTATGGGACTAATGATATATTAACGCTAAATAATTATATTGCTGGTAATACCTATAGTTTTAGAGTTTTTTCAAAGAGTGGGACATGTAAAAATATAAAAATAGCGACTAAAGTAATAACTTTGCCTAAATATAATAGTTTTTCTGAAGATGAGTATTGTTTAGAACATCCAGATTTTAAATACTGTGATCCGTGGTGTAATGAGTATTTGGATGCTAGTATAATTGCTGATGCAATTAATGAGTATGAGGATAATTTTGATAACCAATTGGAGATTAATTGGTTAACTCTATTTATAAATGGGATTGTAGATTTCATTGTTGCTAATTATGTTTTTGTAATTGGTGGAGGAGTGATAGTTATTATAGTTATAACAATAATTATTGCTAAGCGAAGAAAAACGCGAAAGGAAATAAAGATATGAAAAAATTAGTTTGGTTAATTGGATTAATTGTTTTATTTTCTTTAGAAGGTGTTAGTGCAGCTTGTACTGAAACAACTGTAGCAGGTGAAAAAGATACTGGCAGTTGTGTCATTTCAAGTGGATATCTGTTTGAGGAAAAATGTTCTCATGAAAATGATGATTATAGGACGGAATTAGCTGCAATTTATTCGAAATATGCTACTACTAGTTCTAAAGGTTATTCAAGTATTTCTTGTAGAGAAATGATGGCTTTAGAAACACCAAAGACTAATAATATTTCTATTTTATCAGGATCTGGGTTTGATTATTCTGGAATAAAAGTAAGCAACACTTTTGTTTGTACAGGAATTTTTGAATATAATTTGTTTAACTATGATTATAAAAGTGCAAATGATGTAACTAAAAAGGCGATGATGGAAGAACTTTCTTTATTTCAATCATGGTCTGATAACATTAACAGTACTATTAGTAAATCAATTGGTAATAGTTTAGTTGTTACTATTGTTGATTCTAACAATGAAAAATATAAAGAAATAAATGCTTTGACTGAATTGGTAGATCGAAGTGTTACTACTGTATCACAAAAAAGTATTGCAGCGACAGTTCAAGGGAAGAATATTAAAGTATGGGCTAAGAGTATTAAAGTTATTAGTACTTTTGATCCGGTTTTAAAGAAAACTATTACGAGCGGTCAAGGTTATGGTGATGTTATTTTAGATAAACAATCTTGTATTTCTTGTACAGCAGCTGATCGAAAATTATATACTGATTTTGAACAAGGTAGTGGTAATCAAAGTCTGGCAACAGTTGTGAAATATCAAAATAAAGACTGGACTATTAGGTCTAGTTGTGGTTATAATATATATAATAGTGGCAGTGTGAGTTGGGTTGGGCGATTACCTTATCGAACAATTGATTTAGATAATCCTTTTCCTAATGGAGCTAGTGGTTTATGGGAAAATTGGAAATCCAATAAATTAATCACAGGCAATGAATATAAGAATACTCCGATGTATGTTGTTACATTGGACACTGATACTATTAAGTCAATTAGACAATATAATGATAATAATAAATACAATAGTGAGTTAAGTTCAAATGGTAATTATGTAAATGGAAAATATCATAGTGATTTTGTTAGAGGAATTTTTTCAAAAGTCATTACAAAGGCAGGGTGATAAGAATTGAAAGCATCAATGTGGGGAGTATTAATAATTGCTTTAGGATTAATTGGAATTGCTTTGGTGAACTTTTTTGGACAAGTTTCTACTACTAATGATCAAACTTATTATTTATTAAAAGAAACTACTGAAGCAGCGATGATTGATTCGGTTGATTTAATTGCCTATCGTTATGGTTATACTGATAAAGAGGGGAAATTTTATGAACCAGGAGTTGTTAAGATTGACGAAGAAAAATTCGTTGAGATGTTTACAAGGAGATACGCAGAATCTGCTGAAATAAGAAGGAAGTATAAAATTTCATTTTATGATATTGATGAACTACCACCTAAAGTTGTTATAAAAGTAGAATCTGGGGAAAAACTAGGAATGTTGAGGAACGTATTGGAAATGGATCAAGAATATGAATTTAGTATTTCTAATAGTGTTGCAGCAATTCTGGAAGAAAAAGTAGAAGAATAAAGGAGCGGGAAAAAATGAATGGATTAAAAAGATTTTTAGGAAATAAGAATACAGTTACAATTATTGGTGTTTTGCTTATAATTGCTGTTATTTATTTGGGTTACACTTATGCAGTTAATCGAGGAACTGAATCAATTACGGTACCTTTCGCTAAAGTTGTAATTCAGCCGAGAACAAAAATTACTGAGGATATGATTGGTTATACAAAAGTGTTGAAATCGACTTTACAAGGGAATATCATTACGAATGATCAAAAGGTGAAAAACTTTTATACTAATGTAAATACTTTGATTCCAAAAGGTAGTTTGTTTTATTCGGATGCTATTATTTCTTATGAAAATTTACCAGATGCTTCACTAACTGAAATACCAGATGGTGAGGTGGCATTCTTTATGACGGTTGATATTAATACTACTTATGGTAATAGTATTTATCCTAATAATTTTATTGATGTTTATTTTAAAGCAATTAGTAATGATGGTAAAATTATGGTTGGTAAATTATTAGAAAATGTTAAGGTTTTAGCGGTAAAGGATAGATCAGGTAATCATGTTTTTGAGAATACTGAAGAAACGAGAACACCAGCAATGTTAATATTCTCAGTTTCTGAAGAAACATATTTATTATTAAAGAAAGCAACATATTTATCTAATGATCAGACTAAAGTGGAATTGATTCCAGTACCAACTAATGAGGCGTTAAAAAGTACACCGGGAACTACTAGTGTTACATCTACCCAAATTGTTGAATTTATTAACGAAAGAACAATTTATATTCAACAAAATGGTATTGTTGTGGAAGGTGAATGATATGTTTGGTGGGAATCAAACACCAGATTTTTCTAAGAATAAAGAGGAATTAAAAGAGGCTGCTATTATTGCTGATGATGAATTAGATAATAGTGCAGAAGCTATTTTTTCACATATCGAATTTGGACCATTGAAGCCATATTTAGAAGATGATAATATTACTGATATTTCGTATACTAATGGGGGTCAAGTATGGTTAAAAAGTATTGATAAAGGTACTTATCGTATTGACAATCCTGGCGTAGATGATAAATTAATTGAGAAAATAGCATTTCAGTGTGCTAATATTGTAGGAAAATCTTTTAATATGGCACATCCATTTTTAGATTCTGAGAGTAGTGAATTACGTATGAACTTTGTTCATGAGTCAATTGCTCGTAATGGAATAGCGGCAGTTTTTCGTAAGACACCGGCTAAAATTAGATTAGAAAAAGAAAAAATTTATGCTCAAGATTATATTACACCTGATGTTCATGATTTTCTTTTGAAGTGTATTGAAGGACATTGTAATATTATCGTGAGTGGTGAAACTGGTGCTGGTAAAACTGAGTTTGTTAAATATTTAGCATCTAAAATAAAAGAAAATGAAAAAATAATTATGATTGAAGATACTTTAGAGTTACATTTGGATAAAATTTTTCCAAATCGTGATATTGTATCGATGAAAACTAACAATATTGCCTCATATACAGAAGTTTTGATGACTTGTATGCGTCAAAATCCTAAATGGATACTATTATCCGAAGTAAGAAGTGCGGAAGCTGTTACAGCGGTTCGTAATTCTATTTCGTCGGGGCATAATATTTTATCGACAATTCATTCTGATAAGGCAGAATCGATACCAATGCGTATGTATAGTTTATTGGAAACTAATATTGATGTAGATCAATTTTTGAAGACAATTCATCGTTATGTTCAAATTGGGGTACATATTCGTGCAAGATATGAAAAAGAATCAGGTAAGTTTATTCGTGAAATTGCAGAGGTTGTTGAATTCTTTATTGATGATGATAACAAACCCGATTATCAAATACTTTATAAAAGAACAGCATCAAAAGAAGAAACACGAAAGAAACCATCAAAATATTTAATAGATTATTTAGAAGGACAAGGGGTTTTTCTGAATAATATCAAAAAAACAAATGAAGAAATAGTAATATAAAAGAGGTGAGAATATGGAATTAGTACTGATAGCGGCAATAGTAATTTTTATTGTTTTATATCGTAAAAATGCTGACGGTTCATTCAATAAGTTTATTAAAACTAGTTGGGGAAAAGTTTATTCAAAATATGCGCCATATTCTTATAAAACAATTAGAGAAAAAGTAAAAGAATTAGGTTTAGAATATACAACAAAGCAATACGTTTTACAAATTGTTTTGTTTGCTGGTTTTGCTTTTGCAATATCATATCTATATTTTTATAATATTTGGGTAACTGTTTTATATGTTACTGTTACTGTATTAATGATTCCATATCTAGCATATTTGCGTATGAAAAGAGTGTATAGTGAATACTTATTTGAACAAATTCAGGTATATGCTACTAATGTTATTATGGAATTTGCAACAACTCAATCTTTTGTAAAATCTTTGGAAGGAGTTTATTCTTCTGGAGTTTTGGAAGATCCAATTAAAAGCGATGTTAAACTAATGATTGATATGGCTTATGAGAAAGGTTCAATAAATGAATCAATTGCAATGATGAATGAAAAGTATCCTTATTACATTATTAAAAATATGCATCAATTGTTTTTACAAATTACTAATGAAGGAGCTTTAGAAAATACAGAAGTATTGGAAAATATGTTATTAGATATAGATATGCTAGTAGAAAATGTATATCGTGATCGAATGGATCGTAAGTCTTTCCATAATTCTTTCTTATTATATGGAGTGATGCTTTATTTCATGGTTATGCTAGTACAATATTTACTAACACCTGAGACATATATTCAAATGTTAAATGAACCAATTGTTGTTATATTATTACATGTTGTGGTGTTGTTAAATAGTTTCTTCTTATTTAGTGGAGAAAAATATTACAATGAGAATGTAGGTGTTGAATAATGATAGTGGTATTAGCGGCGATAATTATTGTCTTTGTTGCAATATATAATGGTACTATTGATACTAAAGCATTCATTAAGGATAATGATATATATTTAAAACTATTGAAAGAAAAAGATTATGACTTTTTGATATATGCGAAATATGGAGAAAGCGTTGATCCTAATAAACTATTTTATATGAGATTACGTAATGCTTTAATTGGATTTGCAGTAATGGTATTTATATTTTTATCAAATTTAACATTTGTTAATTTTATTTTCGCTTTAGCATTAGCGTACTTAGTATTTAAACTACAATATATTAGTTTGAAAAATAATTATAAAAAGAAATTACATCAAATAGATCAATTATTGCCATATTATTTGAAGAATTTAGAAATATTAGCACAACATTATACAATTCCGGTTGCTTTACAAAAATCGATTAATGATGCTCCTGAAATTTTTAAGCCAGGATTGAAAAAGATGGTTCAAAAAATAGATGCTGGAGATTCTTCAATTGAACCCTATGTTGAGTTTGCTAATACTTATCCGGTAAGAGATTCAATGAGAATGATGCGATTATTGTATAGATTGGGATTAGGAGAACAAAAAAACAAACATGAACAGTTATTGATGTTTTCTAGAACTGTTTCAACATTGCAAAACAAATCTAGGGAACAAAAATATAAAGCAAGACTTAGCAGTATGGAAAAACGCACCATTATTATGTTAGTAGTAACTGGTGGAGGAACGATGGTAATACTATTATTATCAATGTTAATGCTATTTGCTATGTAAATGAAAGAGGTGATATAAAATGAAAGATTCAATGGGCGAGTTAAACTTTACAATTATCATTATTGTGGCAGCAGGATTAATCCTTGCATTCTTGGTAGCGTTTTTACCTAAAATATTTGATAATATTCAAAACAAATGGGATGAAAATTCTACTGCTTATAATTATGTAACCCTAAAAGAAACAATCTAGAGGGTGATTTAATGAAAGAATCATTTGGCACGACAGTGATGTTAGAAATTTTTATGGTGTTTTTTGTTATTTATATTGCCTTAATGGCAGTAGTTATTAATTATGCAATAACATTTAGAAATAAAAATCAAGTTATTAGTATTTTAGAAAAAAATGAAGGCTATAATAGTTATTCTTCTAACGAATTAGCTAGTTTTTTTGCTGATAAAAATATTAAAAATGGTTGTGCTTTAGTTAATGATATTGATAATAATTATCATGGAAATCGTTGTGAAATAAAAAGAGTTACTAATTCATCAGGTGAGTATTATCAAGTGGTTGTTTTTGTTCAATTTAATGTTCCTTTATTAAATAGGACAATTAATTTTCCGGTTAATGGAAATACTAAGAATATTTATTATGGTGTGGAAGATATTGAAAAGGCACCAGTATTTGAAGAGTAGGTGATTAATTATGAATGTTATTGTAGGGAATAAGTATCGTGAATTACTAGGTAATTTGCAAATAGATGTAATTAAGTCTTTAACAGGAGAGTTTCAAGTTGACGATTTACTTAGTCAATTTGCTAATTTTTTCTTTGGTAGATTGATTTTAGATATAACTGCAATTAAAGATTATCGTGATATTAAAAATATTCAAAAAATATCACTTAATTTGGATGCTGATAAAATTATTCTATTGTTAGATCAAACTGATCCTACTGTTAATTCCCCAACTTTTTTATCACAATTGGTTTCAATGGGATTATATAATTTTACAACTAATTTAGATGGAATTAATTACTTATTACAGCATCCTAATGCCTATAAAGATGTTGCTAACTTACAGATGATATCGCAACCTGTTACCAATAGTTCAACCAATATTGGTGGTGGAGTAAGAGTATTAGGAATTAAGAATTTGACAGAACACGCAGGAGCAACTTCTTTAATTTATATGTTGCAAAAAGAATTATCAAAGAAGATTCCTACTTTAGCGATTGAAGTTGATAAAAATGATTTTGCATACTTAAATGAAAAGGAAATGATTTCAACTAAAAGTGATAATTTTGCACAAACTATATTACAGTATGGTAACTATAAGATTATTTTGGTTGATATTAATAATAGCAATGTGGAGGCACAATGTGGAGATGTTTTATACTTATTTGAACCATCAACAATTAAACTAAACAAATTATTGCGCAAGAATATAAAAATATTTGATGAATTAAAAGGTAAAAAAATAGTTTTGAATAAATGTACATTATCATCAAATGATGTTAATCGATTAGCTAGTGAAGCGGGAATTAACTTTTATTATGTAATTCCACCACAAAACGATCGTAATCAGAGTTTTCCAGTTTTAATTGGGTTTTTAGTTAGATTAGGAATTTTTAAATCGAATACTGGCAGGAAAGACAAAGGATTATTTAAGTTTTAAGGTTGACAATTATGATATATGTATTGTAAAATTAAGTTAGCGTTAGGAGGAAATAAATATGTTATTTATATTAGATGGGGTTTCAAATTTTTGTGAGAATACAGTTCAAATATGGGTGCTTGTTGGTAATGTAGTAAAAATCATTCAAATAGTTATCCCAGTTATGCTAGTTTTATGGGGAGCTTTAGATATTGGTAAAGCAGTAATGGCTGGTGAAGAAAAAGAAATTAAAGAAGCTCAAGGGCTGTTAATTAAACGTGTTATTTGGGCAGTCGTTATAGCATTTATATTTATAATAGTAAAAGGACTTATGGGTCTAGTTAATACTAATGACGAAGTTACTAGTTATAAATGCTGGAAATGTGTTGAAAAACCTAAATCAGCTGATTGTAGATCGTAAATTAAAACATTGATTTAATTAGCAAATAATAGTTGTTATTTGCTTTTTTTTTTGTTACAATATATATTGTATAGGTAGGTAAAAAAGTGAGGTTTTTATGAAGATAAAGTTTAATTATTTATTATATGTTATTGTTTTTATGATTTTATTTGTAATAAATATAGATTCTGTTGATGCAGTAGGTAATTGTGTTAACTCGATTGGTTGGCTTTCAGATTGTCCATGTACTGATAAACCTTATAAAGAAGGAGAAATGTATGATCCTGATTTTAAAGAGGCTCGAGTATTATATCGTGATGATACTGTAGGACAAGATAAAGATGTGAGTTTAGATGAATGGCTTAAAGTATCTAAACAGGGTGATACTGCTGTAGCAACATTTTATTATGGCTCTGAATCAGAATACACTTTAAAAACAGGCGAATCAAGATATGAAACAGTTGAAATCAAACGAAAGACTAGTGGTACTGATGGTGTAAAAGAACGCGGTTTTAAGTGTATTAGTTCTACATCAAGAGGATCTATTCCAATTTCAACGGATGATAAAGACGAAGAAGATTATTTGGACAATTTTAGAAATTATTCTTGTAAATTACTACAAGATACTGAGACATATAAGAAATTTTTGAAACCGGCATATGCGATTTTAAAAATAGCTGCTCCAGGTTTAGTAGTTTTATTATGCTCAATTGATATTGCATCTGCAGTTATAGCAGAAGATGCTGATAAAATGAATAAAGCTAAGCGTAAAATAGTTAGGCGTATTATTATTGGAGTTTGTTTATTCTTGCTTCCAACGTTAATTGATGCAATTTTAGAATTAGCTGGTTTAGCAACATCCACTTGTGGAATTAGATAGTTAGGAGGTATTCATATGGGGTTAAGTATTCTAGCAACACTTGATCATATTTTAATTAACTGGTCTTTAGAAATTTATGCCTTAGCCGGTGATGTGTATGATTTTATGTTAGATCTTGCCGATCAAAAATATATGCTAGATGAAACAATTGAAAAATTCACTGACAATATTATGGTTTTTGTTGGTGTTATAATGTTGTTTAGATTAGCAGTTGCATTGATTGAATATCTAGCCGATCCTGATAAAATGGATGATAAACAAGCAGGATCTTCTAAATTAATAGTTAATATTTTAATGACAGCAGCAATGTTAGTACTAGTTAATCCAGCATTTAAGTTATTAAGAAATTTACAAACTGCATTATTAGAAGATCAAATTATAGAGCAAGTATTTTCAGGCAATACATTAGATGAAGAAGCAAAAGGCGAGATAGTTAATAATGGGTTTAATTGTTCTTATTCATCTATGAAAAATTATGATGATCAAGATTTAAAACTTAATGCAACTTTTATTAGTAATCATAGTGGATTTAAAATTCGTAGATTAACAGAACGAAATGTATGGCATTTTAATAGTGCGCCACTTAATGATTGGACTTTTGAAAGTATTTCCTTTACTACATTAGATGGAAAAAAGGCTTATCCAGGTGTGCTTTTAGCATTCTATTATGTACCATCAGATTCAGGAAATGATACAATCAATACAACTGGTGTTTATGGGTGCCCTAAATATGCGCTTCAATGGAATGATTATTTACTTTTTACTGATGATATTTCAAATTTGGCAGAAACATATGTATTCAAATATAATAATACTACCGATTTTGGAACATTATTACCTAACGGTGAGTTACCAACTAGTTATGAAAACACTCCTGGTAGAAATTTTGCAGGTTTATTATTTTTTAATTATATATCATGTGATGGAACTGTAAATAATGGAGCCACTACATGTGAAAAGTATGAAACATATAGAAAGAAAAATAATTTTGAGTCAATGTCTAATCTATTAGATACTAATCTTTTTAGTAAAGGTTCTAACGGTGAACATGATGCTGATGCAATTCAGGGTAATGGAATATTAACTATGGTATTTGGAATAGTGATGTTGTTATTTTTAATAACTTCTTGTCTAGATATCGCAGTTCGTTCTTTAAAATTAACAGTTCTTCAATTATTATCACCAATTCCAATTCTTAGTTATGCAACTCCTAAAACAAAAAGTATCTTTGATGCATGGATAAAAACGATTGGTAGTGTTTATTTAGATTTATTTATTAGAATTTTAGTATTATCATTGGTATCATTTATAGCTACATCAGTTTTTAGACAACTGCAATCTATAGGAAATACTTTCCTTGTTGTTACGATGATTCTTGGTTTATTGTTGTTTATTAAAGAAGCACCACAATTTATTTGTAATATGTTAGGTATAAAAGATACGGGTAGTTTAAAAGGATTTACATTAAATCCATTCCAAAAATTAAGAGAAGTTCCAATAGTTGGTGGTGCAATGGGTGCTGTTGGCGGAGCTGTTAGTGGAGCTATTTCAGGTGCTCAAACTGGTGGCTTTGCAGGAGCATTAATGGGAGCTGCTGCTGGTGGAAGAGCCGGATTTAGTAATGCCGGCGGTTTAATGGGAATGGATGCTGGTAAGAAACCACAAGCTGGATCTGGTGCTGTTGGTACAAAGGTAGGTAGGGAATTTATGCAAGGCAAAGGTGGATTTGTTAGTAGAACTATTGGTGCAAGTGCTGCAAGAAATTATGTTGGAAATGAAAGATTTGCTCAAGACGAAGATGAAGCTAGGAGATGTGCTCAGGATACTTCTAGAACTATGAGTAGAAATCAAGCTATACTCGATATTGAGCGCGCAAACTTGGGCGTTAGTGAGGCTGATGTTCGCCGCTCACAAATGGCGGTTGATGCTGCTAAAGCAAGATACGAAGCGGATCCTAATGATTCAATTAATATGTCTAGACTAACATCGGCAGAAACGGCTTTGGCAGATTCTGTTTCGGCTTATGAACGTACGGCTATAGCTTATCAAACAGCTCAGAATAATTTCAATACTTCTAGGTCTGCTGATGAAAGAGCTCAGGCTGCTCTTGCAGAAGCAGAAAGAGTTAGAAAAAGAGCACAGAGTGTTGTTGAAGATGCGCCTAGAACAGCACATGATGTAAGATATAGAAGGAGACCATGATCTTTAATATAAAAAAAGGGTGTGATATAAATGAATGATAGGTATTTAATACCATCAAATAGTAAAAAGGGTAATTTGATACTGGGGATGTTTTTACCAATTGATTTATTGATAGCAGCGATTGGCTTAGTAGTTACATTTTTGTTATTAATTATATTTGGTACTAGAACATTATGGTTAGGGGTTGTTAGTTTATTGCCACTTATTGTTTGTGCAATGTTAGTTTTCCCAATTCCAAATTATCATAATGTTAGAACATTCATCAGTGAGATGATAAACTTTTTTATGGGGTTGAGGAAATATATATGGAAAGGTTGGTGCTATACTAGTGAATCAGAACAAAATGCCACAAGGGCAAACACGCAATACACAACAAAAAAGTAGTGGACCTGCGTATTTAACAGAAAATTGGTTACCAATTACAGGTATTAGTAATGGAATGATTACTAATAATAGAGGAGAAAAAATTACGGGAGTTAAAATACAACCTAGAAACATATTCATTTTAGATGCAGACAGTCAAAGCAATTTGTTAATCAAACTTAAAAATTTCTATAATATGATAGATTTTGAATTTTGGTTAATTGTTGCTGATAGACCTGTTGATTTAACAGTTTATTTATCTAATTTGCAATTGTTATATAATGAAACTTCGGCTCCTGCAATTAGGAAACTAATTAACCAAGATATTGAAAAAGGTAATATGTTTATGGGTAATAATGTTGTTGATACTGAATATTTCATATTATTTAAGGAAAAAAATATGGATTTAGTTCAGAAGAAACTAAGATTATTAATTAACGGTCTTGCTGGTAGTGGTTTAATTGCTGGTCAAACTTCTAACGAAGACTTGCGAATTATTTTAGATAATTTCTTAAACGGGGGTAAATCTTATAATGCTGGGGTGGTGATGCCACAATGATGTTAAAGCAAGAAGTTGCTCCTAAAGGGATGCAGTTTAATCAAAGTGATTTCTTCATTAGTGATAAATATGCTACTATTTTAACGGTAGTATCATATCCGAGAAGTGTTTATGTAGGGTATTTGTCTAATTTAAGTAGTATGCCTGGTGTTAAAGTTGTTATAAAACATATACCGGTGCCGTTTTCAACATTATCAAAGATGCTTAATAAACAAACATCATCTTTAAAAGTACAATATCAAGAAGAAAGAGATCGTACAATCCAAGAACGTATTAGACAGGATTATGAATCTTTAGAAACATTTATTCAACAATTAGCGGCTTCACAAGCAAGAATATTTGATTTTCAATTACATATTATGATTACTGCTGATACAAAAGAAGATTTAGAATTAAAGAAAACTAATGTTAAAAGTTATTTAGATTCAATGGAATTAAGGGCGGTAACATTAAGATTTGAACAAGAAAAAGTGTTAAAATCAATATTACCGATATTCCCTAAACAAGACATTGAAAATAGAATTGGAACAATTATGCCTTCGCCAACGATGGCTGCTATGTATCCATATATTTTTGATAGCATTAAAGATCCAGGAAATTCAATATTATTAGGTGTTGATTTCTCTGGTGGTGTAATTTTATTTAATCAATTCTTATTTCAAATTAGAAAAGAACATAATCGTAATAATGCTAACATGATAATTTTGGGTACATCAGGTAGTGGTAAATCAACTGCTGCTAAATTATTGTTGCGTGGGGCTATCAGAAATGGTTATCAAATAGTGGCAATTGATCCAGAAGATGAACTTCGTGATATGGTTACT
>CAZNQV010000020.1:0-17655 GCA_964575655.1 uncultured Muribaculaceae bacterium | reverse complement strand
GTTAATCTATCTACTTTAATCGCTACTACTACATCAATAACACTTTTTTCAATATCATCTAACATTCGTTCCATGTTTGGTCTTTTTAAATCTTTGGCACTATGCCCCGCATCATTATAAATATCTACAATTACATAATTTTTTCTTTTACAATAATCTTTTAACTCTCTTATTTGTCCGTCAATTGAATAACCATAATCTCTTTGTTCTTCAGTTGATACCCTAACATATATTCCTGCTTTTAAATTCATTTAACCATCTCTCTTCCTCTCTCATATTTTTTAAAAGAAAAAGGTAAAGATAGCATATAGTTATACATACTACTTCACCTTTTCAAAGAACATACTCTCATTAATTGTCTATTTATTATAGACTTTTTTCTTCATTTGTCAAGGTTAGTAGTAAGCATATTTCTAATGATCTCTTTTATTTGATTTAAAGTATAAGACTTTTTATAGTTGGGTATGTAGTATCTTTTATTGTTTAGATTATCACAAGCATAATGATAAATGACTAGATTGAGATCTGATATTTCATAGATAATTGGTTTAATAGTTTTAATATTAGTTTTCCTTATCTCTAATATTGCTCCATCAGTTGTTTTTATATCCGGTGGTTTTTTACCTATAAAGTCTAAAAACTCCTTATCTGCCTTTAATTGTCTTATGGTTTTAAATTCCAACATAAAAATAGATTGCTCCTTTCTTTAGGTAACAATCTATTTCTAACTGTTTAATATATTTGTAATGCTTTCCCATTATAATTATTACTAATCATAGGGGGTAGCAAGTTCCTCATATTTGGTAGCGAGAGAGGGGGTCGAACCCACGACCTTCCGGGTATGAACCGGACGCTCTAGCCAACTGAGCTATCTCGCCATAAAAGTAAGCAATAACATTATAACAAATATTATTGCTTATTTTCAACTACTTTTTAAATTATTTTATCTAGATCTATTATTACGTTTTAAAGCTTTACCCTGATCAAGATATAAAACTTCTACATTGTATTGTGTTACACCAATTGTTGCTAATCCAACTGCAGTTAACGCTATCAAGCCGCCAAGTAAATTTTTGTTGCTTTGAAAATGATATGCTATTCCACCTGCGCTGATAGCACTTAAAATTGTTGGTGCTATAACAATATTTCTAATTGTACTAGACTTTTTAATACCAGCATTAGTTCTTGTAATTTCTAATTCATCAACACTGATTTTTGATTTGTCATCTAAATCATTGTAATTTGTTGTTGTAACATTTGAAGTAATACCATTTAATACTTTTAATTTATTTCTTTTTATTACTCTGGCATATTCTTTTGCTGTTAATTCGGTTTCACCTTTTGCTGTAATTATTTTAGTATCTTTTGCGTTTTTTCCTTCTGCTATTACTCTTAATCTTCTCTTATCATTTTTTTGACCTGGAAGTTTAATTGTTTTTAATCCTACAACATTTGTCTTTTTCATTCTTATTTTCCCCCTTAATCAATAATGTTAAGATTATATCATATTTTTACTTATAAATCAAGTTTTTTTGCTTTTAATCCATCCTTTGTTAATTCATATGTACAATTACATACTTCATTAATATATTTCCTATCATGTGAGATACTGATAATTGCACCTTTGTAATTAGCGAGTACCGACCTAATGACAGGATTTGATAATGGACTTAAATTTCTGGTTGGCTCATCAAGCATTAAAACATTGCATTCATCAAGAATTAGTTTTAGTAATAATAGTTTTGCTTTTTGGCCACCACTTAGTTCACTAATAGGTCCTGTGGCTTCTTCATTGGTAAATTTCATACTACCCATTAAAGTTCTAGCTTTAGTAATGTCTTCTTTTGCTGAAGAACTAGCTAAAAAATCAATTGCTTTAGTATGAAGTGGCAATAACGAATCATAATTTTGAGGCATATAGCCTACTTTTATATCTTTTCTATCCTTTATAGTTAAATATATTTGTTTAAATAAAGTTGTTTTACCAACACCGTTTTGACCAACTATTACAATATGAGTTGGTCCTACAACATTTAGTTTTATATTGGAAGATAATACTTTGTTATCAATTGTTAATTGTGGCAAATTCAAATCTAATATATGTTTACTATTAGATAATGACACATTAGAAGAAAACATAAAATTTATTGATTCTTCAACATCAGGGATGCTTTCAAAATCTTCTTTTTCTTTCTCATATCTTTTTTCTTGTGATTTTAAAGATTTAATTTTTTTCTTTAATAGTCTTGCTCCATGAGGATCTGCTCTTGTAATTGTTTCTTGTTGATATTCTACTTTTTGAAAAACTTGGCGAAATTGTTCCATTTTTTTCTGATAGTTTGCCTGTTGCTTTCTAGCAACTTGTTCTTGTTTTTGAAGTAATCCCAACCTTTTTTCAACATATTCTTGATAACTTATTCTTTCTATTGTATATCTAGCATCTGTTTTTCTTTTTATTTGTTCTAGATGAATAATTCCATTTGCTGTTCTTTCTAGTAATGTCTCATCATGCGAAATAAATATTATTGGTACATTCAAATTATTAATAAAATTTTCTAACCAATTTAAAGTTTCTAAATCTAAATCATTTGTTGGTTCATCTAAAAGTAGAATGTCTGGCATTTGACATAAAATCTTTGCTAATTGTAATTTTACTTTTTCGCCGCCAGATAAAGTTCCTATTAATTGATTACTTTCAATTAGCTTAGGATCTAATTTCACTTTAGAAATAATACCTGCAATTGTTGATAATTCGTTATATTTTTCATAATTTAATTCGTCTGAAGGGTCATTTTTTAATAAATAATCTGCAACCACAAAATCATTCCATCTAGCATCTAATATTTGTTCTAAATAACCAATTTTCCCTTCAGTTTTTATAGTTCCTTCTATTGTGCAATATTCGTTTACTACTGATGGATTAACAATTGCTTTCAATAAGGTGCTTTTGCCATTTCCTTCTTCACCAATAACCGCAATTTTGTCGTCATTCTGCAAAATAAAGTTTAAATTTTTGATTAATGGTCTATCATCTTTTTTCTTATAAATTGTTAAGTTAACAAGTTCCAACATATAGCTTATCACCTCCACAATAAACTGCAAAACAGTCTTTGTTGTCTTTGTGTATAGTATATCATATCGTTTCAAAGCGATAAACAATCTATTCGTTGAAATTTACTTTATTTTTTATTATTTTAGACTTTGAATAATTAATTTTCATCAGAGTTGTATTATCAATCATTTTGTTTAATATCATATAAATATCATTTCTATTCATTTCATCCTCCTCCATCATCATACTATATTTATTTGTATTTGTAATAAATGCGACAATACTTGTCATATTTTGATATCTATTAATTGATAGTAATTGTAGAAATTTTGATTGTTATGTAGTATAATTACCATAGGTGATTTAATGAAATATCCAAATGCCTTAAAGAAAGAAAAGATCAATACTTTCGTTAATCATAAAAATCGAGGTATGTCATTAGAACAGGCTCTAAATATGACTAATGGTTACTATTTAGAAAATGATATCGCCGTTATACATAAAAAGCCGACACCAATAAAAGTTTTAGAAACTAAATATAAAGAAGGCCAAAAGCAAATAATTACTAAAGCTTTCTATGATGAAAAATCAACTACTGATTATAATGGTGTATATAAAGGTATCTATATTGATTTTGAGGCAAAGGAAACTGTTAATAAAACATTATTTCCTTTATCTAATATCAAAAAGCATCAAATAGAACATATGAAAAAAGTTATAAAACAAAACGGTGTTTCATTTATAATAATTAGTTTTATTGCTTTAAATAAAATATATTTATTAAAAAGTGAAATACTAATTAATGAAATTAATAATAATAAAAGAAATATAACGATTGATTTTTTAGAAAAAAACGGTTATCTAATTAAAGAGAAAATTAATCCAAGAATTGATTATCTTAGTATAATTAATTCACTATATTTTAAGGAGGATTTATGAAAAAACCTAAAATTAAACGAATTAGGGTAAAAAAAGAAAAAAATAAAAGAGAAAAAGTTAGTTTTAAACAAGCTAATTTCTCAATCAAATCAAATCAATTATTTTATGCTATTGTTTTAGCGTATTCAGTATTACTGTTTGTAATTGGATATTTTACATTAGGTTTATTAATTACCGCAGCATTTATGGTATTTTATTTCTTTGTTGTTGCATTGGCAATGGTAATGGATAGATATACGAAAAGATCTGGTGCTAGAAGATTAGTAAAAATTATTTTATTAGTTTTCGTAGTATTAGCAATCGTTGGTATTATGTTGATGGCTGCGTTCTTTATGTATATTTCATTAACCTCTCCTAAGTTTGATACTAAGAAATTAGAAGATGAAGAATCAACACTTGTTTACGATAAAAATAATGTTGTTTTTGCAACTATTGGAACTGAAAAAAGAGAGAAATTAACTTATGATGAATTATCTGAAGTCTTAATAGATGCTATTATTGCCACTGAGGATTCACGTTTCTTTCAACATAATGGATTAGATGCCCCTCGTTTTGCAAAAGCTGTTTTAGGACAATTACTTGGTCAGGATGCTGGTGGTGGTTCTACTTTAACAATGCAAGTTGCAAAACTTTCATTTACTTCTAGTACTAGTTCTGGTATTAAAGGAATTATTCGTAAATTTACCGATATTTATTTATCAGTATTTAAAATTGAAAAAACATACACTAAAGAAGAGATTCTTGAGTTTTATGCTAATAAACCATTTTTAGGAAGTCAGGCAAATGGAGTTGAACAGGCATCACTAACCTATTTTGGTAAAAGTGCTAAGGATTTGAATTTATCTGAAGCTGCTTTGATTGCTGGCCTTTTGCAATCTCCTAGTGCTTATGATCCTAATATTTATCCAGAAAAAGCCCAAGCACGTAGAACAGTTGTTCTTTCACTAATGAAAAGACATGGTTATATTACCGAAGAAGAAGAAGCTCTAGCTAATGCTATTCCAGTACAAGAACTATTAGTAGAATATCGTTCTACAATTAATCCTTATCAAGGTTATTTAGATTATGTTTTAGATGAAGTTGAAAGTAAAACAGGATTAAATCCATATCGTGTTCCAATGTTAATCTATACAAATATGGATACAGCAAAACAAGCAAAATTAAATAAGATTATGGATGGTACTGGTGGTTATAAATGGAAAAATAGCGTGGTACAAGCTGGAGTTGCCGCTGTAAATGTTAAAAATGGTAAAATTATTGCTCTAGGCTCTGGTCGAAATAGAACTGGAGAAAGAGAATTTAGTTATGCAAGTTCAAAAGATATGAAACGACAAATTGGTTCTACTGCTAAACCATTATTTGATTATGGACCTGGTATTGAATATAATAATTGGTCAACTTATACAATGTTTAAAGATGAAAAATATACTTATAGTAATGGTGGTAAAATTGAAAACTATGATAGACGTTATAAGGGATGGCAAACATTAAGACAAGCTTTACAAGGTTCAAGAAACATCTCAGCGCTTAAGGCCTTTCAATTAGTTGATAATAGCAAAATAATTGAATTTGTTACTAGTTTAGGTATTACTCCTGAAATTGATTCAACCGGATACTTGCATGAGGCACATGCAATTGGTGGATTTAATGGTTCTAATCCATTAGAAATGGCTGCTGCTTATGCTGCTTTCTCAAATGGTGGTTATTATTATGAACCATATGCTGTTAATAAAATTGTTTTACGTAATGATAAAGAAGAAACTATGACTTATTCTTCAAAAGGAGTTAAAGTTATGAGTGAAGCTACAGCATACATGATTACCAATATACTATATACTGGTGTTGGTGGTACTATTGATGTTAGAAGTGTTAGCGGTGTTCCATTAGCAGCCAAAACAGGAACAACTAACTTCCCACAAAATATTTTAAGAAAATATAAAATGTCTAGTTCTGCAATTAACGATGCTTGGATTGTTGGTTATAGTCCAACTTTAGCAATCGGAATGTGGTATGGTTATAAAGATCTTGATCAAAAATATTATAATACTTCTAGTGTAGCAGGAACTCAAAGAAAGCTATTATATCAAACAATTAGTAAAGCACTTTATGATAAAACATCGCCTTGGAAACAACCATCGAGTGTTGTTAAAGTTGGTGTTGAAAAAATGAGTAATCCAGCTATGTTACCTAGTGAATATACACCAAAAGATAAAATTGTTTATGAGTTGTTTAAGAAAGGAACGGAACCAACAGAAACATCACCAAGGTATGTTCCATTAACTACTCCTAATAACTTATTAGTAACATATGCTAATGGCACATCGACAATCAGTTGGGATCCAATTGAAGGTCATGCTAATATAAATGCTGAAACATTTGGTGAATTAGGATATGAAATTTATTATAATGATGCTTATGTTGGCTTCACAACACTAACAACTTATACCTATGATACTACTT
The DNA here is from genome assembly GCA_964575655.1 of uncultured Muribaculaceae bacterium. Taxonomy (GTDB): domain Bacteria; phylum Bacillota_I; class Bacilli_A; order RF39; family UBA660; genus DAOPMC01. The sequence goes on along the minus strand of CAZNQV010000020.1, from coordinate 11,204 downwards.
ATCCTTATGGTAATTATGTTGTTAAAGCAGCGTATAATTTGATTAAAGATAATCGTAGTTCAGGTGCATCATATATGTTTGTTAAAGATCCATCATTAGTTAATTTGTCAGCCCGCATTAATGGTGATACCACTACTACTTTACCAATTAGTTCTACCTATTCTGAACCTGCTAAACCAGTAGTTGTATTCGATAATTTAATTGATGTTACTAGTGGTTGTACAATTACTAAAAATATTTATAATCAAACTAATGGTAGTTTTGTTGGATCTTCAATTGATAGTTTAAATGCATTAAATACATCAGCCGGTACATATCGAATAGTTTATAATGTTCAGTACTCTGGTATTTCAGCAACTGCAACAAAAATTGTCAAGTTTGAATAATTAATATTAGGGTGTTCATTTGGAACACCTTTTGTGATATAATTGAATCAGTTATGGAGGCGCTTATAATGGCAAAAAGTATGAAAAAAGGTCCAAAAATAATTATCTTTGTTTTTGCAGTATTAACAATAATTGCTTGTGGTTATTTAACCTATAGTATTTTCTTATTGTCTGGTGTGGAAAATGTTATTAGATATATTGGAATTGGTGTATTAATTTTGATTAATGTCTTAATATTCATTTTTGCACTAAAAACAACAAAAAAATCAAAAGTTAGTAGGTTTTTATTCTGTTTGATTTTATTGATTGTTTTTGTTGGTGGTCAAGGTTATCTTGGTTATTTTATTAATCATGTCTATTCTTCTATTGCTGGAATGAATAAAAATGAACTAATTTATGAAGCTGTTGCAGTGGTAATGAAGGATAATAAATTATCAACAATAAAAGAAGTTAATAATTTAAAAATTGGAGTAATTGATGATGTTACCTCAATTGATGGTCATATTTTAGCCTATGAGATTATTGATAAAAATAATTTAAAAGATAAAAATACAATATTAGACTATGAAGATTATACTACTCTAGTAGATGATTTATATAAAGGCAATATTGATGTAATGATTACTACTGGTAATTTTATTAGTTTATTTGGAGCGATGGAACAATACGAAGAAATAGAAACTGAAACTAAAATCATTACTTCGTTGGAAAAAGAATATACAAAGGAAGAAATTGCAGAAATTGAAGGTTCTGAAGCTGCTAATCTAAATCCAACTAAAATTGATGAACCTTTTACACTATTAATAATGGGAATTGATTCAACAGCTCAGACTTTAAAAAAGAATGCAGTTGGTAATGGTGATGCGTTAATGGTTGTTACTTTCAATCCTAAGACTTTTAATGCTACCATTTTATCAATTCCTAGAGATACTTATGTTCCTATTACTTGTAATGGTAATCGTGAAAAGAAAATTAATTCTGCTGCTTTTGGTGGAGCTAGTTGTATGATTAAAACTATTGAAAAATTTCTTGATATTAAGATCAATTATTATGTTAAAATTAATTTTAAAGGTGTTGTTAATTTAGTAGATGCTCTAGGTGGTATCCAAGTTGATGTTCCTTATAGTTTCTGTGAACAAAATAGTTCTAGAAAATGGGGCGATAATACAGTCTTTGTTAAAGAAGGCTTACAAACCCTTAATGGTGAACAAGCTCTAGCATTATCAAGAAATAGACACGCACCTGGTGATAGTAAAGCTATGCGAAAATATTGTCCAACTTATAATAAAGGAACTAGAAATGATTATGTTAGAGGTCAGAACCAACAAAAAGTTATACAAGCGATAATTAATAAGGCAAAAGTAATTAACTCCCCTTCACAATTATTAAATATATTAGATACTATTAGTGCTAGTATGGATACTAGTTTTACAACCGAACAAATTTTATCATTTTACAATATTGCCCGAGACTTACTAAAGGCAATGTCAACTGAAGAACAAAACATTATTACATTACAGAAATTATATTTAGCAGGTTCTGGTCAAATAATTTATGATGAAAGTGGTAGACTACCATTATGGAATCACATACCAAATCAAAGTAGTGTTAGTGCCATAAAAAAAGCAATGAAAGCTAATTTAGGTGATACTGGTTCACTAATTAAAACATTTAGTTTTTCTACTGATGATATATATAAAATGACAACTATTGGTCAAAAGACAACATCTGGAACTACTCTTTATAAATTAGTTGGTAGTTTTATTGGTAAAACTCGAGCTAATGCTCAAGCAACCTGTACTTCAAAAGGCATTACTTGTAATTTTGTAGAAGAAGTATCTACTTCTACTCCAGGAACAGTTATTAAGCAGAATCTTGATAAAACTAAAAGAATTGACCGAATAACTAATGGATTAACACTTACAATTGCAAAGTCTTCTACTCCATCTATTGAAACTGAACCATAGTTTAAAAAAAAGTTACTTTATAAAGTAACTTTTTTATTTGAAAGAAACTATTGCTAATTTAGTCAGTTTTTTTGCTTCTTCAGTTTCAGTTTGTTCTTTTAATACTTTCTCTTCGTGGCCAATTATCATCGTTATACTAGTGGGGTATCCTAAATCTTCTTTATAGGTAATTGAAATTTTCAAACTATATGCTTTTTCATCAGTTAAATTATTGTATTTTTGAATACCTGTAGTAATTTCATCAATGGTAACTGTAGCTACTTCCGGTAATTTTTGAGTTCGATTATCATATAAATTATGCTCAATATACTTATACATAGTATCTGATGCTTCGAGAACAAAATTATTTTGTGATGGACTATAAATAAACTCTACTCCACCAATATCATTCTTGCTTTTTTTATCGTTTAAAGTATAGAAATCTCTAACAAACATTTCAGCAATTAACTTGGCATATTTTTCTTCATCAATTTCTTTATTATTTAACTCACTAACTAATTGATTAAATAATTTTTTGTATTCTTTAGTTGCATCATCTTTTAAAACATAATCATAATTTTTTATTTCTTTAGTTACTTTAGAACCACTCGCTTTATCTTCTTTTTTAATAAACTTATCATAAGCGAAATAAGCCCCAACTACTAGCAGCGCTATAATTAATACAATTAATACTATTTTAATTATTTTTTTCATTCTTCATCATATCCTTCTTTCTTACTTAAATCTTTTTTGATTAAATCATATACAATGGTATCGTTTGATACATCTAATAATGATTTTGCATATAAATTATTCTTTTCTATGTAATCATCACTTAAAATACTATCTTGCAATAATTTGTATTCACTCTTCCCTGAGTTATAGTATACATTATTTGTTATCCAATTACCATTAGGAAATACAACAATATTGTCTTTTTGATTAAAAATATCATTACCTAGGGCATATTTATTTGAAAAATTAAACATATTTCCTAAAGTTGGTAAGACATCATACATCCCCATGACTGTATTTATTGTCGTTTGTTGTTGATTATCTTTTGTCCATATAACAAGTGGTACTTTTCGATTTAATTCGTACCAATAATAGTCTAATTGCTGATATGATGGATCATCTTCATTTAATATGTCATTAGTTTTATAATCATAATTAACCAATCGATTATACTCTCCCTTAGAAATCCTTGCATCATGATCTCCATAAATCACTAAAACAGTATTTTCTAGCAATCCCGCTGCATCTAATAAGTTAATAAGTAATCCTAATTGTTCATCAGCATAATGTGCTGACTTAAAATAATTTCCTAATTTGGTGTTTTCCATATGTGGATACTCGACACCATTTATTTTTTTAGTAACTGGAAAATTACCAAATTTTTCTATTTCATCAAATGGCGTATGATTACTTAATGTAATAATGGTTGTAAAAAATGGACTTGATTGCTGACTAATTTCTTGGATAATTGGTACTGATTGTTTATAAAATGATTTATCAGTTAATCCAAATCCAATAGTTTCATCAATTATATAACTATCACGATCATACAATTTATCATATCCTAAAGTTTTATGCATTACTTTACGATTCCAAAAATTACCGGTGTTAGCATGCATACTAAATGCATAATACCCCTTATCTTTTAATAAACTGGGTATTGATACATATGTTTTATCATGATGATAAATAAAAGCTGTCCCACTATTAACAGGCATCAATGATGTTAATACTGTGAATTCGGTATCACTACTTGTTCCAGCACTAACTTGGGAGTAAAAATTATTAAAATATATTCCCTCACTAGCTAATTTATTTAATACTGGAGTTACTTCTTTTCCATTAAATTTTGTGTTCATTGCAATTTGCTGCATACTTTCATAATGAATCATGATTAAATTTTTTCCTTCGTAAATGTTGGTATATTCATTAGTTTGGTTTAATGCTTTTCGGTCTTGATAATAATTCTGAAATCTAGCATAAGCTTGATCAGATCCAAATAATTCTGCTATTGTTGGTGAAATACCATTAATTGCATCATTCAGTTGATAAATATAAATACCAAATCTAGAAACTAAGTATTCCCTATTCCATTGACGATATAATCTACTATAATCTATCGGTTTTAAAGATGCTAACATCAATATAGTAGTGATTATCCAAGTAAATAAAAGGTGCTTTTTATATTTTTTTTCTACATTAGTCGCAACTTCAATAGTTTTAGGTCGTTTAATTCGATAGAACAATAACATAAAAACGGGGAACAATAGGGTTAAAAACATTACTATATTAATAACATTTTTAGTAACATTAGTTCCACCAGTATCATAATTAACAAAAATCATTGATATAAAAGTAATTGAAACAAATGAATCGTAATAACTATAATAAACAGCATTAGCAAAACAAATTAATGCTGTTATGATAGTCAATATAATAATATAGCGATTGCGATGTTCTTTTTTAATTGAAAAATAAAATATACTAAAAAATAAAGTAATGCTTAGATCTGCGAAAAATGGTGTAATCGCAAAAAATTGATTAAATGTAATAACTCTTAATAAATAACTATTAAGAGTAGCACCAATTATATAGCAAACCAAAAATATATTATCTTTAATAAAGTTTTTTGATAAATAAAGATACTTATTGATTCTATTTTTCAATTTGACCACTTCCCTATTATGCCTTCTTACTATATCGATTATTATTAAGAGCCATTCCCATGACAAATATATAAGAAATTACATAGATCCATATAAACAGTATTAAAACATTAGCAAAATTACCATATAATAAACTATAATTGGCAATTTTAGTAATGTATAAACCATAAACTTTTGTTGATAAAATCCAACCAATTGTTGTAAATAAAGCCCCATATGTTGTTTCTTTACTTTTTAATTGTATATTAGGTGCCATGGTATAAATAATTTTAATGTTAATAAATATAAAAATAAATGAAATGGGATATTGTAATATATTGTATATACTTTTAAAAACATTAACATCCTGATGAGTAATCATTTTTGCAACTCCATTAACAATTAAGTCTCCTAGCATAGGTACAAATATCAAAAACATTAATATTAATAATATAAAAATAGTCATTAACAATGCTTTAATTCTTATTTTTAATGGATTATTATCCTTAATACCATATAACATATCTGCTGTATTAATAATTGAATATGGCCCGTTAGATGAGAAAATAAAGGCTAATATAAATACAATAACTGCATTAGTTCCAAAACCATTACCCTCAAAAGCTGGCAAAACAATATTAGTTATAAATTCAGGTAATACGTTATTTAAAGTAATAGTTAAATCATAAGTAGATGTAATTTTACTAATAATAAAAACGAATAACAACAATAATGGAATCATTGCTAAAATAAAATAATATGCTAATTGCCCAGGAAGAATACGCATTTCTCCCATGAGCATAACATCTTTAAAAGTTTTTAATGTTTCTTTTAACTTTTTACTCATATTTATTCCTTGCTATTACCCAATTCTTTATTAGTACGCATCTCAATAGTTGCTTCATTAATTGCATCATCGATTGTTTTAATTTCATCAGTAATCATTGAGTAGCCTAATGCTGCGCCAAAACCATATGGTAATTTATCAAATTCTTTCTGCAATTTAGTAGCATAAGTTTCAACTTGTTTTTCAGTATAACCTAATAAATAGATTAAGAATTCATTACCATCAGTACGAATTATTTCACTTTTTTCTAATTGAGTATTAATAAGAATTGAAGCTGCTTGAACTATTAAATCATTTCCTGCTTCATAGCCATAATTATCATTAACATATTTTAAATTATTTAAATCAACAATTACAATTGTTCTGGGATATACTTTAGTCTCTCCCCAATTTTTCATGTTTTTGTTTAAATAATTACGATTTTTTAATGATGTTAACATATCTGTATAGCGTAATCTATCTTCTTTTTTGATACTATTTTTTTCTTTGCGTTTTTGATTAACTTTAGTGCCAATTATTATTAAAATAATTGGTATAAAAATAATTATTAGAATTAGTTTAATTATATAGCCAAAACTATTAGTATTTTCAATGATTGTATTTAATTCATTTAAAGCTCTTACTTTGTAATTATTATAATTACCATATGTTGTTGTGAAATTTAATAAATCATACAACAATTGATCATTATTTTTTACAACAAAGGTATAATCTTTATCAATCGAGTCTTCAAAAATAATATGATAGCTTTGTAATACCCCTTTGTCATAGTGAAGGTATTGTCCTTTATCGATTATTAAAATACCATTTTTATAATCATTATGAATGTCATTTACCACATCAATAGCATATTCTTTGCTGTTTAAATATTCATAAATATGTGATTTTTGAAATGTGTAAAGACGATAACCTTTTAATGAATCTAATGTTGTTACATTAATATATCTTTTGGCAATCCCTACTACTTCTTCTTCAAAATGTGCGACAGTTTTGGTATATTCGTTACTATTATAACTGAAGTCAATAAAAGCAACATCTACTTCTTTATTATCTAGTGCCTTTTTCAATGCTTCTTGGTTTTGATATTTGATATATTTAAACTCAATATTACTCATCGTTGATAACATATTAATATATTCTCCTGCTGTACCGTATAAACTACCATTGCTAACTGTATTATATGGGATAGTATCAACATAACCATAACGATATACACGAGCCGTTAAACTAGCTTTATCTTTGTCTAAAACCCCAGCATTGCTCATATAATAGTTAAATAATTGATTATTGTATGCTACATATGCATCTTCACTAATCCACTTCTCAAAATATTTAGTTACTATGTTATTTAAACGCTTATCTTCACCCATTCTAATTAGAATAGTATTGTAGATATCTTTAATTTGATAATTAATAGTTGCGGTCGTTAATTTAGTTGTTTCATTTAGATAAATAAAGTTCGGTAGAATCATATTACTAATTTCATTTTTATCAAATGCTGCTATTATGGCATCAATACTCTTGTAATTTTTTACTGCCACCTTAGTTGCATCTTTTAAATAATTATTAACCAAAGCATTATCTTGTTCTAGAATACCAATTGTTTTACCATATAAATCATGTACACCAGTTATTCTTTCTATTTCTTTACCAATTAATAGATAATTATCATATGATAAAATTAAATCATTTTCCTTAATTTTATCAGAACTTGGAATAACTTTTATAACTAACCCATTATTAGCATTATTATTAGGATAATTATAAGATATTTTATTAAACTCTAAACCAGTTTCTGATTCAAATGAATTAATAAAATCAAAAACCATGCCTATTCCATCATTGCCAATAATTTCAATATTATTGATAACTTCAATATCAATTAGAGTATCCTTATTATTTTCAATCCATTGCTTTTCTAAAATTGTTAAGTTAGTATCTTTATCTTCAGAGTTAAGATACAAATATACTAGTAAACCAATAAATGCAACAATCAAAACAATTATTATTATTATAATTTTATTTTTTTCATTTTTTTGTTTATGATTTTTTTTCATTCTTTTATCTCCTTATTAAATGAGAATGCTTCTGATGATGATCCTTTGTAACCAATGATTGGGAATCCTACTTTTTCAGCATTATCACTTTCGATAAATACTTCGAAATCATAGAAAGCTACTTCTTCTTCTTTAAAAAGACTTAAAATAGTTGTTGGGATAATCTTTGCTTTTACAAGATCTACCTCATCAGTAACTTTAATAATTACATTAATTATCTTACCTTTGATATCAAATTTAACAGATGTAATTTTTTCATCCTCTTTAATTTTTTCGGTAATCTCTTTTAGATATGAATCTGTAAGTGTTACCTTATCAATGCCATTTAATCTATCACCATAAACTGGTGCTCCTTTGTTAGGAAATAACCAAGTATAAACGCCATAACCTCCTAAACATATCAAGGTACATATTGTAATACAAATAATAGTATATTTATTTCTTCTAATTATTTTCATTGTACTCATTTTTTCATCTCCATTACTAATAATAATTATAACTTAATTCTCTAAAATAATCAATTAAATGATTATTGGTTAATGTTAGATTATAACATCAAAAAAAGAGCAATGCTCTTATTCAGTAATTTGACAATTTTTTAATAATCCTGAACTTAATAATGTGGTACTATTAATTATTTCAGGAGTTGTAAAATCATTATCAACATAAGCAATTTTATATGTTGCACTAATAATACTACTGTCATCAATCTCATATTCTATTTTTTCGTCTTCACTACAATATGAAATGCTGATATTGTCATTTATTCTTATTTTATTTTCTGCTATTTCTCTAGTCGCTTTTATTAATATATAATTATCTTTCACTTCAAAATCATCTTCGTATATATACATTCCCATTCGAATAGGATCGATAATATCAAAAACAAATAACTCTTTACCATTAATATTATAAGCCTTAATTACTCGATTTTCTTTAAGAGTACCATATTGATATAAAATTACAATTATATCTCCTAATACTTTCAATCTAACCGGGCCACCTTCATCAAAATCATCACTTATTAGTTCATTATTATTAATTAATAATTTTTGCGTACCTATTCCTTGACTATCTGGTGCTTTCATATATTCTAATACTACTGTTCTAGTATCAGTTTTAACACTATAAGTACAATTATACGCATTACAACTATCTATGAAGTTAATATTAGAAGTTGATTTTACTGATAGATCTTCTTCTTGTTTAATTTCTGTTTTCTTTGTAAAATACTTTCCATCTAAAATTTTATCTACAGCTTTAATAAAATTATCCCAGTCTTCTGGATATTCATCGGCTCCCAAATAATAATTTGTTAAATCTTTAGCTTGATATTTAATAGCCCATAGATATTTAACATTTTCATTTGCTTGATAATTCTTAATTTCTTGAAAATAATCAAGAAAATAATTAGAAAAACTATTAACTTCTTTTATTGTTAAATTGATTTCTTTATTATTTATTTGTGCTAATTGTTTCTTCGGTTCAATTGTTGCTTTATTATCACCTACTGTTAATTCTAACATGAAAAAATTTTCTTCATTATTAGTTTGTGAATTTTGATTATAAAAATATAATAAAACTCCAATTATTATGCAAATTATTCCGATTATTAGAAGTAGTTTTAACGCTTTCTTCATAACATCACTTCTTTCTTTTAATACTAATATAATACCATAAATAATAAAATAAATAAAATTTATCTATTTTATGTTATTATATAGATGGTGATTTTATGAATGTTATTGGTATAGTTGCAGAATATAATCCCTTTCACAATGGGCATTTATATCATATTAATAAAATTAAAAAAATGTATCCTGATTCCGTAATTATTGCAGTTATCAGTGGTTCTTTTTGTCAAAGAGGAGATATTAGCATCTTAAATAAATGGGATAAAAGTTTGATTGCTATTAATAATCAAATTGATTTAGTAATTGAACTACCATTTGTATTTGCAACTCAATCTGCTGATATCTTTGCTAAAGGTGCAATTAAACTATTAAATAGTTTACATGTTGATACAATTGTTTTTGGTAGTGAATCAAATGATATTGATTATTTAACTAAGATTGCTAATCAACAAATTAATGATAAAGATTATCATCATCGAGTTAAATCTTTATTGAATAAAGGAATAAACTATCCAACTGCCATGGCTAAAGCTTTAAACATGGAAATAAAACAACCTAATGACTTATTAGCGATATCATACATTAAAGAAATAATTAAAAATAATTATAGCATTAAACCAATTGCAATCAAAAGAACTAATGATTATCATGATGATCAATTGAATAATAGTATCGTTAGTGCTACCGCTATTAGGAGTAATCTAGATGATAGTGATATATTAAATTATTTGCCCAACTCATCGTATGAAAAATTGTATCGCATTGATATGGACAGATATTTCCAATTATTAAAGTATAAAATTATTAGTGATATTAATATACTAAACACTTATCAAACTGTTGATGAAGGTATCGAAAATAGAATTAAAAGCACAATCAATAATTCTAATAATTTAGAAGAACTAATTATGAATATCAAAACTAAACGGTATACATATAATAAAATTAATAGAATGCTAACCCATATTTTGTGTTCATTTACTAAGGAAGAGACTGCAAATATTGAAATAGAATATATCAAAATATTGGGATTTAATAAAAAAGGTAGAAATTACTTAAATACAATAAAAAAAGACATTGCAATACCTCTAATAACATCGTATAGATTTGCTAGTAAAATACTTGATATTGAATATCGAGTAACTAATATTTATAGTTTACTGGTAAATGATGATAAGCTAATTAAAAGAGAAAAAGAAAAACCTATTATCAAATAGGTTTTTATATTGATTCTTTCATAAATTGACCATATTCTTCCATTATTTCTTCAGGATTACCAATCTTTTTAATTTTGCCTTCGTGCAACCATAATACTTTATCACAAAGTTCAGTTAAAGTTTTAGTAGAATGAGAAACTATTATAACAGTTCGATCCGAATCAGAAATTAGTTCTTTCATTTTATTATAACTTTTTTCTGTAAAATGGATATCACCAACACTTAATACTTCATCAATTAACATAATATCAGTCTCAAGAATTGCTGTAATTGAGAATGCTAATTTTGAATACATACCACTAGAATATGAGTTAACAGGCTTATTTATAAATTCACCTAATTCTGAAAACTCAATTATTTCAGGGGCTTTTTCAATGATTTCTTCTTTACTAAATCCTAATAACATGCCTGATAATAAAATATTTTCATATCCCGTTAATTTCTTTTGAAAACCAAC
>CAZNQV010000019.1:4704-17674 GCA_964575655.1 uncultured Muribaculaceae bacterium | reverse complement strand
CTACTGAATCAATAACAATTATATTTACTGCTTCACTTTTTACTAATGCATCACAAATTTCTAATGCTTGTTCACCAGTATCTGGTTGAGATAATAATAAATCATTAATATTTACTCCTAGTTTTTTAGCATAAACAGGATCTAAAGCATGCTCTGCATCAATAAATGCTGCTCTTCCCCCCTGTTTTTGTACCTCGGCTATTGCATGTAAAGCAACTGTCGTTTTACCACTAGACTCAGGGCCAAATATTTCAATTATTCTTCCTTTTGGATAACCTCCAACTCCCAATGCTATATCTAAAGTAATTGATCCAGATGGCGTAGCATCAACTTCCATATGTGGATTTTCACCAAGCATCATGATTGCCCCTTTACCAAATTGCTTTTCAATATCATTTATTACTTGTTCTAAAGTTTTGTCTTTATCGTTTGTTTTCATTTTATGACTCCTTCCTTATACATTCATTTTAATACGAATAAATATCTTTGTCAACTATTTTTTCGAACAATTGTTTGTGTTTTTTAAACCCTTATTTAACAACAAAAAAACAACTTTCGCCTAATGAAAAATTGTTTTTTATATTATTATTTACATATAATTTATTATTTTTCAGGTAAAAAATATTTTTTATTTAAACTATAATACTCATACATAGAGTATAAACTCATTAATGTTCCAAAATAAATAAAGAAATCAGCTATTTTATAACCCCATAATTCGAATGGTAAATTATAAAAGAACATTAATGTAATACCAATCATTAAACTTGCTGTTTTAAGTTTACCAGATTTAATTGCTGCTACAACATCACCTTTTGCTGCCGCTTCCATCTTAATAGCATCAACTACAATATCTCTTAATACAATAATTATTGGTACTATTGCAGGAACAAAGCCATTACATGCTAATATAATTAAAACTGAATTAACTAGCATTTTATCGGCAATGGCATCAATCATTTTACCAAAATCTGTTACCAACTTTCTTTTTCTTGCAATATTACCATCTAGGAAATCAGTAAAGCTTCCTACAAGAAATAATACTCCAATAATAACAAATCTTAAATCAATCGTAATATTATTAACCAAATATTTTGGTATATCAATACCGATAGACTCCAATGGAAAAACTGCTAATATAATAATTAGAACACTTATAAAAATTCTTAAAAAAGACAATTTAGTTGGTAAATTAAACTTCATATTTTTCTCCTAACCTATTATTTTTGCTTTAATAACAAAATACAATATAACTAATATTAATATCAATAAGATAAAGCTTATAATCAAAATACCCTTCCCTTGATTTTCTTTTATTTCGATAGTGTATGGTGACTTTATTTTTTTGAGTTCTTTTTCTTTTTCTTTTATTTTTTTTGTTGCCTCTTTTATATCTTCAGTGGAAATCTTTGATGTAGAAGAAAACATATAATCATTATATTCATCAATAATAGTTTCCTGATCTAACCCAAGATATTTAGCATAAATAATAATGGTTTCTTTTAATGTTAATACATCTTTAAAAGTTTTAGTATTGCCATCTTCCAAACTATCCAATAATAACTTATCGATTCCTAAATCATTTGATACCTCATCTAAAGAAATCCCCATATTACTTCTAGCATCTTTAAAATTTTCTCCAAGTTCTTTCAATTTTACACCTCATTTAAAAAAAATAATAATCTTAATAAGCCATGTTCTGTACCTTATAGGTGGCAAACATTTATCTATTGCATAGCAATTCTTAACTCAGTTCATTTACCTTGTTAAAATTCCCCTACCAAAATTTGGGTTTCTCGCTTGTGGGGTTTACCCGTTCCACTTTCCTGTTTCCAAGAAATTCGTCACTATGGCACTTTATGTTACTTATCATATCTCACGACTTAGATAAGTTAACGCCGTTAGATTACTCTACCTTAGGTTATTTTTTTCCTAAGCACAATCATTAAAAGCATCTCAGCTTTTGCGAGCATGGACTTTCCTCTATATAACTAGTATACAGCGTTTGCCTAAAGATCATTATTCTTCATTTTTTCCGTAAATTATTTTTTCTAGGTTGGAAATTCTTTTTAACAAATCAACATTAGAAACATTTCTATCGCTTGCTTTTGCAATTTCTACATTAATATTTGCATTACGTAGTTCTTGTTTTAAACGTAATATTTCTTCTTGTAATTCATCTTTTTCTTTTTCTTGCTTTTTCACTATATCAATTAGTGTTTCATAATCATGAATAATTAAATCTAGAAATTGATCAACTTCTTTCAAGCGATAACCTCTAGTATCTATTTTAAACTCATGTTCTAGTATTTCTTGTGGAGTTAAATTTAATTTATTTTGAAACATAATATCACCAACCCTTGTATATCTATTGTAAAAAAAAATACTAATTTTGTCAATTAGTATCGTCTATTCATTCATTGTAATTATATGCTTTTCGATTTGATTATTTCTTAGTTTATCAACTTGTGATATTAATAGGAACGAGAATGTCATCAAAATAACATATATAATTGCAAATATCTTTAGGTCACCTTTTTTCATTATTATTACCTCCTTATAATCAAACTATACTACGAACAATTGTTCTTGTCAACAATAAAACGAACTTTTGTTTGACATGTGTCAATTAAAATGTTATACTTTGAGTATAGGAGATGAAATATGGAAAAATTAACAAATCGTCAAGGTGATATTCTTGATGCAATAAAAAAATTTCAAGCTGACAATGGTTATCCACCTACTGTTAGAGAAATTGGGAAAATGGTTCAATTGTCATCACCAGCAACCATCCAAGTTCATTTAACAAACTTGGAGGATAAAGGATATATCAAAAAAGATAACAATAAAAATAGGACTATTGAAATATTAGTTCCTAATGAATACATAAAAAAAGATGCAAGCATTGTTACAGTTCCGCTATTAGGTAAAGTAACAGCCGGAAACCCCATTGAAGCCATTGAGATGCCAGAACAATATATGGATATTCCTGCATTTTTAATTCCAAAAAAGAAAGATGTTTTTACTTTAACTGTGAATGGCGATAGTATGATTAACACCGGAATTTACGATGGAGATATTATCATCGTTGAAAGACAACCAAACGCTAATAATGGGGACATTGTTGTTGCAATGACAGATGAAAATGAAGTTACTGTAAAAAGGTTTTATAAAGAAAAAGATTATATTAGACTGCAACCAGAAAATGATTTTATGAGTCCAATAATCTTACCAAATGTTACTATCCTAGGTAAAGTTATAGGATTATATCGAAATTTTTAAAAAAAATGCCAAAACTGGCATCTTATAGAACATGTTGTATAATTACTATTTAAGTGATAACACCTAGCAATTTTTGCCTAATGTTATCACTTTTTTATTGGCATTCAGCATAATTACTAGTATATGTATTATTGCCATCAACACAAGTTATACAAGCAACATACTTATACTTATGGTTATATATTTCATCATCAGTAGCACATCCTGCAACACAAGTACTAATTCTTAAAACATAAAGTTTGTTTACAGTACAAGGCGTAATGTCAATGTCTTTATTTGATTCTTTTAAGTCATCAAGTGTTAAATTTAAAGTTCCTCCTTGTGCCCCAAAAAACAAGTCTTCTTTTTTATCTTGAACATATAAATCCATATTAGCTTGCAATATTTTCTCGTAGTTTAAGTATTGTGAATCTCTAGATTTTCTAATAGCTGCTATAGCTCTAGGTAATGCTATGAATAATATAATGATCAAAATAATAAATACTCCAATCATTTCAATCAATGTTAATCCTTTTTTATTCATTGTTTTCCTCCAACATCTCTTTTAGCATATCTTCATCCCAAATAGTAATTTCAAGGGCTTTCGCTTTTTCATATTTACTACCCGGATTCTCTCCAACAATAACTACATCAGTTTTCTTACTAACACTTTCAACACAGCTACCACCAAACAGTTCTATTTTTTGTTTTAAATCATCACGAGATATAAAACTAATTGTTCCAGTAATAACAAACTTTTTGTTAGCAAAATTGTCATTCAAAATAATTTTTTCACCAAGATATTCAAAATTAACACCATTTTTCTTCAAATTATCTATTAACTTAATATTATCATTATTTTTAAAATAATCAACTATACTTAAGGCAATAATTTCGCCAATATCTTTTATTTCTTTCAATTCTTCATAAGATGCTAGTACTAAATTATTAATATTTTGATATTTCAGAGCAAGTATTTTTGCTCCTTTTTCACCAACATGTCTAATTCCCAAAGCAAATAATACTTTTCCTAAAGATCTCTTTTTACTTTCATCAATTGAATCAAGTAAATTATTAATACTTTTTTCACCAAAACCTTCAAGTTCCATCAATTCATTACGATAATTATGTAAATCATAAATACTAACAATATCTTTCAAATAACCATAATTAAATAGATCTTCAACTATTTTTTCACCAAGTCCTTCAATATTCATTGCTTTACGACTAACAAAATGAATTAGCGATTCAATCTTTTTAGCATCACATAAATCATTATGACAATAATGATTAGCTTCTCCTTCATCCCTAATTAATTCTTTTCCACAAATAGGACATTTATCAATCATTTTAAATGGTGATAGTTCTTCTTTTCTACGATCAAACTTCACTTCAACTACTTCCGGAATTACATCACCAGCTTTACGAATAACCACGATATCACCAATTCTGATATCTTTTTCTTTGACAAAGTCTTCGTTATGTAAAGTAGCACGAGATATTGTAGAGCCAGCCACTTTAACTGGTTCTAATACCGCATTAGGAGTAATTTTACCAGTTCGACCTACTGTAAAAATAATATCTTTTAATCTAGTAGTCACTTCTTCAGCAGGAAACTTATAAGCCGTTGCCCACTTAGGATATTTAATTGTTCTACCTAAAACTCTTTGATCAGAAAGACTGTCCAACTTAATAACAACTCCATCAATATCGTAAGGTAAATCAGCTCTTAAAGCACTTACTTCATTAATAAATTCAACCACTTCACCAATTGATTGACAATACCTTCTTTTTTCATTAACTTTAAGTCCCAAAGATTTCATAAATTGTAAAGTTTCTTCATGCTTTTCTAATCCAAAATCCTCTGGATTTGGTAAATGATATATAAAGTTATCTAATTTTCTCGATGCCGCTACACTAGAATCAAGCTGTCTAACTGATCCTGCCGCTAGATTACGACAATTTTGAAATAAAGGCAAACCATTTAGTTCCCTTTCTTTATTAATTCTCTCTAACTCTTTCTTACCAATAAATATTTCACCACGAACTTCAATATCAATCTCTTGATTAAGTTTTAAAGGAATAGCATTGATTGTTTTTACATTATTAGTTATATCTTCACCAACAATTCCATCGCCACGAGTAGCCCCACAAACAAGATATCCTTTTTCATATGTTAAACTAATACTAAGTCCATCTATTTTTAATTCACAAACATAGCTAGGATTAATATTTTCTTTACGAATTCGTTCATCAAATTTAATAATTTCCTCTTCATTAAATACATTACTTAATGATAACATTGGTATCTTATGATTAACTTTTTCAAAAGAATCTAAAATAATACCACCAACTCTTTTGGTTGGAGATTCATTTAAAACATATTCTGGATAATTATTTTCTAGTTTTATTAATTCTTGCATCAAACGATCATATTCATAATCTGATACAGTTGCATTATCCAAAGTATAATATTCATAATTATATTGATTTAATAGCTTAACTAACTCAATAATTCTATTTTTTGCATTCATTTTATCACCCAATTATTAATTATATTATATCATATTTTCTTTATACTTTTATGATTTTTAAGTAATTTCTTTATGCCGTATTCTTTAGAAAAAGCAATACTAACTAATGTATCAGTCACTTCAACCACAATACCTTTACCATATTTATCATGCATAACTTTATCACCTAAGTTGAAATTAACATCATCATCATAAACATTTTTCTCTAATTTTTTCTTAACTTCTTGATCTTTATTATCGTTCTCAAGTAAATTATCATCTATTTCTGCGATAAATCTACTTGGTATATTAACTTGATCTCGACCATACAACATTCTCATTTTAGCATTAGTTAGATAAACTTTTTTTCTAGCTCTTGTAATTGCCACATAACAAAGTCTTCGTTCTTCTTCTAATTCATTTTTATCCATCATTGAATTAATATGTGGAAATAATCCCTCTTCTAAACCTACTATAAATACATAATCAAATTCTAATCCTTTAACTGCATGAACAGTCATTAAATTAACTCTGTTTGGATCATTTTTATATTCATTAGCATCACTTAATAATGCCGTTTCTAATAAGAATTCTTCTAAGGATATTTCTCCTACTCTATTTTCAAATTCTTTAGTTATTGATTTAAATTCTTCTAAGTTTTCTAATCTAATATCAGCCTCTAAAGTTCTTTCAGATTCTAATTCTTTCTTCATCCCTGATTTATTTAAAACAATATCAACTAATTCAGTTAATGTAACATTATTGCTAGCTTGTTTCATTTCTTCTATTATTTTTTTAAACTCTAATTCTTTACCATCAACAATTGCATCATACATACTGATATTCAATTCATCACGGCGACTTATTAAATTTTCAATTGTTTTTAAACCTATTCCCCTTTTAGGAGTATTAATAACTCTTTGTAAACTAATATCATCATTAGAATTATAAATAAGTTTTAAATATGTCATTAAGTCTTTTATTTCTTTACGACCGTAAAATTGCATTGAACCAACTACTTTATAAGGAACGTTATCCATTAAAAAAGTCTTTTCAATTGCTTGTGATTGTGCATTAGTTCGATACAATATTACTATATCTTGATAATTAACACCTTTCACTAATAGTTTCTTTATTTCTCTAATAATATACTGAGCTTCATCAGTTTCATTATAAGAACGATAATAAGTTAATTTATCTCCATCTTCTTTACTAGACCATAAATTCTTATCTTTTCTTTGACTATTATTTTTAATAATACTATTCGCTGCATTTAATATATTTTTAGTTGAACGATAGTTTTCTTCTAATAATACAACTTTGCAATCAGGGAAATCTTTTTCAAAATTTAATATATTTTTATAATTAGCATTTCTAAATCCATATATCGCTTGATCATTATCCCCAACTACACATATATTCTTATATTTACTAGATATTAATTTTGTTAAAATATATTGAGCTTCATTAGTATCTTGATATTCATCAATCAAAATATATTTAAATCTCTCCTGGTATTTTTCTAATACATCAGTATGTTCATTAAATAGTTTAATTGGTAATATTAATAAATCATCAAAATCAACTGAATTATTACGATACAAAGTATTTTGATATTTTTCATAAACATTCGCTACTACTTCATCATAATCAGATTGAATAAATTTTTTATATTCATTAGGCATTACTAATTCATTTTTATTACTACTTATCTTACTTCTAATACCATATGGACTATATATTTTAGGATCTAAATTTAATTCTTTTAAACAACGTTTTATAATCGTTAAAGAATCTTCACTATCCATAATATTGAAGTTTTTTAAATAACCTAAAAGATTATAATTTTCTCTTAAGATTTTTAAACCAAATGAATGAAATGTTGATGTAAAAACATTTAAAGAAACATCCCCAATTAATTCTTTTAATCTACTTTTCATCTCACCTGCTGCTTTATTTGTAAAAGTTATCGCTAATATATTATAAGGTGATACATTGTATTCATTAATTAAATAGGCAATTCTAGTTGTTAAAACCCTTGTTTTACCACTGCCGGCACCGGCAAAAACTAATAATGGTCCATCTTTGTGTTTAACTGCAATCTCTTGCTTTTCATTTAGCATATATACTTCACCTTATCTAATTATACTAAATTTATCTTCTTAGGGAAAGCAAAAGAAAATATAAATTAGTGGAAAAAAACAAAAATTTATTATATGATAGAATTGGTGATAAAATTGAAAAACAAAAGTAAAAAAATTAGATTTGTTTTATGTATAATTGCAATTGTTTGTTTTTCAATTGTTATAGTTTATTCTGGTTATAAGATTATCAAATGGAAAATAGATAATAAAGAAACACAAAAACAAATAACGGAATTTAAAGAAACACCTATTGTTGAAGATACCACCGGTGAAGAAGTTAATCCACCAAAAAAATCAAGTAAAGATAATGATTATTGGAATTATATTAAAATACCACTTATGGATGTTAGTTTTGGTGATTTATTACAAAAGAATAAAGATACTGTCGCCTGGATTAATGTTAATGGAACTAATATCAACTACCCTGTCGTTCAAACTAAAAATAATAAGTATTATTTAAACCATTCTTTTGATAAACAATATAATGCTGCCGGTTGGGTATTTGCCGATTATCGTAATAATTTAAATGATTTTGATAAAAATACAATTATTTATGCTCATGGTCGTCAAGATAAAACTATGTTTGGATCTTTAAAAGGAATTATTAAAAGTT
Organism: uncultured Muribaculaceae bacterium; assembly: GCA_964575655.1. Lineage (GTDB taxonomy): Bacteria > Bacillota_I > Bacilli_A > RF39 > UBA660 > DAOPMC01. The sequence continues at coordinate 9,143 of CAZNQV010000019.1, read as the reverse complement.
CTTGGTATAAAGATACTGACAATTACATTGTTCAGTTATCAACACCTAATAAGAATACAATGTGGCAAGTATTTTCTATTTATAAAATACCAACGGAAAGTTATTATATAACTACTAAATTTAGTAATGATAATGAATTTTTAAAATTCGTAGATACCTTACAAAAACGAAGTGTATTTGATTTCAAAGCGACCGTTGATGAAAATGATAAAATACTAACTTTATCGACATGCTATACTCATACTGTTAAAGTAGTTTTACACGCTAAATTAATAAAAACATCCGCGAGATAGAAATATCTCTTTTTTTATTGGAACATTCACACTATATTTTTTTAATGAATATAATAAATTGTAACTTAAAAAGGAGGTTATCATGAAAAAACAATTTTTTATTATTTTAATCATTGCAGTTCTAGCCTTTACAGGATTCTATTTTATTAATAATTATGAAAAACAAACTAATAATTTAACTAAAATAAAAGTAGCAGAAGTAGCCCATAGTGTTTTCTACGCTCCTCAATACGCTGCAATTGCTAATGGTTATTTTGAAGAAGAAGGACTTGATATTGAATTAATTTTAACACCTGGTGCTGACAATGTAACCGCTGCTGTCTTATCAGGTGATGTTCAAATAGGATTCTCCGGTAGTGAAGCAACTATCTATGTCTATAACGGTGGAGAAAAAGACTATCTAAAAACATTTGCTCAACTAACCCAAAAAGATGGTTCTTTTATTGTATCAAGAACTAAAAATGATAATTTTAAACTAACTGATTTAATTGGTAAAGATGTAATTGGTGGCCGTAAAGGTGGTATGCCTGAAATGACTTTAGAATGGAGCTTAAAAGAAAATAATATTGATCCAAAAAAAGATTTAAATATTGATACATCGGTTGCTTTCGCTGCAATGGCTGGAGCATTTATCAGTGGTCAAGGTGATTATGTTGCATTATTTGAACCACAAGCGACTATGGTTGAACGTCAAGGATTTGGCTATGTTGTGGCATCATTAGGAGAACTTGGTGGAATAGTTCCTTATACTGCTTACAATGCTAGAATTAGTTATATCAATGAAAATAAAGAAATAATTGAATCATTCACTAGAGCAATTGAAAAGGGATTAAACTATGTTCACACCGCTTCTAATGAAGAAATTGCAGAAACAATTTTAGAATTCTTCCCAGATACATCACTTAATGACTTAATAAGCGTAGTAAATCGTTATAAATCAAATGATACTTGGCCAAAAACAACAACCTTTACTGAAGAATCATTTGACCACTTACAAAACATTATGATCAGTGCTAATGAATTAACTGAAAAAGTTAATTATAACGATTTGATTTATGTTAGATAAACTATTAGAGGTCAAAGAATTACAAAAAATATATCACGAAAAAAATGATGAAATAATAGCTTTACAAAATATAGATTTTTCAGTATTTGAAAACGAGTTTATTTCAATTGTCGGACCTTCGGGTTGTGGTAAATCAACAATTTTATCAATTTTAGTCAATGTAATTAATAAATCTGATGGTGAAATTATTTTCAAAAACAAAGACTTAAAATTCGCTTATATGCTTCAAAAAGACTCTTTATTTGAATGGTTAACTGTCTTAGATAATTGCTTATTAGGATTAAAAATAAAGCATCAATTAACTAAAGAAAATAAACAAAAAGTAATAACATTATTAGATACGTATGGTTTAAAAGATTTTAAAGATAAATTACCTAGTAGTTTATCTGGTGGAATGCGTCAACGGGTTGCATTAATAAGAACACTAGCAATTGATCCTGATATTTTATTCTTAGATGAACCATTTTCAGCTTTAGATTATCAGACTAGATTAACTCTATCTGATGATTTATATAATATTATTAAAAGAGAAAACAAAACTGTTATTATGGTTACACATGATATAGCTGAGGCTATTTCAATGTCAGATCGCATAATCATTTTAACTAAAAGACCATCAACGATCAAAACAATTTATGATATTAATTTAAAAGAAAAGAAAACCCCAATGGAAAATAGAAAAGATGAATATTTTATTAAGTATTATGATAATATTTGGAAAGAGTTAGATCATCATGTATAGTGAAGAACATAAAAATTATCTAAAAAAGTTAAAAAGAGAGAAAATACTCATATCTTTTTTTAAAATATTTATTTTATTATTCTTATTAATCTGTTGGGAATTATTATCATATTATGGAATAATTAATTCTTTTTTAGCATCATCACCATCAAGAGTATTTAAAACTATAATTAATCTTTTCAAACAAAATGATTTATTAATTCATATTTGGACAACTTTCTATGAAACTTTAATCAGTTTTTCTTTAGCAACTATTATTGGTATTATTATTGCCAGTTTATTATGGTTAAGTAAAAAACTATTCAAAATACTAGATCCATATTTAACAGTCTTAAACTCACTACCAAAAGTATCATTGGGACCTTTAATTATCATCTTAATTGGTGCCAATCCTAAATCAATAATTATTATGGCATTATTAATATCAACTTTCACTACTATTATTAATATGCACAATGCTTTTACTTCAACTGATGAAAATAAAATTATTTTATTAAAATCATTAGGAGCTTCCAAATTACAAATATTCACTAATTTAATCTTTAGAGGTAACATTCCTAGTTTAATAAATACTTTTAAAATTAATATAAGTCTATCACTTACCGGCGTTATTATGGGCGAATTATTGGTATCTAAAAAGGGATTAGGATATTTGATAAATTATGGTTCACAAGTTTTTAACTTAAATTTAGTTATTACAGCCATCTTCATACTAGGTATATTATCTTATATTTTATATATACTTATTGATAAAATAGAAAAACGTATAGTTAAGTAATGCTATACGTTTTAATTACTTTCATAAAATAATATCATTAAGTAGTTATTCTTGATTATTTGAGTATTATTCTTCAACATAAAATATAAAGAAGAAAGGAGAATTTAAATGTTTGAAAATACAAATAATAATTGTAAAAATAGAACATGTTGTATTGGGGTGATTGGGGTAACTGGACCTACTGGACCACAAGGACCCGCAACTATAGATGTTGGTCTTACTACCACAACCGAACCAGGAACCCAAGCAACTGTAACCAATGTTGGAACTTTAGAAAATGCTTTACTTGAATTTTCAATACCTGCTGGAGCAACGGGGGCAACAGGTCCAACGGGAGCAACCGGACCACAAGGAATTCAAGGAATAGCTGGGGCAACCGGACCAACCGGGCCAACAGGAGCAACGGGAGCAACAGGTCCAACCGGAGCAACCGGACCACAAGGAATTCAAGGAGTTACCGGACCTACTGGGCCTACTGGACCTACTGGGCCATCAGAATCTTTACTAAGTTCATTAATTGATAATGATGGGCGTCAAACAGTTGCACCAAATGGATTAATTAATTTTGGAACTGTCATTAATTCGACAGGAGCAGCTATTGATTTTACTGCCCCTTCAACTGTAACTTTACAAGAACCAGGAACTTATTACATATTATTTGCTGCTTTAATATACAATACAGGAACATCAGGAAGCGTTGGTGCAACACTTGAAGTTAATGATACCGTTGTTCCAAATGCTTCACAATACGTAGCAGGAACAACAACTGAAACCCAAATGGTTTTACAACACAGTATTACAATTGAAGAACCAACAACTATAACTGTAAGTAATATATCAACCGTTACTAATGGTTATCATGATGCGAGTTTATCAATTATTAAAATAAGTTAATCAAGAAAGGACTTTCAAATGAAAATAGCGGTTTATGCCATCTGTAAAAATGAAGAAAAATTTGTTGAGCGTTGGTATAATTCAATGAAAGAAGCAGATGAAATTTACGTATTAGATACAGGTTCAACTGATAATACAATTAAAAAGTTAAAACAATTAGGTGTCAAAGTAAAAAAGAAAACAATCACACCATGGCGCTTCGATGTCGCTAGAAATCTTTCTTTAGATATGGTAAGTAAAGATACCGACATTTGCATCTGTACTGACTTAGATGAAGTATTTGAGCCAAATTGGCGTAAAAAATTAGAAGAACACTGGAAAAAAGATACAACTAGATGCCATTATACTTATAATTGGAGTTTAGACAAAAATAATACTCCTCTAGTCACTTTCTTTAGTGAAAAAATTCATAGTCGAAATGGTTATAGATGGATTCATCCGGTTCATGAAATATTAAAAAATAGCATTCCTGAAAAAACTATAACTATTCCAGAATTGGTAATTAATCACTATCCTGATCACAATAAAAGCAGATCATCATATTTACCTCTTTTAGAATTATCAGTTAAAGAAAACCCTGATAATGATCGTAATATGCACTATCTAGGAAGAGAATATATGTATTATGGAAAGTATCAAGAATCAATTGATACATTAATTAAACAT
>CAZNQV010000019.1:0-4694 GCA_964575655.1 uncultured Muribaculaceae bacterium | reverse complement strand
TCCGCTACTTGGAAAGAGGAACGAAGTGCATCAATGCGATTTATCGCTCGATGTTACAAAAGTATTAATCGAATAGAAGAATCAAAAATGTGGTATCAAAAAGCGATAATAGAAACTCCCCATTTAAGAGACCCTTATGTTGAATTAGCATTACTTTACTATCAATTACAAGATTGGATTAATATTGAAAAATATTGCCTACAAGCCTTACAAATAACTACTAAAGAAAAAATATATATCAATGAAGTTTTCAGTTGGGACAATACTATATATGATTTATTATCTCTTAGTTATTTTTATCAAAGTAAATATGATAAAGCTTTGGATTATATCAATCAAGCTATTGCAATGAAACCAAATGATGAAAGATTATTACAAAACAAAAAAATTATTGAAAATAATATTCAATAATTTTTTTATTTGAAATATTCTAATGCTTCAAGATAAGTATCATTAAAATTATAAAAATTAACATCTACCCATTTAATATCTTCAAATTGATGTTTAAAAAAAGTATATTGTCTTTTAGCATATCTTCTAGAATTCCTTTTTATCAAATCAATTGCATCTTCCAAACTAATTTCTTTATTAAAGTATTTATATAATTCTTTATAACCAATGGCAGTATTCAAAGGAATAGTATTTATATTTTTATTATATAATTGTTCTACTTCTTCTAATAAACCATCACTAATCATCCTATCTACTCTAGTATCAATTATTTTATACAAATCATCTCTAGATGCTGATAAAACGATCATTTTAAAATCATATAATTTTTCATTTTTCTTGGAACTACCAATTGTATCATTTTCTAGTTTTTCTAAATATCTTGTTAGTCGTCTACGATTATTCAAATCAATATTAGGTAATTCACCGTATTTTTTTATTAAATTAACTATTTCTTTATCAGTTAAATCATCATAGTTTTTCTTAATCTCATCATAAAACTCATAATTATATAATGCAGCCTTTATATATAGTCCAGTACCACCAACAATGATAATATTCTTTTTTTTCTTTGCTATTTTTTCCATTTCCTGACGACAGTCTTTTTGATATTGATATACTGAGTAATTATCTTTAACACTCTTTATAGAAAACAAATGATGGGGAATTTTACCCATTTCTTTTTTAGTTATTTTAGCAGTTCCTATATTCATTTCTTCATATATTTGCATACTATCAGCATTGATAATTTCTGCTTTCAATTCCTTTGCTAACATTAAACTTAATTTAGTTTTCCCAACACCAGTTGGACCGGTTATTACATAGATATTAGTCATACTACACCGCCCTTTTAAATAACTTTTCTAATTCATATTTTGTAAAAGATATAATTGTTGGTCTTCCATGAGGGCAAGTAAAGGGATTAGAGGTATCTCTTAATCTTAAAATCAATTCTCGCATCTCTTCAATGGTAATATGTTGATTAGCTTTTATACTCATTTTACACGCTAAAGTAATCGCTGCACTTTCAATAAATTTTCCTTTGTTAAAAGTACCAATATTAATTATTAAATCAATAATTTTTCTTAAAGACTCTTCAACATAATCTTTTTTTAAATAACAAGGATGACTACGAATAATAATGGTATTACTACCAAAATCTTCATATTCAATATTTAATTCATTTAAAACATTAAAGTTCTCTTTTAATTTTATATATTCATTAGTTGTTAATTCTATTTTAATTGGAATTAATAAGTCAGTTACTGCCCCATTATCCTTGGCCATTTCTTTTAAATAGTATTCATAATTAATGCGCTCATTAGCGGCGTGTTGATCAATTACAAACATCCCTATTTCATTTTCACCAATAATATAAGTTCCATGAACTAATGCTAAAGGTTCAATCATAATAAATTTTTCTTTTGGGCTCTCATCAAAAGGAATACTTTCTTCTTTAATTTCAAAATCTAATTTTATTTCTTCATATACAGGTTGTTGAATAGTTTCTTCTGTTACAAAGTCAACTTCTTTATTAATAATTTTTATTTCAGAATCTTCTTTTTCAAACTTAGGTATTAACACTGGTTTTTCTAAAGTTTTGGCAACGGCATCTAAAATTAATTCTTTCAATCCATCAAATTTAGAAAACTTAATGTCCATTTTTGTAGGATGAATGTTAATATCTATTAATGATGGATCAGTGATAATATTTAATACTACTACTGGGAATCTATCCTTAAATAAATATGTATGATATCCTTCTAAAATAGTTTTATTAATTTCATTATTCTTAATAACCCTATTATTAACCAATATAGTTATTGAATTACGATTTGATCGATTAACTTCCGGATATGAAATATAACCCGAAACACTATAATCATCATTTTCTGCATTAATTTGTAACATTTTTGAAGATACACTAATTCCATAAATACTATTAATAACTTTTAGTAAATTACCACTACCATCGGTATTTAATAGTACTTTTTCATCGTTAGTTAATACAAATTTAATATTCGGAAAAGATAGTGCCATTTTATTAACATAATCTACTATGTTTGCAAGTTCAGTATATAAACTTTTCAAATATTTTAATCTAGCCGGAGTATTATAAAAAATATTATTAACTTTAATAATAGTTCCTTTTCGAGCTTCAGCATTAGTTATTTCTTTTTCAATTCCACCATCAATTACTAATTTCGTACCAACATCACCAGTTGAAGAAATAATTTCCATCTTACTAACAGATGCAATTGAAGGTAATGCTTCACCTCTAAAGCCTAAGGTATTAATATTGAATAAATCATCGTCATCATAAATCTTACTAGTTGCATGTCTTTTTAAACAGTTTATAACATCATCTTTATCCATGCCACAACCATTATCTGTTACTTTTATCTCTGTTATTCCCGATTCAATTAAATCAATTCTAATTTCATCCGCTTTTGCATCTATTGAATTTTCTACTAATTCTTTAACCACATTCATTAGTTTTTCAACTACTTCTCCTGCTGCTATTTTATTTGATAGATTTATATCCATTATTTTAATAATACTCATAACTTCACCTACTACTAAATATTATAACAAATAAAAAAAGTGTTAGATACACTTTTTAATTATTTGCACAATAATCCCTGTCTGTATAATCATCAATTAACACATTACCATTACATGAAAAATAAATGCAATAATATTCCTTTTCATAAGTTTCTAAATCGGTAAATTGTTCTTCTTTTGTAATATATTTAATTCTCCCAGCATTAGAATCTATATTACAAATTATATTTCGACGATAATTAATCTTATTATCAATGTAATCAGGTTTTAAATCAACTAAACTAAGTTCAGTATTTTCTACTAAAGTATTATATATTCGATAGTTATCAGTTGCATCTTCAATCGTATTTCTAATTATTTTTAATTGTTTTTCATAACTTCTATCTAAATATCGATTAATACCAACAATTGCAATTATACTAACAATACCAATTATTGCGATTACTGCCACCAATTCAATTAGCGTAAAACCTTTTTTATTCATAGTATCACATCCTAATATTATTATACCATATTGGTATCTTTAATGAAATCTATTAAAATAGTGTTTTCAATAAATATATTTTCTTCTTTGATAAAATAAAATTCATCTTTTTTACCTAATTTACTAACATCAAACACATCTTCTAATTTTTCATTGTATTTTTCAAAGAAACTTAATGCTGATACCCCTTCTATTTTTCTTAATCCAAGTATCATTTCATTTTCCATAGTTTCCATTTTCGATAATTCGTGTCTTGCTAACAAATAGTTGCCTTGCAAATATTTATTTAAATTTTTTGTGTTATCATATCTAGTATTTTTTATGTAACCACTTGCTCCCAAACCAAAACCATAATAATTCTGATTATTCCAATACACTAAATTATGTTTAGAAAAATATCCATTTTTAGCGTAATTACTGACTTCATAATGCACATAACCATTATCTTTTAATTTTTTATCAATCAACTTATACATATCATAAAACTTATCATCATCTAATTCTTGATATTTCATAATATCTAATAATGTATTCGACTCTTTAATTAATCCATATATTGATATATGTGGAATATTTAGTTTTAAAAAGTTGTCTAAATCAGTTTTTAAATCTTTAATAGTTTGAAAATTAATTCCATATATTAAATCAATATTAATATTATCGAAGTACTGTTTAGTTAAAGTAATTTTTGCGATGATTTCTTCTTTTTTACAATTGCGATTTAAAAATAATAATATTTTTTCATTGAATGATTGAACTCCGATGCTAATCCGATTAACACCATTTGTTTTAAAGATATCTAATTTTTCATTGTTTATATCTTCTACATTACATTCAATTGTTAATTCATAATCTAAATCTAAATTAAATATTTTTATAATTTCAAACAATCTACTTAGTTGTTTTTTATTTAAACAGGAAGGTGTCCCCGCCAATATAGATGGTTTTTATCAATTCATTGCTATAGTTTTGCTTGATTTCTTTTTCTAATGCTCCAAGATATTCATTAATCCAATCATCTCGATAATACATTTTACAAAAATCACAATAGGTACAAATTTTATTACAAAATGGAATATGAATATATACAGAACTAACTTTATTCATCTTTCTCATCCATACTTAAAACCGATAAAAAGGCCTCTTGTGGTATTTCGATACTACCTATTTGCTTCATCCTCTTTTTACCTTCTTT
>CAZNQV010000018.1:0-17814 GCA_964575655.1 uncultured Muribaculaceae bacterium | reverse complement strand
ATCGATTTAGGTAAAGGTGGAGAATTTGGTATGATAAATCCATTCGAAATCTTGCTTGATGCCGACGAAGAAGAGATTGCTCAAGGGTTAGGATATACTGTTTTAACTAAAACTTTACAATTTTTGAAAGCATTTATGAAGTATTATGATCCATCAATTACTGAGGATGTTTTAAATATGTTCAGTGAAATGGCTCAGGAAACATATCAACGTTTTGGAATAGATTTTAATACCGATTTTTCGAAGTTTACATCTGATAAATATCCCACTTTTACGGATGTTTATGCTACAATAAAAGGTAAGTTAGTTTCAATGACAGAATTAACCCAAGAACGTGATATAATGGAACGTCTTGAATTAAAGATTCGTCCATTTACGAAAGAATTAAAATTCTATTTTGATGGGTATACAACAATTCATCCACAAAGTGATTTTATTGTATTTAATATAAAAGAACTAATGAATGCTGATGTTAATGTTAGAAATGCATTATTCTTTAATATTTTAAAATATGCGTGGAGTTTATGCTTAGATGCTAGTATTAATACAACATTAATGGTAGATGAAGCTCACGTGTTATTATCTGGTGGAAATGTTTTAGGTGCTGATTTCTTAGCACAAGTACAAAGAAGAGCGCGTAAATATAATACTGGTAGTATTATTATTACTCAGCAACCAAGCGATTTCACACCACAAGAAGTTATAACTCAAGGAAAAGCTATCTTTGATAATTCTTCATATTATTTAGTAATGGGACTTAGAAAACAAGCTGTTGAAGATTTATCATTATTAATAGACTTAAATGATAATGAAAAAGATGCAATTAAACGTTATTCACAAGGACAAGGATTGTTTGTTTGTGGAAATAGGCGTATGCAAATTGATGTAGTTGTTACTGATGATGAACTAGAGTCATTTGGTTCTGGTGGAGGACTATAAAACAGGAGGTTATATATGAAACTTAAACTTAAAGGTGAAACTCAAGATTTTTTAATATTTGCTATTTTTGCAGTGTTTCTTTTGTATTTGGTTGCAATTGGGATACTAAATATTAAAAGTTTATCAGCGACGGGATCTTTTTATGGATTTAATCCATTTAGAGCCTTTGCTCCGGATATGATATGGACAACAATTTTATTTTATATTTTTGCACTTGTAATTGTATTTACTAGTGTAAAATCATATTTCTTTGAGACTGAAAAGGGTTTTGGGATATCTTTTAACAAAGATGATAAGGGATATTCTCGTTGGTCAAAGGAAAAAGAAATGAAGAGTAAACTTGATGTGGTAGATATTAAAGGCGATAAATATGATGCAGCGGGAATTCCATTAATTAATGATGGTAAAAATATGTGGGTGGATAATGGTGAAGCTCATAATATTGTTATCGGTACTACTGGTTCTGGTAAAACATGGTGTATAGTTAACCCAATGGTAAAAGCTTTAGCTAAAAAAGGTGAATCAATGATTATTACCGATCCAAAGGCTGAAATATATCGTGAAAATATAGGTTTATTACAGAAAAACGGTTATAAAATAATTGTTTTAAATTTTCGTGAACCACAACGAGGTAATATGTGGAATCCATTAGCATTACCATATAAATTGTATAAAAATGGTAATACTGATAAAGCAATGGAATTGTTGGATGACGTTGCCTTAAATATTTTGTATGAAGGTAATAGTAGTGATCCATTCTGGGAAAAAACTTCAGCTGACTATTTTGTGGGATTAGCCTTAGGTTTATTCGAAGATGGTAAAGAAGAACAAATAAATATTAATAGTATTAGTGTTATGACATCAGTTGGTGATGAGCGTTTTGGTGGTAATTCAACATATATTAAGGAATACTTTAATATGAAGGATCCTGCGGGTGGAGCTTATACTGCGGCTTCCGGTACTGTTTTTGCACCTAATGAAACCAAGGGTGGAATAATTTCAACCTTTAAACAGAAAATTAGATTATTTGCATCTCGTGAGAATTTATCAGAGATGTTATCAAAAAGTGATTTTGATATAAATTCAATTGGTAAACAAAAAACAGCTGTATTTATGGTTATTCAAGATGAAAAAAAGACTTATCATGCTTTGGCAACAATTTTTGTTAAACAGTGTTATGAGTCACTAATTGATGTAGCTCAAGAATCTCCAAAGGGACAATTACCTGTTAGAACAAATTTTATTCTTGATGAGTTTGCTAATATGCCTCCACTAAAAGATATTACAACGATGGTTACAGCTGCTCGTTCTAGACATATTAGATTAACTTTTATAATTCAAAACTTTGCGCAATTAAATCAAATATATGGCAATGAAGATGCCCAAACAATTAGGAGTAACTGTAATAATTTAATTTATTTAATTACGACTGAATTAAGTGCGTTAGAAGAAATTAGTAAATTATGTGGTGAAGTTAAGTCTAAAAAGGATGATAAAACCGCTTCAACGCCATTAGTAACAGTAAGTGATTTACAAAAATTAAAGCAGTTTGAATGTATTATTTTAAGATTAAGAATGAATCCATTTAAGACTTATTTAACTCCAAGTTTTAAAATTAAATGGGGCGATGAAGATTATCCTAAAACTGATTTTGTTCAAAGGCAAAAACAACCAATATCGGTTTTTGATATTAGAGAATTTGTCAAAGAAAAGAAAAAGGATAAAATTATGGGGATGATGGATAATAATTCGGGTGGATTTAATCCTTTACCTAGAATGCCATTTGATATGCCTGATGATAAGCCGGCAAATAGTGAAAAGAAACCATTTAATGTTGATGATTTAGTGAAAAAAATAGATGCTAAAATTGCCGAATTAGAAGAAGATGAACGTAGAGAAAAAGAAACTAAAACTAGTGATGACAAACCAGTTCCAATTGTAGCTCAAGCAGAAACTATTGAAAACAATTCGACTCAACAAGTAGCAGATGATACAATAGAGAAAGAAACAGAAACTCGAGTAATTGCAGCTTTGAAAGAAGAACCTTTAACAGCACATGAGGTAACAGATGTAAAAATTATTGGTGATGTCGATGAGGACTCTGAAATAGAAAAGGAAAGTAAAGTAGAAGGATTTAGCATTACTGATGACCAATTCTTCGATGATTTCTTTGATGAATAATTAACGCCATAAGGCGTTTTTTAGTTGTTTAAAATCAGTTTATATTTTGATAAGCATATAATAGTATAGGAGGGATTATATGGTACAAAATATAGATCCTAAGGATTTGAAAAGAATGATTGGTCGTGTTAATATTATTGATATAAGAGAAAATTATCTATATAGGTTGGGCTATATACCAACCGCTAAAAATATTCCAATCAATTTTTTATTATTAAATACTAGTACTTATTTAAACAAAAGTGATACTTATTATATATATTGTGAGCAAGGAACTAAGAGTCCTAAAGTGTGTAATAAATTATCTAAAGATGGCTATAATGTTATTAATATAGTAGGCGGATATAAACTATATAATATGTAGATATTTTAAAAAAGTATTTACTTTTTTTTAAAAATGTGGTATAATTACTGCATTGTTTGGATGGGAATAGGTTTGTTCCAAGTTTGACATTACATATTGCATATGATAAACTAAAATTAGTTTAGAATAAAGGGGTGATAATGATGGAAGAACTAAACACAAAGTTATCTGTTAAAATGGAGAATGGTAATTCAGTTGAAATTGATGTAATTGATATTATTGAAGCTCCAAATTTTAATAAAGAATTTATTATTTATACTTTTCCTAATACCAAACAAGAGGAGTATTACGCTTCTATTTTAACTGAAGATGAGACATCTTTTAGTTTAGATACTATTGAATCTGATGAAGAAATAGAATTTGTAAACAAGAAAATACAAGAAATAGCTAATGCTGTTTCAATGGGGGAATAAAAATGGAAGAAACATTAAACTTGAATAATACAATAATTGAGTGCTATAAGTCTTTGTTGAAATATTATGATGGTTCAATAAAAAACTGTGATGATGTATTAAAGGAGGCTCCTGATAATACTGAAAGAGTTGCAAATTTAATGAATAGTAGGGCGATAGTCGAAGCGGCTCGTGTAGCATTAGAAACTAAAATCGAAAGCATGGAATCAAGCGAGCAATTATTATATACTGGTGAATCTCGAGTATTCGGTGATGGATTTAATTCTAAAATAATTGATCATCAACAAGGACGAATTGAAGGATATCACGATTCTATTTGTCTTACACTTGATTATATACAAAAGCTTAAAGATATGGGAAAACAAGAATCAAAATCAACAGAAGCGAGAAGATTGGCAAGTATCAAAAAAATGACCCGCAGAGTGAATAAACTAAATGAAAAATCAGGGAAAATAGCAACTCGTCAAAGAGAATTTGTTATGAAATCAGTAAAAAATGATATAAAGAAGATGAGTTCTGAAGTACAATCAACTATTAATAGCATCAACAATGAAAATAAATTGCAAAATGTTCTTGAAAAAAGCAAACAAGCTTCTAAAATGATTGAGATGGAAAAGGATTTAATTAATAAACAACTAGAGACCTTTAAAGATAAAAAAGGTGTTAACGCATTTTTTAGTAGAACAAAGTTAAAAGCTGAAAAATTATTTAAAACACCACGATGGTTAGCTTTGCAAGCTAAAGAAGGAACTCTTTCTGGTGGAGCAGAAGTAATCATTGATGCAAAACAAAAATTTGATAATTCAAAACTAGGTGAGAAATTATCTAAGTTAAGAAATATTAAACCAGCAATTATAAAAGGTTGGACTGAATTCAAAGCTGTTTTAAAAGGCACTGCTACTGAGTCAACCGCAAAAGCTGTTTAGTAAAATTTAATACAAAAAGATGTTTAATTATCTTTTTGTATTTTTTATGTGGTATAATATGTTATATAATAGATTAACGTGGTGATTGAAAATGGATTTATTAACTTCATTAATTGATAAACTTGTGTATTTTTTGCAAGATTTAGGTATGGTTGGTGGATTCTTATTAGTATTATTGGAATCAATTTTCCCGGTAATGCCATTAGCTGTCTTTATTGCTATTAATTGTCTTAGTTATGGCTTTTGGATGGGTAGCATTATATCATGGTTCGCGACTATTACTGGATCAATGTTGTCATTTATTTTATTTAGGACATTATTAAAACATAAGTTTTATTTCTTGTTTAAAAAGAGTAAAAAAACACAACGAAATGTTGAGAAATTTATGAATAAAATGGGTAATATGGATTTTAATGCTTTGGTAGTTTTACTTGCTATTCCATTTACACCTGCTTTTGCTGTAAATATAGCAGCAGGATTATCAAATATGCCATATAAAAAGTATCTGTGTGCATTATTGATTAGTAAAATATCAATTATATATTTTTGGGGATATGTCGGTAGTAGCTTTATTGATAGTATTACTGATCCAAGTAAATTAATTGAAGTAGTAGGTATAGTATTCTTAGCATATGTGGGTTCAAAAATGTTTGAAAAAATTGTAAAAGTAGAGGTGTAATGATGGATTATATAATTATTGGACTATTAGTTGTTATTTTAATTTTGATAGTCATATCGTTGTTTAAAAATATTAATGAAAGTAATATCACTGAACGATTAGGAAAAATGGAAGTTAGTATTACTAAAGAATTGGGCGAATTCAGAACTTCGTTTGCTAAAGATATTAATGATGATTTTAGTAAATTAAATGATAAAATAGAACAACGATTAATGATTATAAATGAAAAGGTGAATGAAAGACTTGACCAAAACTTTGATAAAACTAATAAAACATTCATGAATGTGTTGGAAAGGTTATCTAAAATAGATGAAGCTCAAAAGAAAATTGATAGTTTATCGAACGATATTGTTTCACTGCAAGGCGTTTTAACTGATAAAAAAACAAGAGGTATTTTTGGTGAAGTTAATCTTGCTCATATTTTATCTAGTGTCTTTGGAGAGCATAATGATAAGCTTTATCGTTTACAGTATAAATTGCCTAGTGGTGATATTGTTGATTCTATTCTATTTGCACCAGAACCATTAGGGACAATTGCAATTGATTCTAAGTTTCCTTTAGAAAACTATCGTTTGATGGTTGATAAAAATGTACCAACTTTAGAAAGAGAAAAATATAGTAAACTGTTTAAAAGTGATGTAAAAAAACATATCGATGCTATTAGTGATAAATATATTATAAAGGGTATCACCGCTGAACAAGCAATTATGTTTTTACCGGCTGAAGCTATTTTTGCAGAAATTAATGCATATCATCAAGATTTGATTGACTATGCTTATAAAAAGAAAGT
This sequence comes from uncultured Muribaculaceae bacterium, assembly GCA_964575655.1. Classification (GTDB taxonomy): domain Bacteria; phylum Bacillota_I; class Bacilli_A; order RF39; family UBA660; genus DAOPMC01. The sequence goes on along the minus strand of CAZNQV010000018.1, from coordinate 11,522 downwards.
ATGGATAACTTCACCAACCACATTAATAAGTACTTTAACTGTGATTCAGATGATAATAAAAAATATTGAACGAGATAAATACACTTCAATTATTCATGAAGAATTGAATAAATTAGGGGTTGAATTTGATCGTTATCGTGATCGCTGGGATAAACTATCTCGTAGCATCGAAACGGTTAATAAAGATGTTTTAGATATTCATCGTAGTACTGAAAAAATTACAAAACGATTTAATTCAATCAATCAAGTTGAACTTGATGATAAAACTGATTTATTAGAAGAAAAATAATCTCATTTTGAGATTATTTTTTTGGTATTTGTATATACTAAATTTGAAGTATTAAGGAGCGGATATGTTATATATATACGATATTTTTTTAAATTTTGGCGATAAAGAAATAATTGATTTTTATGATTGGGAATCGAATGATAATATTTTTAGAATAAAGAGGATTCCTGCTTTTAGAGTTAAAACTGATTTAATTAAAGATTTATTGACTAAAACAATTATTTTCGATAATGATTTTCTGAATAAAATATATAATAAATCAGAGTATAAAAGTATGAATAATAGTAAAGATAATTATGTGTTTTTATTATCGGATACTAAAAATGTAATAGGAGTTTTACTTAACGATGATGGTATGGCGCAATCTCTTTCTGTTTTATTACCGGACGAAGAATTAGAAGTTTTAACAACAATTGATAGAATTGATCTTATTAGAATAAATTATCAAGTTAAAGATATTCAAATATTTAATAATACCTTTTTAACTAGAAAGGAAAACAAGATTCAAAATTTTTTAATTAAGGAATTAGATGGATTATATCAAATAAAAGATAGTGATAAATTGTTTTATTATTATTTTGAATACTACAATGAATTTAATAATGATTTAAATCAAGTTTATAATAATTTGTTAGAAGAAGTTAGTTATAATTTTAATAATAAGCATTTGCAATTATATCAATTAATAAAACTAAGTTATCAAGATAATAAATAAAAATAGGATTAACGGGTTAATCCTATTTTTTGTTTTACTGCTTCATATTTAGCTTTAGCAATTATATTTGTTTTTTGATATCCTTCATCTAGCACTTTATCAATTAAGTTAGATTGTACTATTTCATTATATTTAGTTTGTATTTCTTTTAACAAATTACATACTACCGATGCAACTTCTTTTTTGAATGTACCATAATTTTGATCTTTAAACTTTTTTTCAACATCGGCTATTGATAAATTAGTTAGTGTTGAATAAATTGTCACTAAGTTAGAAATACCTGGTTTATTCTTTTCATCAAATTTTATCTGATTGTCACTATCGGTTACGGCAGACATAATTTTTTTTCTAGCTTGTTCAATATCGTCTAATAGAAGAATGTAACCTTTATCATTACTTTCGCTTTTACTCATTTTTTTGGTTGGATTTTGTAAATCTTTTATTTTTTCGCCTTCTTTGGGAACAACCGGTTCTGGTATTTTAAAAGTTACACCATATCGGTTATTAAATCTAGTGGCAATGTCTCTTGTTAATTCGACATGTTGTTTTTGATCAAGTCCTACTGGAACAACGTCGGCATCATATAACAAGATATCTGTAGCCATGAGAACTGGGTAAGTAAATAATCCACAACCAATACTATCAGATTTTAAATTCGTAATTTTGTCTTTGTATTGCGTCATTCTTGATAATTCACCCATATAACTATTACATTCTAATATCCAACTAAGGTTAGCGTGGTATAGGTTTTCTGATTGTAAAAAAATAGTGTTTTTGTTTGGATCTAGTCCACACGCTAAATATAAACCAACAATTCTTCTAATTTTCTTTTTTAATTCTTCGGGATCATTATATATAGTTAATGCATGCATATCTGCTACAAATATAAATGTTTCATAATCTTCTTGCAATTGTACAAATTGTCTAATTGCACCAATATAATTACCGATGGTTAATTCTCCTGTTGGTTTGATACCTGATAATAATCTTTTTTTCATATCTATCACCTGATATTATTATATCATATATTATTTATTTGAAATGCTTTTTTTTTAATATAAAATATGATATTATTAGTTTAGAAAATGGTGATAGGATGAAAGCTTTTAAAAAAATATTTTTATTATTTTTAGTATTGTTTTTAACTGGGTGTACGACTGTTTGTAACTTTTCAATTAATGAAGATAATACGATGAGTTTCAATATTCAATCAAGAGAGATTGCTGAATTTGTTGATGCAGAAATTAGTGAATACGATCCTGATTGGGAAACAAAGATAGATCAATTAGGTGATAAACTGTTAAGTCAATATAAATCAAAATACCCAGATCTTAATTTATCATATCAAAAGGATTATTATAATTATTATGGTTATGGTAATAGAACGTTTAATAATTTGCAAGATTTCAAAACGTCTGATTTTATAAATGCTGTTTTTAATACTGTAAATTGTATTGAAAATGGTAATCTTATTAATATTTCTTTAAGTAATTTAGATAGTTCTATATTAAATCCAATTACATCGGGTGAAAATAGTGTTGAAATAAATATTTCATTACCATATGTTGTTACATCAAGCAATGCAACTAGTGTTGATCGATCTAGTAATGTATATACTTGGAAATTATCGAAAGATGTAACGAGTATTAACATTAAATATGATCAAACTCGTAAATATTATGAGACTTCTAATAATGTTATTAAAGAAAATAAAAACTCTATTATTTGGGTTGGTATTGGAGTAGTTGCAGTATTGGTTATTGCAACAATTGTAATTGCAATTAAATCCAAAATGCAGAAATGAAGTGAGTAAAATGGATAATCAAGATTTAAAAGAACAAGCAAAGGAACAAGCAAAAGCACAATTAAAAAAAGAAGTAACTAAAAAAATACTTAGTTCAACTTTTGGCAAATGGGTGCTAATAATTGGTATTATTTTAGCTTTTGTTATTTTTCTTTTGCTTATTGTTGTTATAGCACTTGAAAATGAAGATTCAGGTGGATCGGGTAATGGTGTTTATGATAAATATGTACAAGGACAAGGTATTTGTAATTTAACTAGTCCTATGAAAACATATACAGTAACTAGTTTATATGGATATCGTGTGTCTAGTGGTAGTAAATTTCATAATGGAATAGATTTAGGTGGTAATTCACAAGGAGTGGCAGTATATGCTGCAATGAGCGGAACTGCTTCAGTAAAATACACGTCAGGTTATGGTAATTATATTAGGATAAAAAATAATTTAGGTGAAGAAACTGTGTATATGCATTTACATAAAGCAACTATTAAATCCGGTTCATATGTTAAACAAGGAGATAAAATTGGAGAAGTTGGTAATACTGGTGCGAGTAATGGTGTCCATTTAGATTTTAGATTTTTTGATAGTGGTGGAAAATCCGTTAGTTTAAATAATTTTTTCGGTTATACTGATATTGCGGAATGTGTAAAAAATACAGGTAATAAATCAGAAGACTTTAGAAGAGGTTGTATGATTAATTCAGCGAGAAAAATGACTGATTTAGAAAAGGAACAATTTAAAAACGCTTGTGCAGGCATTGGTACAGTAATTCCTGTGGAAGAACAACCAATTGAAAATCCTGATGAATCTGAAGATATCGACAATGCAGAGATAACAGAAGAATAAAAAAATGCATAAAAAAATGAATTTCACTCATTATATAAATGGGAGGAATTTTTTATGAAAAAATATTTGATATTAGTTGTTGCAGTAGTAGTTTTATTGATATCAGGTTGTAGTTTAACAAATCTTGATAATACCCCAACAAAGAAAGTTGAAAAATTCTTGAATGCTTATCGTACTAACGATGATACAGTAATGACACAAATGAACACTACTGTTGATCAAGATACTACTTTATCTGATGCACAAAAAACAAAGTATAAAGATGTTTTGAAAAAACAGTATTCTGACATGACTTATAAAATTAAAGATGAAGTTATTGATGGTGATACTGCCATGGTAACTGTACAAATAGAAGTATACGATTTATACAAAGCAACAACCGAAGCTGATCAATATTTAACTACGAATCAAGAACAGTTTAAAAATGCTGAAGGTCTATATGATAATTCACTGTTTTTAGATTATCGTATTAACCAAATGGAAAAGGTTACAGACAAAGTAACATATACAATTGATTTTGTAGCTAAAAAAGTTGATAAAGAATGGCGTGTTCAAGATATTTCGGATGCAGATAGAGAAAAACTACATGGTTTATATGCCTATTAAAGGACATAATGTGTCTTTTTTCTTGCTTTATTTCATATAATATGGTATATTATTGATGGTTTATTGAGATTATTTATTGATTTTCCCTTAAAAAGAGGTCATAGTAACCGTGTAAATCAAATTTTAAAGGAGGATCAAATGGAAAATACAGAATTTAAGGATGAAACTTTAGTTTGTAAAGATTGTGGTCAAGAGTTCGTATTCACTGCTGGTGAACAAGAATTTTACGCTGAAAAAGGTTTTCAAAACAAACCACAAAGATGTAAGGATTGCAGAATTAAAAACAAAGAAGCTAGAAATAGTAGAAGAAACTCAAATTTTAATAGATAAAAACTTGAGTTTTTTTCTTTTTTAAGGAATATAATTAATCGATGAATATGAAAAGATTAATTATATTTTTTTGTTTATTAATATTGCCGATTAATGGTTTGTGTTATGACATCAATGCTAAATCATTAATTGTAATGGAAAAAGACAGTAATCGTGTTTTATTAGAAAAAAACGCATATGAGAAGAAGTTGATTGCATCCACTACTAAAATTATGACAGCGGTATTAGCAATTGAATCAGGTAAATTATATCATATTGTAACAATTGGTGAAGAGGTATTAAAAATGTATGGTTCCAATATTTATATTGAATATGGGGAAAATCTTGTATTATTAGACTTAGTTTATGGTTTAATGTTAAGAAGTGGTAATGATGCAGCGGTTGTTATCGCTAATTATATTGGTGATAGTGAAGAACGATTTGTGGAAATGATGAATAAAAAGGCTAAGGAATTAGGAATGAATGATACTATTTTTATGAATCCTCATGGCTTAGATGAAGAAACACAAAACTATTCGACCGCTTATGATATGGCATTGTTAACGGCATACGCAAGCTCATTGCCAATGTATTTAGAGATAGCAGGAACGACTAATTATCGCTGTGAAAGTGATCAAAAAATATATGTATGGAAGAATCGTGTTGAATTATTAAATTCTTATGAGTATTTAACTAGTGGTAAGACAGGTTATACACCAAGAGCAGGAAGAGTATTAGCAACAACGGCGACAAAAGATGAATTAGATTTAGTTATTGTGGGATTTGGTAATGACTATGGATACGAATTACACAGGAATATTTATGAAGATATGTTTAGTAAATATCGAAATTATCTAATTTTAGATAAGTCTAATTTTAGTACTATGTATAATGAAAAACAGACTCATATTAAAAACTCTTTTTATTATCCTTTAACTAGTGAAGAAAGAGAAAAAATAAAAATAAAAATAGATTTATTTAAAAAACCAAATAAAGTTTTTGAAGTAGGGGAAGTATATGTTTATTTAGATGATGATATTTTGCACAAAGAAGTGATTTATATTGAAAAAGTTAAACTAACTTTTTGGCAAAAAATACGAAGTTTGTTTACGAAATAGGGTTTTTATATTATAATGTACTAGGTGATGTGAGATGGAAAGATTACAAAAAGTTATCGCTAATTATGGTTATTGTTCAAGAAGAAAAGCCGAGGAATTAATTACTAAAGGTTTAGTTAAAGTTAATGGTAAAGTAATTACAGAATTAGGAACTAAAGTAGTAGATACTGATAAAATCGAGGTAGAAGGTATTTCTTTGTCAAAGGAGCGAAAAGTATATTACTTATTAAATAAACCGCGTGGAGTTATTACTAGTGCATCTGATGATAAATCTAGACAAACTGTTGTTGATTTAATTCATACTGATGTTAGAATTTATCCAGTAGGTAGGTTAGATTATGACACAACTGGGGCTATTATATTGACAAATGATGGTGATTTAACTAATTTTTTAACTCATCCTAAAAACAATATTGAAAAAGTATATATTGCAAAAATAAAAGGTAAACTAGGTATGGATGCTTTATATAAATTAAAAAAAGGTGTTGTAATTGATAATTTTAAAACAGCACCGGCTAAGATAAAAATTAAAAGTTATGATCGTAATACCGATACTTCTTTGATTCAAATTATTATTCACGAAGGAAAGAACCATCAAATTAAGAAAATGTTAGAAGCAGTAGGATATGAAGTAATAAAATTAAAAAGAGAACGCATTTCATTTTTTACATTAGATGGATTAAAATCTGGTGATTATCGTGAAATATCACATAATGAAATTAAAAAATTATATACTTATGAACAAAATAAAAAATTGTCAGATTGACAATTTTTTTATTCTTCTTCAATACTAATTGCATTAGTAGGACATGCTTCGGCAGCATCCTTAACATTATCTTGATTCTCTTCTTTTGGTTCTTTGATAACTTCTGATACACCGTTGTCGTTTATTTCAAAAACATCTGATGCTAAAGCTTGGCAAGCGCCACAACCAATACAAAGATTTTCAGATACTCTTATTTTCACCAGTTTCACCTCAAGATAATTATATAATATTTAGCTTTTAAAAGATAGTGTTTTATTTTTAATTAAAATATGATAAACTTAAAAGAGAATAGGTGATATCGATGAATACAAGAATGGATCGCTATAGTTTAAGTACAAAAACAGCGTCAAGAACGGTAAAAAATGAGCATTTATATAATACTATTGATGATATTAATGTTGATTATATTGACATTGATGATGCCAAAGAAATAGAATTAAATGCAATAAATGATAATATTACATCTCGTGAAGACTATAGGCGTCGTAAAGGCTTTGACAGTTTATTAAAAGAGGAAAAACCGTTATCAATTACAGAAGAAGTAATTGAGCCTGAAACAACGAATAAAGTTTATGATATTAATGATTTGTTAAAAAAAGCTAAAGAGAACAAGCTTTTTGAAGAAGATAATAAAAAAAGATATATTAATACTGAGTATAATATTTTAACAAAGTTAGATTTGGAACATATTGAAGAAGAAAAAGAAGAAATGAAAAAGGAAAACCTTAAAAACTTAATTGATACAATTTATTCTAATACTTTAGCAACAGATTTAAAAAAAGGAGTAACTGATAAACCATTACTAGATGATTTAATGAAAACCAAAGTAGAATTAGAACCAGAGATAAGTAAAGAAATACTTGATCCAGATGCTACCACTAAGGTTGTAGCGTCCAAAGAAGATAAACAAGAAGAAAATGAGCAATTAGTTGACTTAATTAATAAAACTTTCATTGGAACAAATGAATTAATAAAAAGAGAAAACAAATCAAAAGAAGAAGATACTAATCTAACAATGACTAAAACAGAAGATTTTACAGATATTGACTCAAAGGATAGTAAATTGACAGTAATAATTGTTGTAGTCGCTGTTTTAGCAGTATTAGCAGTAGTAGGTGTAGTTTTGGCAAAAAAACTAGGTGCTTTTTAGCACTTTTTCTTTTTATTTAAATATATTTTAATATGAGTAATAAATTAAGATTAAGAAATAGGAAACAAGTGGTTAAGAAAAAACTTTTATTAACAATACTATTTGTTACTTTTTTTACATGGTTTATTTTATGGTTTTTTAATAAAAAATTAGTTCCTTTATTGATAAATTATGCAACAATTGAAGTAGAAAGAATTGTTAACTTAGTAATTAATAATGCTAGTACTAATGAAGCAATTTCGTTACTGGAACAGGATGAATTGATTACAATTATTCAAAATAATAATAAAGATATTCAGGCTGTATATTTTAATTCAATTTTAGTTAATAAATTTTTGAATGTAATAACTGATAGTATTCAAAATGATTTAATTAAAATATCTGGTGGTGATATGAGTTCAATTAACGGGTATGAATCACATAATAACGGAGTTATATTTTATGTTCCTTTAGGTGTCTTAACAGGCAATATGTTATTAAGTGAAATAGGGCCAAATATACCAATTAGATTACAATTATTGGGTTATATTAATAGTAATATTGAAACTAATATAAAAGAGTATGGTATTAACAATGTTTTAATGGAAATGTATATTCAAATCGATACCAAAAGCAGGGTAGTTTTACCATTTGCATCAAAAGATATTATTGTAGTTAATAAAATACCAGTATCGTATAAACTAATTCAAGGTAATATTCCAGAGTATTATCAAAATGGAATATCAGCGAATTCTAATCTTTTTAGTTTACCTTTAAAATAATATGTTATAATGAATATAGTATGGAGGATATATGAAAAATATTGTAATAAACGAAAAAGAATATGAAATAGTACGAAATGATGATGATGTTTTTGATTTAGATATTGTTAAAGAAAAATTAACTGATTATTTCGATGATTTTGATTATATATTAGGTGATCAAGCTTATAATAAAATTAGACTAAAAGGATTTTATGATAGTAATAATAAAAAGAAGACAGCGGTTAATGATATTAAGCAACTTGACAGTTATATTAACAACTATTGTGCCTATGGATGTAAAGTGTTTTTGTTAAAAAAAGTTAAATAATTTATTGTAAAGTATTTTGCTTTGTGTTAAACTGATATTAAGTAATAGAATATGGGAGGTATATTTATGGAAGAAAAGAAAATGATTACCATAAACAAGTTAGATGGTACTAAAGAAGATGTAGAAGTAATAATTGTATTTCAATTTAATGATTCAAAAAAAGAATATATGGTTTATACAAAGAACGAAGTGGATGAATCAGGAAATGTAACTATTTATGTTTCAGAAGTTTTAAGAGAAAATGGAGAAATCAAACTTGGTGGCGTAGCAACTGATGAAGAATGGTTAAAAATCAAAGACGTATTAAGAGAATTAGCAAAAGAAGAATAATTACCAGGAGGTATGTAATATGAATTATACGATTGTAAATTTTGATACTAGTAATGTTATGGAAAGTGCTGCATCTAAGATGCTTCGTTCTAGGCCAACTAGTTTAGAAAATACTAGAAAAAAGGTTGCTAAGACACATTTGTCAACAGTTAAACAAGAGATTGATGAAAAAGTTCAGGCAGTAAAACCTGGAAAATTTAATGTAGTCGCTTTTGAGATTGTTGATAGTATTAGTGTAAGTGCTGATGGAAGGAAGATAAAAATTTCTGGCAATACAGTAGCTAATATGAAAAATAAAGGTAATATCGTGGTAATGAGTCCCGAACAACCTGAAGTTGTTGCTGATGCTCCAGTTGTTGATACTCCTGTTGCTGAAGAACCTAAGATGGAATTTCCACCATTTGATTTTAATAATGTGAAGGCAGAAGAACCGGTGGTAGAAGAGCCTGAAGTTGCCATGGAAGAAACTAAGGAAGAAGTATCACCAATAGTTGAATTACCAAAATTTGAGTTACCAAGTTTTGAACCAGTAGTTGAGGAAAAAACTGATGAAGTAGTAGTTGAGGAGAAATCAACTGTTGAACCAGTAGTAGATCCAAAAATTATGGAAAAACCAATCGAGTTTAAATTAGGTCAAGAAGTTCCTAGTATTGCAGCTGGTATGGAAGTAAGTGTTGAAGCTAATAAAATGCGTGAAGCACTAAAAGCTAGAATTGCAAAAGAAAGAGAAGAAGAAAGATTAAGAGCAGCTAAAGAATTAGAAGAAAAGCAAAAAGAAATAGAAGCTGAAAGAGCTAAAACTGAGGAACTTGAAAGAGCAAAAAGAGAAACTGAGGAAAAACTTGAAAGAACAATGCTAGATTTATCAAAACTATCTGAAGAAGTAAAACAAGCTAAAGAAGAAGCTGGACAAGCCATTAAAAAGGTTCAGGCTTATGAGCAGGTATTTACAGAAATTTTAGATGAATCTAGTGAAAAAGATGTTCCTTTAACAAGAGCAGCTTAATAAAAAATATAAGTCGAGTAATCGACTTTTTTTGTGGTTTCATAATCAAAGGTATTATTTCATAAAATAGATTGAGGTGGAATATATGAAAAACAAGTTGTTATATTTTTACAATATGTATGTTGCCACCATTAGTGAAAGAAATAATAATTATACTTTTATTCATAATGGAATAAATTATATGTTACAAGTATATGATCGTCCTTTAGATGAATTACCATTTTTATATGAATTGAATAAAGAGTTAATTAATGCTAGGATTCCTACTCATCAAATAATACCAACAATAAATAAAGAATTATCAATTATTTATAATGATAAGGTGTATGTATTATTAAGAATAAAGAAACTTAAAAATCGATTAATTAATATTGATGATATTATCACTTATTATCATGTCCCTAGTAGTAAAATAATTGATAAGTTGTCTAAATCTAATTGGGGATTGTTATGGGAGAATAAAATAGATTATTTTGAATATCAATTTAGGCAAATGGATAAAAAATATCCAATTATTTCTGAATCCATTAATTATTATATTGGATTATGGGAGAATGCTATTAGTTTTTATAACAATATAGATAGTAATTTATTAGTTAATAATAGTGTTAGTATTTGTCATAAAAGAATTAATTTTAATGATGATTTAAACAATTTTTATAATCCATTGAATCTAGTTATTGATTATAAAGAAAGAGATATTGCTGGATACTTAAAATCAATGTTTTTTAATGGTCAAACTATGAATTTAGACAACATTTTATCAAAGATACCTTATACTCAGATTAATGATAGTTTATTAATATGTCGATTGCTTTTTCCAACTTATTATTTTGATATGTATGAAAAAATAATTAATCAGGGTTATAGTGAGCAGAAATTAGATAATATAATCAAAATGACTGATGATTATGAAAAATTCATAAAAAAAATATTTGTTTACTATGAGAAAACAAATATTATACCAATAAACTGGATTATAAAAAAATAGAGTTAATCAACTAACTCTACATTTTCAATTCCTTCAACTTTTTCCATGATTAGTTTTTCAATTCCTTCTTTTAAGGTAATCTGTTGCATTGCACAGTGGCTACATGCTCCTTGAAATCTAACATAGACTGTTTTGTCTTCTAGTTTAACAAATTCAATATTACCACCATCGTTCATCAAGAATGGTCTTAATTCATTTAATACTTCATTAATTTGTTTTTCTTTTTCCATATTTATCACCAAAAATAGTATACCACAAAAAGCATAGTAATAAAACAAAAATAATGGTATAATTAGCTTGAGGTGAGGAATATGTCAAAATATCGTATTGGTAGTATTGTAACTGGTTCAATTAGTGGAATCGAAAGTTATGGTGCGTTTGTTAATCTTGGTGATTATTATAGTGGTTTAATCCATATATCAGAAATTTCTCATGGGTTTGTTAAAGATATTAATGATTATTTTAAAGTAGGAGAATCGATAAAAGCAAAAGTATTAGATGTTGACGATGACTTATTTCAAGT
>CAZNQV010000017.1:0-17961 GCA_964575655.1 uncultured Muribaculaceae bacterium | reverse complement strand
TGTCTGTTGCAAATCTTCTTTACCAATGTATTTTCCGGTATTAACATCAATAACTGTCAAGGCTTCTACTTCATCAAAAACTAGATATCCTCCACATTTAATCCATACTTTCTTTTCTAAAGTACGATTGATTTCTTTTTCAATATTATAGGTTTCAAATATCGGTTTATCCCCGTCATAATAAGAAACACGTGGCTTTAAATCTAAAAGGAACAGAGTATCAAGGAAGTTTATTATTTTCTGATATTCTTTCTTGGAATTGACCACAAATTCATCGATATCTTCTGTAAATAAATCACGAATGACTCTGTAAGTTAAATTTAAATCCTCATGAAGGAGCATAGGAGCTTTTGTTCTTTTGCTTCTGTTCTGTATTTTATCCCATAAGCGGATTAATAAATCCATATCAGGGATAAAATCTTCCTCATCTTTGCCGACTCCAGCTGTTCTAACAATAAAACCATATTCTTTTTTCTTTATTTTTTGCATTACTTTTTTTAGTCTTTCTTTTTCTTCATCTTGTTCGATCCTTCTGGATACTGCAATACCGTTATTGTTAGGCATCAAAACAAGATATCTGCCAGGTAAACTTATGTTAGTCGTTACCCTCGCACCTTTTGGTATTATTGCTTCTTTAACAACTTGAACATATGAATGTTCTGTATCACATGCTTTACCTTTATAATCAACAAAAGGTATTAATAACTTTTGATCAATCATTTCTTGTAAAGTCATTCTAACAGAATCTCCATCAATTTTTGGTAATCTATCATTGGTATAATAGCTTGTTGCCGCATCTTTCATTGTCTCGACATTCTTACCAAATACTGAATCATAATAACTTGTTAAATTAGGCATTGGATATAACCAGATTAATAAAAAGATAAATATGATAATTAATATTAATCTTAATAAAAAATCTAATAATGAAAATCCATTACCGTTTTCTCTTCTTCTACACATAAATAAAACCCCCTCTTTTTGAATGGCATAATTATAACATATTTCATGTGAAATGTCAACTTTTACTTGCTACCATCCACAAGATGTTTCTTATTATATCATTTATTGAACATTTAGTCAATCGAAAACATTTGTCCTTTAAAAAAATAGAAACTAAAATTTCTATTTATTTTGATGATTATGATGTTCTGTTTTAGGATATTTCTTTTTCTCTCTCATTACATATTCAGTAACATTTGTTTCAATCTCATCTAGTGATGCTTTTGATAAATTAGATATATATACTAATTCTTTAACTGTATCAATTGCTATTGTGCCCCAAAACAAACGCATATGTATTTTTAAGTCATTAAACAAATCTGGAGTAATTGAGGTTAAAAAATAACCGAATAACACCCTTTTACTACCAATCAAAATTCTCCTATTGGTAACGGCAATTACTGCTGTTGTTATTATATCTAAAGGATTATTGTTTTTTTGTCCTATAAAAACATATTTTACTTCTTCTCCTGGATTCAAATGTTTTTGAACAACTGAAGAGTTTTGTTTTAAACGCCATGCTACAGTACCTGGATACCTTTGTTTGAATTCTTTAGCTAACTGATATACACTTTTTGTCATCATTTAATACCTGCTGTTTTTAAGAAAGAAATTAGATCTGCTTTTTCTAGATAACCAATATTGTATACAATTGATTTGCCACCACCAACAATTATTAAAGTTGGAGTCCCAAATTGTGGATCACTAAAAGCTTCACTAGTAGCGTACAACTTTTGTGATTCTTTTCGTGATAAAGTTACTAAATCAATGTAATAATAATCAAGTTTTTTTTTTGTAGCTACCTCTTCCATTACCGGCGTAAATGCTTCACATGCACCGCATCCAGTTTGCGCAATATATACGATTGATGGCTTTTCACCATTATATAGCTCCATATATTTATCAATTACTTCACTGTGGAATTCTACTGGTGTTCTATTTGATAATTCCGATGCTACAAAAACTCCTCCCAATATAACAATTAATGATAATACGATTATTATAATATTTTTTTGTTTACTTTTCATAAACTTTTACCTCCTCAATTATTTTTTACTAGTATATTCACCGCAGATTAAATTTACTTCAGTCGTATAAGTATCTTTTTCTGTTAGAATAATTGTTACTGTTGAACTTTCTTCACAAGATTTTTTTGTATCTGGATCGATAATTTTACTAATATCATATCCATTTTGTTTTAAATTTGATAATGAAATAGTATAACGATCCATTCCCATAACTTTGTCTTTTAAACTAGCTTCGTAATAGGTTTCTGCCATTTTCACAAATCTTTTTTCAATCTTGTTATATGATTTTTCTCCAGTATTTTTACCACAGCCACACACTAGAAGAACAAATATTGTTACTAATATAAATTTCTTCACTTTTCATTCTCCTTTTCTAATGTTTAGTATATCAAATGTATCAAAAAAAGTAAACTTTATGAATGAAATTACTTGATTTTCATTTTATTAAATCTATCACTTGATAATAGCATTCATTGAATTCTTTATTAAATGTTTCGATTTCTTCTTGAGTTGTTTTGCTGGATAGACTAATTCTAAGACTTGATTTTGCTAATTCTAAATCATTAGTTAATGAAAAAACCGATTCTGACATAGTCTTGTCATTCGAGCAAGCTGTTTTAGAAGATATATATATTTTTTTGGTTTCTAATAAATGAACAAAAGTTTCTGCTTTTATGCCCTTAATACTAAAATTAATAATATTAGCTATGGATTTATCAGTGCTGTTAATAATAACATTTTCATATTTTGATAATGTTTCTTTTAATTGGTGATTAATTTCAGTCAAATCATATAATTGAACATTTTTTATTGCTTTGGCACATGAGGCTATTAATGCAGTAGCTGGGGTTCCACTGCGATATATAGTTGTAGAATTACCACCTTCTATAATTGGTTTTAAAGCAATATTTTCTTTTTTTATCAATCCACCGATACCTTTAATACCATAAATTTTATGGGCTGAAAAGGACGCCAAATCAACATTTTTTAAATCAAAATCAATTTTTCCTAATGCTTGCGTAATATCACTATGAAAAATAGTTTTTGGATAATTCTTTATTAGTTCTCCGATTCTTTCTATTGGTTGTCTAATTCCTATCTCACTATCTACCATACAGATACTAACTAATAATGCTCCTTCATCTAATAATTCTTTTAAATGGGTCATATCTACAGTTCCATCTTTTTGTAGTTTTACATATTTTATGAGATATCCATTTTGTGATAATATATCTAATTGTTTAGAAATCGATGAATGTTCTAATTTAGTTGAAATAATTGTTTTGCAGCGATGAGGATAAGATAATAAAACACCCTTAATTGCCAAATTATTAGCTTCTGTTGCTCCACTAGTATAAACTAACTCAGTATTTTTTATATTAAAATACTTACAAATAATATTAGTCGATTCATCAATAATGTCTTTAGCTTCTTTACCTAATTGATGCAAAGAGTTAGGATTACCGAAATATTTTGTGCTAACTTTATTGAAAGTTTCTAATACTGTTTCGTCCGGTTTAGTTGTTGCAGAATAATCTAAATATATCATTTTATCACTCCTCAAATCGTTAGTATTGTATCATAATTTTACTTGTTTTACTATGATTTTTGTTGTTTAGTTATCTTTTTTATAATACAATTAGTATGGAGGTAATTTTATGGAATTAAAAGGATCAAGAACGGAAGCTAATTTAATGGCCGCTTTTGCAGGTGAAAGTCAGGCTCGTAATAAATATGACTATTATGCTTCACAAGCTAAGAAAGATGGTTATGAACAAATAGCATCAATTTTTGAAGAAACTGCTAGAAACGAAAAAGAACATGCTAAATTATGGTTTAAAGAATTGCATGATGGAAAAGTACCAAGTACTAGTGTTAACTTAGTTGACGCTGCTAATGGTGAAAACTACGAATGGACAGAAATGTACAAAGAGTTTGCACAAATTGCTAAAGAGGAAGGGTTCGATAGAATTGCCACATTATTTGAAGGTGTGGCTGCTGTTGAAAAGAATCATGAAGAAAGATATCTTAAGTTTTTAGGTAATATCAATGAGGATATCGTTTTCAAAAGAGGTGAAGAAACTGTTTGGGTATGCCGTAATTGTGGTCATGTCCATTTTGGAAATGATGCTCCAGTAGTATGCCCAGTATGTGCTCATCCACAAGCATACTTTGAAATGAAAGCTAATAACTATTAAAAAATAAAAAGTATTAAATTTAGTTTTAATACTTTATTTTTGTTAAATACAATCCCTCACCAGGAGCTGTCTTAGATAGCCTTGGCTTTTTTTCTTTTAGAATATCATTTAAATAATTAATATCTTTTTTACCACTACCAATATCAATTAAACAACCAACTATATTCCTTATCATATGTTTTAAAAAGCTATCCCCTCTGAAAGTCAGGACTATTTTATTTTCATTTTTTTCTATATTGATATAAATGATGGTCCTAACATGATTTTCTTTTTCTAACTGATTAGTAGCAAACATTTTAAAGTTATGTTTGCCAATTAGGCATTTGATTGATAGCTTCATTTTTTCAATATCTAACTCTTGATTATATTGATAACAATAATTAGCGTCTAATGGATTATACTCTCCTTGATTTATAATATATTGATATTCTTTTTCAACAACATTGTATCTAGAATGAAATTCTTTATTCACAATTTCAATCTTTTTTATGTATATTGATGGTCGTAATTCTTTGTTAAGAGCTTTTTTCATTCTATCAGGATTTATGCTTAAATCCATATCAAAATGAGCATATTGATTGATAGCGTGAACTTTTGCGTCAGTTCTGCCAGCTCCTTGAATATTTATGTTTTGATTGAATACTTTACTGATTGCTTTTTCTATTTCCCCTTGTACGGTTGTTTTATTTGGTTGTTTTTGAAATCCGTAAAAATTTGAGCCATCATAGGTAATATTAATTAAGTAACGCATTAAATCACACTCCTATAAATATCTTTCATTAAATCTTTAATATCATCACGATGATATAGTGCTATTTGTTTTCTTAAATAAACCATTTGAATGAATTTAACAATTTGTGGGAAATCAATTGTGTTCGTTTGTAACAATTCATAATTATTATAGAATAATTCTTTATCCCCTTCTATCAAAATTTTACCATTTTTAATAACTATGTATCTTTTGGATATTTGATAAATATAATCTAAATTGTTTGTTAATAAAATTATTGATTTATGATATCTTTTATTCATCATTGTCATTAAATTAATCAATAATTTGCGATTATTATAATCTAAATAATAAAATATATCATCGAAGATAATCACTTTGGGATTTTTAGCTAGTGCAATTGCTATATTTAGAAGTATCTTTTCTCCCGTTGACAAATCGCTAATTGGTTTTTCTTTTTTGTCGATTAGATTAACAATTAATAAAGCGTCTAATGATTTTTTAATATATTTATTACTGTATTTTTTTACTTGATCTTTTATTTCTTCAATAATTGTATTACATTGAAAATTAAAAGTATTATTGATAACAGCAATATCTTTTGAATAATCCTGATCATCAACTAATTTATTATCGATATAAATTGCGCCATTATATTCATTGTTAAAACAAAATAAATTAATAAAATCTTTTTTGCTATCATCGCCAATAATTGCCGTAATATGTTGAGCATTTAACGATAAACTAATATTTTGTAAATTTAAATATGATAAATTCTCGAATCTTATTTCCATAAATCATCCACCATGCTTTCCATATCTATTTCAATTTTTTTAACCAAATTATAAAACTTCAACTTTAAAGATAAATCAACCATGAATGGTAATTCTATATTAATTTTCTTTAAAATATTAGAATTACTAAAAATGCGACTTGGTTTGTCATATATTACTTTGTTAAATTTATTGACTATTAATAATTTATCTGCTATTAAACACTCTTCGGGATTATGTGTAGTTATGACAATAGTCATACCTTTGTGACATAAGTTTTTTAAGTAATTGATAATATCTTTTTCTTCGATTAGTGAAAAATTAACAAATGGATTATCTAATAATAATAAATCTGGATTGGTTATTGTTGATAGGGCTAGATTAAATCTTTGTTTGTCAACCAATGATAAATCATGAATATTGCTATACATGTATTCATATATATTAAATTTTTTTAAAACTCTTTTAATTCGCGCTTTTATTTCTTTTTTAGGAATAGCACATTCATTTAGTACATTTGCTAATTCTTCTTTGAGAGTAGGAAAATGATAATCAGGATTATCTAACATAATAGAAAGCTTGTACTTTTCATGCATTTGATTATTAATTTCTGTTAAAATTGTTGTTTTGCCACTCGCAATAGGACCTGTTATAACAATAAAAGATCCTTTTTTTATTTCCAAATCAAAATTATTTAATAAATTACTTAATTTATAAATACTACCCATCTCCTGAATAGATTATTATAGCACCGGAAAAATAAAAAAGAAAGATTATCTCTTTCTTTTTTGGGTATTATATGCAATCTTAAGTAACGATTTCTTACATACGAATCTATTGAAGAAAGCAATAAGTTTATTTTGAAACCCCGGTATTATAATCAGTTTTTCATCTTTTAATGCTTTTACTACCGCATATCTTGCAACATATTCACTTGTTTGTTGATGTAGTGAAAACTTAACTCCTGCTACATTGTCAAAATTAGTAGCGACAGGTCCAGGACAAACTACGGAAATTTTTACATTAGATTTGTTTCTCCTTAGTTCTTCGGCAATTGCTAAGGAAAAACTAACTACGTAACTTTTGGTTGCATAGTATGTACTCATTAAAGGACCTCCTGGCATTAAACCGGCAATTGACGCAATATTGATAATATGGCCATGATTCTTAGCTGTAAAATCTTTTAAAAACATTTTAGTTAAAATATGTACTGCCTTGATATTGACATTAATCATATCTAATTCTTTGGGCAATTCAGTCTCTGTATAATCTCCAAAGTCACCAAAGCCAGCATTATTAACCAGCACATCAATATTTTCCTTTTGAGTTACTATATATAATTCTTTAATTGCTTTTTCATCGCTCAAATCTAAAACAGCAATTTGAACATTAGTTTTCAATTCTTTTTGAACTTCTTCCAATTTTGCCTTATCTCTTGCAACTAGTATTAAATCGTATCCATACTCACTTAAAATTCTAGCAATATCTCTTCCAATTCCCGATGATGCACCTGTTACTAACGCTTTCATAAAACCTCCTAAATTATCTCTATTTTTTTCTCAATTATTATTTCTTTTACCATTTCTTCCGGCACTTTTATATCACAAATATTTAGTATTGATGGCGCAATATTACTTAAGTTTCCTGTTTCAACTAAGTAATTGTTATCGCATGCCAACAAGTAAACCGGATTAGTGGTATGTGCTGTTAGAATTTCATTGTTTTCACTTACCATTTGTTCGCAATTACCATGATCTGCAGTTATAATCAATAAATACTTGTTTTCTTGGGCAAAATTATATAAGTTTTCAATACATTTATCAAGTGTTTCTAATGCTTCAATACATGCTTTCAAGTTTCCTGTATGTCCAACCATGTCACCATTAGCATAATTAACTAGTATGAAATCATAATTATTTCCTTGTTTAATTATCTCATTAGTAATTTCCATTGCACTCATTTCTGGGGCTAAATCATATGTTTTAACATCTTTATTTGGTATTTGAACTTTTGTTGCATTGTCTAATTCAATATCTTTATCTCCTTGAAAAAAGTGAGTGACATGGGGAAATTTACTAACTTCGGCGATTTGTAATATTTTATATTTATTATCGTTTAATACTTCTAATAAAGTGTTATCACAAGTTTCGTGTTTAAAAATATTGGTACAAATAATACTATTATCAACTGGCATCATTGTTGTTAATTTGATGTTTTTTAGTTGTTTTCTTTTAAATTCAAAAAATTCTGGATTAGTTATTGCACTAAACAATTGGGTTGTTCGATCAGGTCTAAAATTAGCAAGTATAATGCCATCATTATCATTAATTGAACTTATTTTATTAATAACAATTGGGGTCACAAATTCATCTGTTTCTCCGTTACGATATGCTTCCTCAATGGCATCAGTATAATTATCATTATATTTACCAATTCCATTAACTATTGCATCATACGCCGTCTTAGTACGATCCCATGCTTTTTCACGATCCATTGCATAGTATCTCCCACTTATTGTTGCAATAATACCAAAATTATTATCTCTAATATATTTGTTTAATTGATCTAAATATTTAAGTGCGCTTTGAGGTAAAGTGTCTCTACCGTCTAGAAACACATGTAGATATAGTGTTTCTATATTATTTTGTTTCGCAACATCAATCAAAGTTAAAATATGATTGATATGTGAATGAACACCACCATCTGATAATAATCCACATATATGAAGCGAGCTTTTATTTTCTTTAACATGGTTAATGACCTGCAACAACTCTTCTTTTTCATATATTTCTTTTGTTGCAATTGCTTTGTTAACTCTTTCTAAGGGTTGAACAATAACTCTTCCTGCTCCCATTGTTAAGTGCCCTACTTCACTATTGCCCATTTGACCAGACGGTAAACCAATTGCTGTCTCGCTTGCTGCAATTAAAGCATTTGGATATTCATTTAATAAACTCTTATAAAATGGCATTTTTGCTTGTTTAAAAGCATTACCCCTTACACTTTCGCTATACCCTACACCATCTAAAATTGCTAATATCACTTTTTGCATATTATATCGTCTCCGTAACACAGCAGATGGCATAAAAAGGGATATACTTTATACCATTTTTAATTGAAAAGTTTTCTTCGCTTATTCTAATAGCATCTTTAATATCAAATTTATTCATTGTTAATTTTAAACTTTTGGATTTAGCCATATTCTTACGAATTATTTCAATTGGAAAAATTTTACCAGTTCTTGTTTGAATGACGAAATCAATTTCTGATTTACCCCCGGATTGATGATAATATAAGTTTAATCCGTTAGCTTTTAATGATGTCGCTATATCATTTTCGTATAACAAGTATAACAGGCGATTATCGGCAACTAACTTATTATAGTGAATTCCTAGCTTTTTAAACAAAACACCGGAATTGCTGTAATATAGTTTAAAACTATCAGTATCTTTTGCCTTACTAAGTGGTGATTTTATTTCATTTACTTTATATGAACACAAAATAATATCATTGCTTATTAAATATTCAATAGCATTATCATATTCTTTTGAGCGTCCTCCTTGTTTTAATAAACCGTATTGAAACTTTTTGTTATCTTTGACTAATTGCAAATAAATATTATCATATATTTCGTTTCCTCGCTTTATATCGATTAAATTGTCTAAGTTCAATAATGCACTTCTTTCCTTTGTAGTGTTGCGTTCAAGGTAACTTGTTAATAAATTAGTATCTTTGGTATTTTCATTTACTATTATTTCTGGATATCCACCAGTTAACAAATATGCATTATATAACTCAAATGCCATGGCATGAAAAGGCATTGGATTATTCGTCTTAAATGAATCAATGATAAAATCCACTAATTGATCTTTACCCACATATTTTAAATATTCAAAGAAACTGACTAATTGCATTGTTTTAATAGTAATGTCTTCGCCTTTTTTAGTATTAATTATTTCCTTTGAATCAGTAATCATCATAATATGATAGGATGGCATATTAAAAAATAATTTTTTTATTTTATCAACGACATTGCTATTTGCATTATCAAAAATGATTAAACTATCCTCTTGAAAAACTGTTTCAAGTGATATTGCTGCAAGTCCTCTTATTACTTTATCACTAGTCGTATTTTTATCTAGTACATATTCTAACTCAAGATTATGTCTTGCATCAAAATAGATAGTATTTTTATACTCTGTTTTACCAAATTCTAACGCTGTATAGGTTTTTCCACAACCATTTACGCCATAAAGTATTAGTGGTTTCTTATTTTGATCCCTTTTCCACTGTAAAAGGGCCTCTGTAATTTTTCGTTCCATAAATCGTACTCTCCTTACAATTATCTTTAATTAAATTATAAAATATAAATATATATAAGTCAATTAAATGTAAAACATATCTTGCTTTTTTATTTTGTTTTTAATAATTTTAGTGGTTTACAATTGTTTTGATCGCTATTATGAGTAATTGCTAATCCTTGTGATAAAATAAGAGAACTAAAAAACAAATTATCAATTATATTGGAATCTTTTAGCCCAAAATAATCAATGCTAAGTGCTATCAATGTCCAACTAGGAATAAGGCAAGTTAGCATTGTAAAAGTTTTGTTTTTGTTTAATCTATACATTTCTTTCACCTAATAATATAGTATTCTTATAAATAAAAAAAGACCTCTACTAGCGTCTTATATACTATCTGTTTGTAACTTTGTGAAATTCTAATCTTAATTTATCTGCTACGGTGACGATGAATTCTGAATTAGTTGGTTTAGCTTTATCAATATCAACGCTATGACCAAATATTTCCTCCATTAAGTCCCAGTTTCCTCGATTCCAACTTACTTCAATGGCATGTCTTATTGCTCGTTCTACTCGCGATACTGTTGTATCATATTTATTAGCAATTTCTGGATATAATTCTTTGGTTATTCCACCCACTACTTCGGGCCTATTATATATAATTGATATTCCTTCTCTTATATATTGATATCCTTTGATATGTGATGGTAATCCCAATTCGTGTAATATCTTAGTTATTGATATTTGTAAGTTATTATGATATAAATCAATCGATTTGTTATCATATTCACTCCCAATAACTGTTTCAGTTATTCGTTTTTCTAATTCTGATAAGTCAAATGGTTTTAGAATAAAGTATTGAACTCCCATTTCTGAAATTTTTCTAATCATTTCTGGTGCGTTATAAGACGTTAGAACAATAATCTTTTTATCAATGCCAAGTTTATTCATTTCTTCTAAAACTGATAAACCATCTTTCTTTGGCATGATTAAATCCAAAACTGCCACATCATATAATGTTTCATCCTTAATTAATTCTAACCCTTTTTCCCCATCGTTGGCTTCGGCTACTACTTCAATACTTGAATGATTTTTGAAATATTCTTTAATCATATTTACTAATTCAATATTATCATCAATCACGAGTACATTAGTCTTTTTCATTTATTTCTCCCTTCACTACTGCCGTACATTAGATATTGTACTATATATTTTGCAAAGTGGAAAGAGTAAAAAAGCACTAATTTTGTCGAATTAGTACTTTATATGATTTTAAATAACTCATTTACCTTTTGATAATCACTACTATTTGATCCAATTAAGACTCCATCTACTACATCTATATTTAATATGCTTTCGACATTATCTTTATTGACGCTACCCCCATATAATACCTTTATATCGCAATTATATAATTTTAATACTAGTTCTTTTATCATTGTTACTGCATCTAGGATATCTTTTTTTGATGCCGCTACATTACCACCTATAGCCCATATCGGTTCATAGGCTATGATTATGTCTTGGCCTATTTCTATATTTTTAAAGTACGCTTTTATTTGTTTGGTGAGAATCACTCCCGTCTTTTTCAAAGAGCGTTCTTCTTTATTTTCACCGACACAAACAATTGGTGTAATACCAAATTCTAAGGATGATGCAATTTTTTTATTAATTAATTCACCATCTTCTTTAAATAGCATTAGACGTTCACTGTGACCGATAATTGCATATTTTACTCCCATTGATTTTAGTTGATAGCCAGATACTTCACCAGTATAAGATCCTGTTTTAGCATATCCAATATTTTGCGAACCTAATTTGAAGTCATATTTTCCCTCAAAATAAGGTATATAAATATTACTCGGACAGATTATTACTTCCAAATCGCTTGGAATGCTATTTTTTATTTCTATAATATAATTTTGAACTTCTTGTTTGGTTAAATTCATTTTATGATTTAAAACCACTATTTTACTCATATTTACTCCTTATTTTTTATATGTTTTAAGCCTGGTAGGTCTTTGTTTTCTAAGTATTCAAGTGATGCACCACCACCAGTTGATAGAAATGACATTTGTTCTTGATAACCAAATTTATTAGCACAACCAACAATGTCGCCACCACCTAAAATACTATACATATCATGCTCACTTACATATTTCAATATTGCTTTGGTTCCTTCTTGATAATTGGCGAATTCATATACACCTAACGGTCCATTCCAAAAGACTGTTTTGCTATTATCTAATTCTTGAGAGAATAATTCCTCTGTTTGTGGTCCAATATCTAACGCCATTTGGTAATCTTTAATTTCCGTTGTAATTAGTGGTGCTATATCTTTATATTCATTTGCAACACGATAATCAATTGGTAATATTATTTTATTTTGATATTTGTCTAATAGATTTTTGCAGTATTCTATTTGTTCTTCTTCGACAAGTGATTTACCAATTTTTATTCCTTTTGCTTTTAAAAAAGTAAATGCCATGCCACCACCAATTAGCATCTTGTCAGCCTTAGTAATAAGATTAGAAATCACTCCTAGTTTATCAGATACTTTGCTTCCGCCCATAATAATTGTAAATGGGCGAATAGGGTTATCCAATTTATCCAGTTCTGTTAATTCTTGTTCAACCAAAAATCCTAATCCACTAGGTAGGTGCATTGATATCCCTTGATTTGAAGCGTGGGCGCGATGTAATGTGCCAAAGGCATCATTAATAAATAAATCGCCTAAACTAGCCCAATACTTTGCTAATTTATCATCATTTTTGCTTTCACGTTCATCTGGAACATCTTCCCACCTTGTGTTCTCTAATAATAAAGCTTCTTTAAATGGTAATTCCGACAAAGCATGTTCTACTTTTATCCCTTTTGTATCATTTACAAAATGTAATTTATTATCTAACAATCTATTTAATTCATCATAAACAAGTTTTAAACTATTCTTTTGTTTATCACTTTCTACTTTTACTCTGCCTAGATGTGATAACACTATTACTCTAGCACCATTATCTAATGCATATTTTATTGTTTTTACGCTCGCAACTATTCGACTATTATCGGTTATTATACCTTCTTTTATTGGAACATTTAGATCAGAACGAATAATAACTGTTTTTTTATTTAAATCGTAATCTCTAATACTATATTTCATATTTTATCACCAATTATATTTTATCATATTTTCTTTACTTATAAGTAGTAAAATAAACAAAAAATAAGAAGTAGCTATCTACTTCTTATAAAATGTCATCTTTCATAACATCCATCCAATATTTAGCGGTTCTTACCATTTGTGCACTGTAGCCCATCTCATTATCATACCAAGCGACAATTTTTATTAATTGTTTCCCATCAACTTCTAGGATAGATGTACATTGTAAATCAACAATAGCACCATGTAAGTCTCCAATTATATCACTTGAAACGATTGGATCACTAGTACAAGTTATTGTTTGATTAATTTTATTCTTAAATAAATTGTTTATTTCTTCAACGGTCGTGTTCTTCTTTAATTCTAAAACTAAATCGATAGCTGAACCTGTTGTTACAGGAACTCGCATTGCAGTACCAGATAAACGATTATTTAAGTTGGGTAGAACCTGTCCAATTGCACTAGCAGCTCCTGTTGAGGTTGGGATAATATTTGCTGCTGAAGCACGGCCCCTTCTTGAGTCAATTCCTTTTTTGTGTGCAACATCGAGATTAGCTTGATCGTTAGTATATGCATGAATAGTCGTCATATATCCTTTTACAATACCTATATTATCATCGATAACCTTCAATACTGGCGCTAAACAATTGGTAGTACAACTTGCTGCTGAAATTATTTGTTCACTACCGTCTAGTGTTTTCTCGTTAACATTGTAAACTATGGTTTTAGCTTCACCTTTGATTGGTGCTGATACAATAACCCTTTTAGCCCCGGCATCAATGTGTGCTTTTGCTTTTTCAACACTTGTAAAAGCTCCTGTACATTCGAAAACTACATCAACATCTAATTCTCCCCATGGCAGTTTATTTGGTTCTTTTTCCGCATAAATTCTTATTTCTTTATTCCCAACAATTAGAATATTATCTCTATAACTGATATCTTCTTTGCGATAAGTACGATAATTAGTATCGTATTTTAACAAATACGCTAACTGCTCTGCGTCTGTCAAATCGTTAATGGCTACTATATTTATGTCATTATCTTGATCCATCAACCTAAATATTAATCTACCTATTCTTCCAAAACCGTTAATTGCTACTTTCATTATTTCATCTCCTTATATTTTAATCGTGATAGTAACCATCACCAATAAATTCTCGTAAAATTGCATCATCTGGCACATATTTATCAGGTATTACTAAAAATAATCTTAATAAATTTAGTAATCTTTTGGCATCTTCATAGTATTTTGAATCATGATCAATTGTGTATAATAATGGTTCAACATATACTTTCAATACTCCCAATTCATAAACATTTGCAGTGTTTATTATATAGTCTGCCTCATCTTGAAAAGGAAATACATATATCTCTTCGCCAATTCTTACTTCATTCCAAGATTCGATTGTTTCTGCAACAGAATATCCCCTAGTTCGATGATCTCGCGCTATTCTTCTTAATAACCTAGTATCTGATGAAGATACACGATTGTGATTATCAATATTTAACTGAGTAAGTGGCGATATATATATTTTAAATTTATTTTCTTTTGCCACAGATGAAGTTAGTTCTTCATTTAAACAATGTAATCCTTCTATTATTATAATGTCATCTTTTTCTAATTTCAATTTCTTATTAAATGATTTTGTTCCTGTTACAAAATCAAAAGTAGGCATTGTGATTTCTTCTCCAGATAATAGTTTTGCCATATGATCATTGAATAGATCTAAATCTAATGCTGCTAAAGATTCAAAATCGTATTTACCATTTTCCTTTTTTGGTGTTTCTAGCCTTTCTTTAAAATAATCATCAACTGATATTACTTTGGGATTTAATCCAAATCCTTTAAAATATAAAGCTAATTTTCTTGATGTAGTTGTTTTGCCACTTGATGATGGTCCAGCTATTAAAACCATTTTTATTAGTTCTTTTTCTTCATAAATATTTTTTGCAAGATATAGTAATTGATTATTATATAATGCTTCACTCATTCTAATAACATCTTTTATGTCGTCAGTTGTTGCCATTTTGTTAACATCTGATGCGGTTTTTATATTTACTAAATCCATCCATTCTGCATAATCACTAAATGCCGCAAACATTTTTTCATGATGGATATATTCAGTTACTTTTCCATTAAGATAACTAATCGGGGTTTGAAGAATAAATCCTTTTTCGTTTAAGTACTGTAACTTGAATTTAGTAAAAACTTTGGTAGTTATTGGCAATTTGCTATAGAAATAATTGTACTGATTGCCTAATTTGTATAGGGTTACATAAGTATTAGTATTATATAACAATATATCTGCTTTCGAATACTCTTTTTGTTTCCGATAATATTCTATTGCATCAGTTCGCTTAACGGTTATCTTTTCAATCGGCAAATCTTCTTTAGCAATTTCATTCATTTTCTTAGTTATTGTTTTTAATATTTCTTCGCTAATCTCAAAGTTTGGTATAACATACATACTTTTATCAATTGCATGTGATACCGTTATCCTTTTATCTGTACCGAAACACTCTTTAATAGCATATGTGAGTAAATATATCAGTCCTTTTTGATATATTCTATTGCCTATACGACTAGTACAATCCAAAAACTCTATTTCACAATTTTCCATAATCGGTTGGTTTAACTCTTGTAGCGTGTTATTAACTTTTGCTATTAAAATGGGATATTGAAATGATTCTTGATGCTCTTGTGCAATTTCTTTTAGTTTTGTTTTTTCTTTATAACTAAAAGTTTTATTATTAATTTTGGTTTTAATTTTTGTCATTAAAATCACCTTTATATTCTTCTTATTATAAATATATCATATTTTAGGTGTTTTTAATACGAATATTTATCTTTTTTTTGCCTAATATAGAATTAGGTGATAATAATGTATTTGATTCCAACGGTTGTTGAAAAAGAAAAAAATGGTGAACGAAGTTATGATATATATTCTAGATTATTAAAAGATAGAATTATCATTTTGAATGGGGAAATTGATGATAATTTGGCAAATAGTATTGTCGCTCAATTATTATATTTAGATTCATTAAATAACAATGATATTAGTTTATATATTAATTCACCCGGAGGAGCGATAACATCAGGAATGGCAATCTATGATACTATGCAGTTTATTAAGAGTGATGTGTCAACCATCTGTATTGGTATGGCTGCTTCTATGGCTGCTTTTCTACTATCTTGTGGTGAAAAAGGAAAACGATATATTTTACCAAATTCAGAAGTTATGATTCATCAACCATTAGGTGGAGTAAGTGGGCAAGCTACTGAAATAAAAATAGCAGCCGAGAGAATACTACGGCTTAAAGTTAAGTTAAATCAAATTCTTGCTAAAAATACCAATCAAGATATCGAAAAGATTGAACAAGATACTGAAAGAGACTATTTTTTAGATGCAAAGGATGCTTTAAAATATGGATTAATCGATAAAATTATAACTGGTAAGAATTAGAATTATATATTATAATAAAGTTGGTGATACATATGAAAAAATGTGCTATCGTATGCAATTTAAAAAGTGGCAAAGGAATTAACCAGGATGTGCTTGCTAGAATGCTTAATATTCTATTAGAAAATGGATACGCTGCTCAAATACATATTACTAAGGAACCTGAGGACGCTATTAAAATTGTTGAAAAACTTCCTCATGTTGATTTAGTTATTTCTATGGGTGGTGATGGTACTTTTAGTGAAGTCATAACTGGTAATTTTAGGCGTGATGATAGTCTTCTATTAACACATATCCCGATTGGAACAGCTAACGACATTGGTAGTATGTTAGGCATGGGTAAAAATATTACCACTAATTTGAAAAATATTTTAAATGGCACAGTTAAGAATATTGATATTTGTTTTATTAACAATCGTCCTTTCATTTATGTAGCCGGTTTTGGCAAATATATCACTATCTCATATGATACGCCTAAAAAATATAAAAAAGTATTTGGTTATTTAGCATATGCTGCACAAGGAGTTATTGAGTTTTTTAGACCGACAAAACTATACGAAGTAGAATATGAGGTTAATGGCGAAACATATAAAGGCTTGTATTCAATTATTTTAGTTTCTAATGCTAATAGTATTGCCGGAATCCATAATATTTATAAAGATATGAAGTTGGATGATAAAAAATTTGAAGTTATGTTTTGTAATTTAACTAAAAGAAAAGATGTTATCAGAAGTTTTTACTTTTTAAGAACAACTGATATTGATAAAGTTCCTGGTTTATTTTTTCACAGAACTGATAACTTGAGAATTACTTTTAGTGAAAAACCAAGAAAATCATGGACAATTGATGGAGAGAAACTAAAAGATAAACGCAAAACTTATGAATTTAATACTCCATATAGCATTAAGATGTTAGTCCCAAAAAAGAATTCTGATAGATTATTCGAAAAATAAAGATTCTAAGTTTTAGAATCTTTTTTGTGCAAAAAAAAGATCTCAGCAGAGATCTAATTTTAATTATTCAATAATTTCTGAAACTACACCAGCACCAACAGTTCTTCCACCTTCACGGATAGAGAATTTAGTACCTTGTTCAATAGCGATTGGATGAATTAATTCAACAGTCATTGCTACATCATCACCTGGCATAACCATTTCAACACCTTGAGGTAACTCAATAATACCAGTTACATCAGTAGTTCTGAAATAGAATTGTGGACGATAGTTTGCAAAGAATGGAGTATGTCTTCCACCTTCTTCTTTAGAAAGAACATAAACTTGCGCTTTGAATTTCTTATGTGGAGTAACAGAT
>CAZNQV010000016.1:17937-18174 GCA_964575655.1 uncultured Muribaculaceae bacterium | reverse complement strand
GCACTACTAAACCAAGTATCTAAAACATCGTTATCTTGAAACCAACCATCACCATCTGGAGGATTTAATCCAACATATATTTCATCATCTTTATACCATGCTGGAATACGATGCCCCCACCATAATTGTCGTGATATACACCAATCATGTGCAATTTCCATCCAGTGATTCATTATTTTCTCAAATCTTATAGGTACAAAATTTACTTTAGTATCTTTGTTTTTTTGATTTTCTAAA
>CAZNQV010000016.1:0-17927 GCA_964575655.1 uncultured Muribaculaceae bacterium | reverse complement strand
ACGCATTTTTACGAACCATTGTTTAGATAAATAAGGTTCAACCATAACATTTGTTCTTTCACTATGACCTACTGAATGTATCATTTTTTCAACACCAACTAACAATCCTGCATTTTCTAAATCATCAACTAGTTTTTTACGGCAATCAAAACGATCCATACCACTATATATTCCTGCATTGTCATTCATTTTACCATCAGGATTTATTACAATTATTTTTGCTAAATTATGACGTTCCCCTACTTCAAAATCATTAGGATCATGCGCTGGTGTTATTTTAACAACTCCTGTTCCAAATTCTGGATCAGCATGAATATCACCAACAATTGGAATCAATTTATTAATAACCGGTAAAATAACATTTTTACCAATTAAGTGTTTGTATCTTTCATCCTTAGGATTAACTGCTACTGCTGTATCTCCAAATAAAGTTTCTGGTCTAGTAGTCGCTATTTCTAAATAATCACTTTTATCTTCCAAATAATATTTTATGTGATAAAAAGCACCTTCCACATCTTTATAAATAACCTCTTCATTTGATAAGGCCGTCATTGCTACTGGATCCCAAGATATTATTCTTTCACCACGATAGATTAATCCTTCATTATATAAATCAACAAATACCTTAGTTACAGCGTGGTTTAATCCTTCATCAAGAGTAAATCTTTCTTTTGAATAATCTAATGCTAATCCTAATTTAGCCCATTGTTCATGAATAGTTGTTGCATATTCATCTTTCCAGTTCCAAGCATGATTTAACCATTCTTGACGATTCATTTCTCGTGGATTATATCCCAATTCTTTTAAACGAGCGTCAACTTTTGCCTGTGTTGCAATACCAGCATGATCCATTCCTGGTAACCACAAAACATCATAACCCATCATTTTTTTATAGCGAATAATAATATCTTGTAGTGTTGTATTCCAAGCGTGACCTAAATGCAGTTTTCCAGTTACATTTGGTGGTGGAATTACAATACAAAATGGTTCTTTTGATAAATCACCACTTTTAAACAAATCCTTTGCTAACCATTTTTGATATTTACCATCCTCAACTTGTTTATGATTATACTTAGTATCCAACATAGAAATACCTCCTTAAAAATAAAAAGATGCTACCTAAAGGACGAAATGTCGTGGTACCACCTTAATTTATATTATTACTAATATCTTAAAACTTTAACGCAGTTAACGGATTATTCTATTTACTTAAATAATCTACTCCCAAGCTACCTTCAATTAATAATATTGTTAGTTTGCACCAATCACTAACTCTCTTTAAATATTAACAATTTACTCCTCTTGTTCTTTGTAATTAAACAAATTATAAACTAAAATCAATTATTTGTAAAGAATAATATTAAAGCGCTTGTTGAGCGTTAATACTAATCATCCCGTGCCATACCGCTTCCGAAATATCATTCATGTTTGTTTCAGTTACCATATCCTCATTAATCCATAATCTTAATCGATAGGTTATTTTATTAGCTGCACCAGGACTAATAGTACCAGAATCCAAAACATTATCATTAACTTCTAAAACAAATGGTCCCTGTTCAATATTACTCTTAACTAAACCAACTGTCACGTATGCATCTGATAATTTCTTTCCAGTATATAAATCTTCCCATGATTGATCAGGTATTATTGAAATCACATATTCTACATCACCATCACCATTATTCTGCAATGTGAAATCATAATAATCATTTTGAGCTAATCCTTCAGCATTACTAATTGGCAACACTGATAAGTTAAGAGCATTATCATCATTATCTGCAAACGCCAACACTAATTTACCAACAGTTATTGTATTGGTCCCTCCTTGAAATACTAAAGTCAATACGGCATAAGTTGTTGTCGACAAAATAAGTATCGATGCAATTACTGACATAATCAAACCAATTTTTTGTCTTGCAAAACTTTTTTTATCATTCTTCACCAATATCACTCTACTCTCTATTCTTATTATACATAAATAACATCTATTTTTCAATTTATTTTAGCATTTGTAAACATTTCATTAATGTATCGCTTTTTTGATATATTGCGACTTCATAACCAGCATACATAAATAAAACAACATCTTCATAACCATCACTAGGAATCATCATTCCATTAGCAATTTTTGAATACATTTCTTTATTTAATTTATAAATAGGATAATCAAATATATCACTAATTTTATAAATGTTATATTTTTCATCTTCTAAATGATTACTTTGTTCAATTTTAAAGTTTCCTTGCGCTGTTCTTTGTAAATTATTCATTGTCATTGGGACACCGTATTCTTTTCCTATATCATTTATCAAACTTCTAATAAAGGTGCCTTTTGATACCTTACAATAGAATTTAAAGTAGTAATTATTATCTTTTTCATAAACATCTAATAAGTTAATATCATATATTTCAACATCTTTAGTCGGTAAATCTATTTCAATATTACTTCTTGCATATTCATATAACTTTTTGCCATTTATTTTTTTTGCTGAATATAAAGGAATTGTTTGCGTGTATTTTTTCTTAAATGACAAAATAATTCTTTTTAATTTATCAACATCTATTTCATTCACTTTTACTTCTTCTAAAACTTTACCTGTAACATCTAAAGTATCAGTATTTTTCCCAATTAAAACTTCTGCAATATATTCTTTAGTACTATCTTCCAATAAATTTAATACTTTAGTATATTTGTTTATTCCAATAACTAATACACCAGTAGCTAAAGGATCTAGTGTTCCACCATGACCAACTTTTTTAGTTTTAAACTTTTGACTGATGATGTTAACAACATCTCTACTAGTCATATTTTTATCTTTATTAATTACTACTATACCATTCATTCTCTTCACCAATTATTAGTATAAATTAAAAACTAAATTATGTCACTAAAAAAGATGGTTATTCCATCTCCTTTAATTCATTTATTTTCTGTTCAATTCGATTACCATATTCAATGGAATCATCATATTTAAATGTAATATCTGGCATCTTTCGAATATCAACTCTCTTAGATAATTCTATCTCAATAAAATTAGCTGCTCTATTCAAAGCCTCAATCGTACTATCTTTGTGATCTATATTCAATACTGTAAAATAAACTGTAGCAAAACTAAAATCATTAGTTACTTCACAATCAGTAATTGTTACAAATTTTATATCAGGATCTTTAACTTCTTCCATAATAATGTAGCTTATTTCTTTGACAAAATTACTTGCTACTCTCTTTGAACGCACATTCATCGCTTTTTCTCCACTTCTTCGTATGTTTCGATAACATCTTGTTCCTTAATATCTTGATATCCATCAATTGTAATACCACAATCCATACCTTTCTTTACTTCATTAACTCTGTCTTTTCCTTTTTGAAGCGAACCAATTTTTCCAGTATAAATTACAGTCCCGTCACGAATAATACGTGCTAAACTACCATTTTTAATAACTCCATTAGTTACATTACTACCCGCAATTACACCTACTTTAGAAAATCTAAATAATTGTCTTACTTCCGCTTCTCCAGTTACTTTTTCTTCAAATTCTGGATCAAGCATACCAATCATTGCTTGTTCTAACTCTTCAGTTACTTTATAAATAATATTGTGAAGTCTTAAATCAACATTATGCTCTTTTGCAAAATCACTTATTTTATTATTAGGTCTAATATTAAAACCAATAATAATCGCATTTGATGCATCTGCTAACAAGATATCACTTTCTGTAATTGCACCAGTACCACTACTGATTATTCTAACTCTTACGCCTTCAACATCAATTTTCTCTAAACTCTTTTTAACTGCTTCTTCGCTACCTTTAACATCAGCTTTTAAAATAATATTTATTTCTTTAATACCGGATTGAATAGATGAAAATAAATCTTCTAATGTCATTCCTTTACGATTATGATCAGATTCTTTACTACGATTAAGACGCTCTTCTGAAATACGACGAGCTTCTTTCTCCGTTTCAAAAGCCATAAATTTATCACCCGCTACCGGTAATATGCTTAATCCAGTAATTTCAACCGGTGTTGATGGAAGTGCGCTAACGATGTTCTCGCCTTTATCATTTTTTAAAGTTCTTACTTTACCATGATTATTACCAACAACAATTGGATCACCTAATCTTAATGTTCCATTTTGTACTAGAATTGTACAAATTGCTCCAACATTTTTATCCAATCTAGCTTCAATAACTGTACCTGCTGCATAACGATTTGGATTAGCTTTTAACTCACGCATATCGGCAACTAACAATACATTTTCTAATAACTCTTTAATACCCACGCCAGTCATAGCAGATACTTTATTTACTAAAATATCTCCACCCCATTCTTCAGGTGTAAGACCATTCTCTACTAATTCTTGCATAATACGATCTACCTTTGTACCAGGTTTATCTATTTTATTAATTGCTACAATAATTGGTACATTAGCAGCTTTTGCATGATCAATTGCTTCTTTTGTTTGTGGTTTAACTCCATCATCTGCTGCCACAATAATAATAACAATATCGGTTACACTAGCTCCTCTAGCACGCATTTCTGTAAAAGCAGCATGCCCCGGAGTATCAATAAAAGTAATTTTACGATCATTTATTTCTACTTGATATGCTCAAATATGTTGAGTAATTCCACCAGCCTCAGAATCAACAACATGGCTAGACCTAATATAATCCAGTAAAGTTGTTTTCCCATGATCAACATGGCCCATAATTGTTACTACCGGTGGACGATATTCTAAATCAGTTTCATTATCAACGATTTCATATTGTTCAAAATTAGCGATATCTCTTGATTCTTCGTTTTTTACAACTTTGTTATAATCAACAGCAATCATTTCAACAACATCAAATTCTAATGATTGATTTAGATTTGCCATTATACCTAATCCTATTAATTTTTTAATAATATTATTTGGATTATCTTCCAACAAATCAGCTAATTCCTTCACTGTCATCCCTTGATGATATAATAAAACATTCTCATCCTTAGCATTAGTTTCTAATTTTTCTTTATGTTTATATATCGCTTTCTTATCTTTTAAGAAATCCTTAACATCCTTTTTAATAATTGGTGGTTGTTTTTTTATTTTTGCCGTTTTAATATCTTCATATTCTAAAACATCAATATCCTGTTCCATGGCAATTGCTTCTGCTTTTTCAATTAAATCAAAATCATCTTCTAAATCTAAACTATTATCAAGATTAATAATATCTTCTTCTGACAACATATCGTTCTCATTATTAATTTTAATATTAAGTTTTTTACATAAATTTAAAACAGTTTCAATTTTTTTATCAACATCTTGAGCATATTCTAAAACACTCATCATATTAATCACCTCTTTCTTTATTTTTTCTTGTATTTAATCACTTCTATATCAGATTCATCTAACATTGATTTTGATAATTCATCAGAATAATCACTATCATAGACAATTCTTTTTATTTCCGCATTAATAATCATTCTTGCACATATTGAACAAGGATAAGTATTAACATATAGGGTTCCACCTTTAATTTTTACCCCATTAACTGCTGCTTGAATAATAGCATTTTGTTCAGCATGAACTGCTCGACAAAACTCTTGTTGTGTTCCTGATGGTATGTTATTTAACTCACGAATACATCCACCATTTTCACTACAATGACTTAGACCTTTTGGTGAACCATTATAACCTGTCGACATAATAACATTATCAATCGTCACTACTGCTCCAACATGTCTTCTGCAAGTAGAACGTTCTGCTACATCATGCGCAATTTTCATAAAGTATTCATCCCATGTCGGTCTTTCATTACTCATTATCTTCACCTTCAATCAATTGAATTAATTCATCATAAATACTTTCGGGAATAATTACTTCTAAATGTCTTTCTAAAGTTTTATTTTGCTTTGCCTTTAAAACTACATCTTTATCTTTTTTTAAGTATGCTCCCCTGCCATTTATTTTTCCAATTAAATCTATCTCTATTTTATCTTCTGGAGTTCTAACTATCCTAATTAATTCTTTTTTAGGTAGGCGCTCTTTTGTTATAACGCAACTACGCATTGGTATCTTTTTAATCATAACCATTCTCCTTTGATTTTCTTCTTATTAATATTATCCTTCCTAGGTGTTCTTCATTAGGTGGGGCCTGGGTAGTACAAATATCTCTAAATAATTGTTGCCATTCTTCAAACAAATCTGGATTATTCTTTTCCATGCAATTAAGAACATCGTGTCCATGACGAGTTAAAGGTGCGATATTACCTATTTTTGTCTTACCTCTAGGAAGTCTTTTATCCGAAGGATTCTTTTTATCAATGTGATGGGCCGTTAATTTGTTATCTTTAGTCACTTTATAACCCATCCAATCAACATCTTTGGTTTGATATATTTTTAATGTTTCGTTCCAAACTCCCATATTATCTACTCCTAGTGTTATTCCGATTTTAAATTGATTCCTATTTCTCTAGCCTGTTCACTATTTTTAATATCAATTCTATATCTAGTTAATTTTGATGCTAGGCGAACATTGCCACCCTTTTTACCTAGGGCAAGTGAGAAATCATCACCATCGGCAATAACTAATGCTTCTTGTTTTTTAGGATCAAGGATAAATACATGTAAATTCTTAGCTGGACTTAAAGCATTTTTAATGAATACTTCCTTATCTTCATCATATTTAACTACATCTAATTTTTCACCATTTAATTCTTTAATAATATTAGCGATGCGTGAACCACGCTCACCAATACAACATCCAATTGGATCAATATTAGCATATTCTGAATATACCGCTACTTTACTCCTCATTCCAGCATCTCTTGCAACTCCCCAAATCATTACTGATCCATCGTGCAATTCTGGTATCTCGTTTTCAAATAATCTTTTAACAAAATTATAATGACTTCTTGATAATAAAATTATTGTCCCCTTTGGATTACTATCTACTTTAGTAACATAAACCTTAATACTGGAGTTCATCTTAATCTCTTCGCCAGGAATCAATTCTGATTTAGGCAAAATTCCATTCGTACGACCTAAATCAATATAATAATTATCAACATCCTCTAATGCTACAATTCCTGTAACCATTTCACCTTCTTTATTGTTGAATTCATCAACAATACTATTTCTCTCAGCTTCTCTAATTTTTTGAACAACAACTTGTTTAGCAGTTGCAGCTGCTACTCTTCCAAAATCTTGTGGTATGATTTCTTCACCAATAACATCTTCTCCAAGTTCAAATAACTTATTAATCTTTCTAGCATCTTTTAAAGATATTTCAATATTTTCATCCATTACTTCTTCTACTATTGTTTTAGAAGCATACATTCTAATATCTCCTGTTTCTCGATCAATAATTACTTTAGCATTTTTCGTTGCATCCATTTTCTTATATGCACTAGTTAATGCTAACTCCATTGCCTCAAAAATAATATTGCGATCAATATGTTTTTCTTTCTCTAAAACATCTACTGCTTTTAAAAATTCTGCATTATTCATTATTATTACCTCCTACTTTTGAATGACAATCCATTATATAATCAAATTCAATAAAGTTTTCATCATCCAATATTTTCTTAATTATTTTAGATGCTTTTACCACTAACTCTAAATCAACTATTAAATCACTAACTATTGTTATGTCTAAAATAGTTTGATTATTACTTTTCACAAAACAAATATCATCAATCTCTACATTAATTTCTTTTAGTTTTGCTATCGTTAATTTTCTTATTTTTTCTTCCATATTATCATCCTTTACAACACAAAAAGTGGGTTTTCCCACTTCGTTGTCTGTAAATATTATACCATGTGTTTAATAATTTACAAGTTTTTTAGTGATTTTTTTAATATATTTGTTATAATTAAACATAGATATACTAAAGGAGTGATTTGTATTAAAAGTTTAATTAAAGCATTAAAAAACTTTTGTATCATTGGCAGTTACTTATTATATTCGATGATTGCAATAATTCCAATTGCCATATTTAAACTAGATATTGAAAGCATGACTGATCAACAATATAATTTATGTATCATTTTTGCATCAATAGTTTATTTGTTCATTATCATATTTATTTATCGTAAATCTTTAAAAAGTGAAATTCATGATTTCAAAATTAATGGTGGGCACTACATTAAGAATAATATAGTATATTGGGCAATGGGATTAATAATTATGTTCTCTTCAAACTTATTAATTGCGCAAATTATTCCTTCGGGTCCTGCTAACGAACAATTAGTGCAAGGAGAAATATTAAAATATCCATTATATATGATTTGGTCAGCATGTATTTTTGCTCCGATCATTGAAGAAATATTATTTCGCAAATCACTAAGAGAAATATTCCCTACCAACATTGTTTTTATAGTTATTAGTGGCTTATTATTTGGATACATTCATACTTTAGCTAACTTTGGCGATCCGCTTGAATTATTATATATAATACCTTATGGAGCTCTTGGTTCAATTTTTGCCTATATGTATGTAAAAACCAAAAACATTTTTGTGCCAATTGCTTTTCATGCTATTCATAATACAGCTTTAGTTGTTTTATCGATTATGATCAATACAGTGGCAGGTGTTTAATATGAAATCGCGTGTTCAAATTGCCCAAGATAAACTAAATCAAGAAAAAAAAGAAGCAAGGATTAAAAATCGTCCTCGATTAAAAAGGAGAATTAAAGTGTTATTATTTTTCTTAATTCTAATAGTTATTTTTTTAATATTATATTCAATATTCATTGAACCATATCGTTTAAAAATAAATGAATATACAATAACTACAACTAAAAATATTACTGAAAACTACAATGGTTTAAAAATTGCCCATTTTTCTGATTTACATTATGGTTCAACTATCAAAGAAACAGAATTAAAAAAAGTTGTTGATGAGATTAATAATCTAGAACCTGATTTAGTATTATTTACTGGTGATTTAATTGATACTAGATATACACCAACCAATAGCGATATTAAAGTATTAAAAGAACAACTAACGAGAATTAATGCATATTTAGGAAAATATGCTGTTTTTGGCAATCATGATGTAGATAATAAATACTTTGCCGAAATCTTAAATGAAAGTGAGTTCTTACTATTAGAAAATGAATATGATTTAATCTATAATAAAGATAATAACCCTATACTAATATATGGTTTAAAAGATACACTATTACAAGAACCATCTTTTGAAAACTATGAAAATGAAATAATCACAGACATTGAATACCGAATAGTTTTATTACATGAACCAGATTATATTTATGAATTTATTCATAAATTACCGGTCGATTTAGTTCTAGCAGGTCATTCACATAATGGCCAAGTCAATCCTTTTTTCTTAAAACCAATATTTTTACCAAATGGTTGTAAGAAATTATATGATACACACTATAATATCAATAATACCAACATCTATATTTCGAATGGAATTGGTACAAGTATGTTAAAAATACGATTCAATAGTATTCCAAGCATTAATTTATATCGTTTAAAGAAGCATGAATAATGCTTTTTTGTTTAGACACACATCATAAAAAAATACATAAAATATTATGAAAGGAGAATCTTTTATGTATTATCGCAATTACAATCCCTATACTTATTATCCTAGGAGCTATGGCAGAAACCGTTTTATAGGTGGTGGTTTCATTCTACCGTTTGCTGCCGGATTGTTAGCCGCTCCTTTAGTATATAGGCCACCATATTATCAACCTTATTATCGTCCATATCCATACTATTACTATTAAACTAAGTTAAACTTAGTTTTTTTATTGGTAATTTAATAATCACTTCAGTACCTTTATTTACTTCAGAATGATACTTGATAGTACCATTGTGTAATTCAATTATTTCTTTTGTTAAATTAACTCCTAATCCCGTTCCTTTTGTTTTAGTTGTAAAAAATAAATCACTAATTTTGTTTAAAGTTTCTTGATCCATCCCTATTCCGTTATCTTTAATAATAACAACAAATTTATTTTTTTTCTGCTCGCAAGTAATAATAATTGTGCCATTCTTTGTACATGCTTCAATAGCGTTTTTGATAATATTAACTAATGCTTGCTTTAATCTTTCGTAATCACCATATATATAAACTTCATTCTCAGGAATATCATAATCTAATTCAATGGAATTTGCGTCAAACATAGAATCCATAGAAGATAAAACATCCTCCACCAACATACAAACATCCATAACTTCAGGAACAATCTTAATTTTAGTATAGTCTAAAAAATCATCCATAATTACTAGTGTTCGATTAATTTCTTTTTCAATTATATCATTATATTTTCTAACCTTATTGATATCATTATAATCCATCATTTTTAAATATCCTTTACATACTGATATTGGATTTTTAACTTCATGAGTAATTTTAAACAATGAGGTTCGTAAGGCTTTTTCATTTTCTAATTCTTTCAAAACATTATTTAAATTAATAATTTCTTCTCCCTTTTCAAGCAACGATAAAATACCAATTGATAATAAATAAAAAATTATTAAAGCGATAAAAACATGTACAAAAGTATTTATATTAGGATATCTAATTGTCGCTATTAAATAAACTTCTAAGGAAATAATAACACCTTTAAAAAATGTAAATGTATTAATCACTAAATCTGAAGTAACTCTTTTACGGATAATATGATAATAAAAACAATAATAAAAAACATACTCTAAACTGATAATATATATATTAAAATCGAATTCAAAATAATAATATAAAACAATCAATAACGATAGTATTATTGATAAATTAGGACGCCGTTTTAAATAACTTATTATTAAAGGAATATTAATAAATAATAAATAGCTAATATTATTAACATCACCAAATTTAATAATTAAATAAAATGAGGTTAATAATGACAATCCAAAAACTAGTTTTAATTCCCCTTTATTTAGATTATTACGATACGCAGCATAAATAACATAAAGTAATAAGGGAAATAAAATAAAAATAATTGTACTTAAAAGAGAACTAAAAAAATCCATCTAATCACCTTTTCTAAAAATACTATACCAATTATCTTTGTCGTATTTTGTCGAAAAAAGAAAAAAACGATTTTTTTATCGTTTTATGTCGTCAATATATTTTTTTAATTGCTTTGAATTAGAACCTAAAATAATCTTTAATTGATTATCAATCTCTACAATTCCTTTAGCTCCTAATTTCATAATTGCCTCTTTATCAGCCTTTGTGATATCAGTTAAAGTAACAATAAATCTTGATAAATTATGTTCAACATCCAAAATATTATCTTTACCACCTAAATAATCTACTAATTTATTCATATCTAAATTAACATCTTTTTTATTAGTTTTGATAACTGCTAATAATAAAATTAATAGAATTACACCAATCACTATATATTCCCAAATCATTTATATCACCAATCAAATTATACTATATTAAAGCCTAAAAGAAAAGTTTTATTTAATGTTAATAATCATAATTTTAACAATTTTTATAGTCTTGTTTCATAAACTATATTGTATAGGTATTAATAAGACACCAAATATAAATGCATAGAATATCTTATATTAGAACAAATAAAGGGGTGGATTAAATATGTCAAATAATGATTGCTGTATAAGTGATATATTGAATACTATTGTCATTTTACAAAATAATTGTGGAAAGTTAGATAATATACCAAATTCTTGTGATAGCCCAGTACTAGGACTTAGAAATAATAATACATTCGTGTATAACACAAGACCAATTACTTTTTACAATTGCTCAGGTGGAATATGGACATTTCCTTATTCTATAACTTATGATGGTGCAGAAATTACAGGTACATCGTCAGTATTAAGAGTTGAAAGGGTCGAAGGCTGCTGTGCGATAGCTCGTGTATTAGCACCTAACCCAGATACCGGTTCAGTTTTCCCATATGCTGCAACTGACGACTTTGTAACACTTAATTTAGACTGCACATGTATTATTAGATGTTTACCTGATACATACATAAATTGTATCTAAAAAGGAGGGATATAATGGATAATAATGAAAATTGTTCTTGTTTGAGTAGTATTTTATGTACAATTATTGCTTTACAAAAAAGAAGTCAAATAATAGATGATACTCTTTCATCTTGTGATAAACCTTTTTTAGGGCCATGTTTAACCAACGGTTGTTATAATACAAGACCAATTACTTTATATACATGCTGCAATAGTAGTTTAGTAACAATGCCATATACGTTGAATGGTACCGAAGGTACTAGTAGTGTATTTAGAGTAGAAGCTGCTGAAGGTTGCTGTGCAACTTTCCGTGTACTAGCACCAAATCCTGATGCTACAGCTGATGTACCATATGTAGCAACTGACTCATTCTTCACAGTTAATCTAAGCTGCATTGGCGCTATAAAATGTTTAAATGATACTTTTGTTAGTTGTATATAACAAAAAGCAGTAAAAACTGCTTTTTATTTGCCTAAAATTTTAATATCCACAATCTCACTAATCGTTATTGCATCGTTATCAAATGTAATTATTTTATTTCCCATTTTACCAGCTATTCTTGTTTCATAATTTTTATTTTTTGTTTTTATTAAGACTTTGGTATTAAAAATATAGGAACCAGAATTAAGCAAACTATCAATTGAAGTAGTTGCTCTACTATTTCGAATATCGTTATCATCTTTATCCCAAGAATAATAAACTTTTTTATTTATTTCTTTGTTGGCATGTCCCTTATATAATCCAGGTAAATCCTTTTTCATATATTCACCTATCTTTCTAATATATATTATGATATTAATAATAAAATTTGCTATAAATTCCATAATATAAATGGTGATAATATGAAACAAAATAAAAAAATATTAATTATTCTGTGTTTATTTTTTGTAATTAGTATTATCTCCATTTATAGTTCACTAAAATATGTTAGTGATCAAAGTATTATTTATAAACAAATTATTTTCTATTTTATTGGCTTTATATCTATATATTTCATAACAAAAACCAAAAATAATCTATTGATAAAATACTCATTTATTTTATTTATTATTGGAAATTTTTTACTAGTATTAGTTTTAATTATTGGTACCCCAATTAATGGATCTAAAGCATGGATTAGTATTCCTAAAATAGGTACTATTCAACCAAGTGAATTTATGAAAATAGCATTAATATTATTCAATGCTAAGATAATAGATAAACATAATACAAAAAAGAAACATAATTTTAAAAATGATTTGTTACTGATCATTAAATTGTTTATTATTACTATTATTCCCACTATTTTAACATTTTTAGAACCAGATACTGGGGCAGTAATCATGTACTTCATTATTATGATTGCCATGCTCTATTTATCTGAAATAAATAATTATTGGTTTTATACCATCATAATCACTATAATTTTGTTAATAAGCGGACTACTTTACTTATATTTCTTGCAGCAAGATTTGTTTATTAGCGTTCTAGGAAATAGTTTTTTTTATCGATT
Organism: uncultured Muribaculaceae bacterium; assembly: GCA_964575655.1. Lineage (GTDB taxonomy): Bacteria > Bacillota_I > Bacilli_A > RF39 > UBA660 > DAOPMC01. The sequence goes on along the minus strand of CAZNQV010000016.1, from coordinate 4,471 downwards.
AGATCGCATCATTAATTGGTTAAATGGCACTGGCATGCAATTAGAAAATTCTTTAATATCCATTGGCTCTGCTGGATGGTTTGGACAAGGTATCAACAATATTAAGATTTATTACCCATTTCCCGCCACTGATTTTATCTTTGCTAGTTTTACCACCTGTTTCGGCCTAATTGGTGGAATTGGTTTAATAATACTAATTATTGCATTTGATATAGAATTATTAAATAAAAGTTTTACTGCTAAAAATAATATCGATAAATATATTATTATTGGAACTCTAGCAGTCATTATATATCAGCAAATTCAAAATATTGCCATGACAATTGGTTTATTACCCATCACTGGAATAACTTTGCCTTTTATTAGTTATGGTGGATCAAGTCTTTTATCATATATGATATTAATCGGTATTATCATTAATACAAATAAAAAAATGCATTAACTGCATTTTTAAAGTTTAAATTATTTTGCAACAATTAAGTTTTCATCATAGTTACTTGAATCAAATGCTAATATTGCTAAAAAGATAGGTGATAAAAAGATTAATCCGACTGCAAAGCCACCACTTTTACCAAACCCTTTTGCTAAATTAATACAAGCTTTAATTTCAAAAACTAAAAATATAATCCAACCAATAAATGGTAATAAAAGCCATAATAATACTAGTGGATTTATTTTTGCTATCTTGAATAAAACAACAGTATTATAAATAGGAATGATTGCTTCCCATCCTTCTTTTCCCGCTTTTTTAAACATTCTCCATACACATATTATTATAAAAACAGAAAATAGTAGTGAAAATATCATTGATCCAGTACTCATTGCTAATAATTGTCCCATTTGATAAGAATCGTAAGATGTTTCAGGCATTTCTTTCCCTCCTTTCTTTTCTATTTTTTAACAGTTTTACAAATTACTTTGCACCAACTGTGTTCCCATTATAAACACTTGAATCAAATGCTAATATTGCTGTAAAAATAGTAGGTAAAAAGATAAGACCAACTGCAAAACCACTACTCTTACCAAAAGCTTTTGCTAAACTAATATCAGCTTTGATTGAATAAACGATAACAATAATCCATCCTACTACTGGTAATAGAAGCCACCATAATACTTTGGGATCAATACCACATATCTTAAATAGAACAATTGCATTATAAATAGGAATGATTGCTTCCCATCCTTCTTTTCCTGCTTTTTGAAAAACTTTCCAAAGACAGATAATCTGAAAAACTGAAACTAAAGCTGACCATACCTGTGTTCCGGAACTCATTGCTAATAAACTTTCTACTTGATCGGCAGTATAATAAGTATCATACATAAGTTACATCCTCCTTCTATCATTAGAATATCACAAACAATTCATAAATACAATAAATTTAGACAGTTTTCCCATCTAAACTCCATGTTTTATAATCAATAATTTCAACATCAATTATTTTACCAATCGCTGACTCATCACCAACCACATTAACAAGTTTATTAGTGTCAGTATATCCCATCAATTTCTGATTATCTTTTTCACTGAAACCTTCAATCAAGACTTTTACTACCCGTCCTACATATTGTTTATTTTTCTTTCTAGCATCACTATTAATTAATTTATTTAATTCTTGTAAACAGCGTTTTTTCTCATCTTCAGGAATAGTATTCATCATATTGTAAGCAGGTGTTCCTACTCTTTTTGAAAAGATAAAAGTATATGCTAAGTCAAATTTTACTTTTCTAACCAAATCTAGTGTCATCTGAAAATCTTCTAAAGTTTCGGTAGGAAATCCCACAATAATATCAGTCGTTAATGATAAATTAGGAATATTAGTCTTCAATTTATTAACAAGATCTAAATATTCTTCACTTGTATAGCGCCTACCCATCATTTTTAATACTTTATTACTACCAGATTGAACTGGAAGATGAATATGTGGCATCACATTAGGATTATTCTTGATTGTCAAAATCATTTCATCTGTAAAATCCCAAGGATGACTAGTCATAAACCTAACTCGATCAATCCCCGTATTCGCAACATCTTGCAATAAGTCACTCATTGTATAATTATTTTCTAAATCTTTACCATAAGCATTAACATTTTGGCCTAATAAAGTTACTTCTTTATAACCTTCAGTAATTAACTGTTTTACTTCATTAACAATATCATCTTTTGCCCTACTTCTTTGTTTACCCCTTGTATAAGGAACAATACAATAAGTACAAAATTTATCACAACCATACATAATATTAACAAAAGCTTTATATTTACTATCCCTGATTACTGGTAAGTCTTCAACAATTTCTCCTTCTTTACTGAATACTTCAATTTTCAATTTTTTATTACTCAGTGATTCAGTAATTATGCCAGGCAATTCATTGATGTTATGGGTACCTAATACAAAATCGACCCATTTATACTTATTTTGAATTTCAATTGCAACTATTTCTTCTTGGGCCATACATCCCATTAATCCAACAATAATCTGTGGTTTAATTTGACATAATCTTTTTATTCTCCCCAACATTCCAAAAGCTTTATTATGAGCATTTTCACGAATAGAACAAGTATTTAAAATAATCAAATCAGCCTCATTCATTGTAATGGCTTCTGTATATCCCATTTGTTCAACTAATGCTTTTATGTTTTCACTATCATGTTCGTTCATTTGACAACCATAAGTTTTTAAAAAGTATTGCTTATTCTCTACAACATTCTTAAACTTTTCATCAAAATGGAATCTAAGTGTATCAACCATACTATTAGTTCTTTTTTTAGCTTCTTTAAAATCTGGTAAATGCATAATATACCACTTCCAATCACTATCTAATTATAAAGAAAAAAAATACAACTGTAAAGTTGTATTATGCAATTAAGCTGTCTATATAATTGTTAATTAATGTATCTAAAAAGATTAATTGATTATTTTGAACATCATCTTTTATCATTTCATAATTTGCGACAATTAACCCAACTAGTTTTCGCATGTTAGGACGAAGCTTTTTATCTGCTAAATTATCGACAATAACCTCTAAGTTTGATAATTTAGAATACTTACCATATTCACTATTTTTAATATAATGTTCATATAAGTTTTTAAATGATACCAAATCAATATTATTAAATCTTTCATCAGATAAAATTTTTGAAACTATAGAAATATGATTCTGATTAATGGATTTATCTAAGATAGTTTCACCTTGTTTATTTCGCAAATTTGGCATAAATTCTTCTTTTCTTAATAATTGTTCAATAATTGGATATACATCTAAATAATTCTTTGTAACCAAAATATGAGCAAATGTATCACCGTTATCATTCTGATTATTAATATTCCAAGTTCTCTTTTTCATGCATCTTAATACCAAATCATACCAAGATTTAATTAACAAATTTGATACAACATCAGTATTATGATCATCTTTTAAATTAATATCAACCAAATTATTAGTTAATATCTTTTCTACCAATCCTTTATATCCAAGATTAATAAATTCAAATACCAGGAGTGGATTTTCCTTACACGCGTCTATTGCTTGTTTTTCATCATAAAACATAAATTTAAAACACCTCTTTTTTACGTGACAAGTAATTATTTTATCAAAAAGAAAAGATATTGTCAAATTTTGTATAAAGAAATAAATTCAATATACATATTAATCATTACAATATCAACAAGTCAAAATATAAAAAAAGAATTACTTAAGTAACTCTAAATTTCAGTGGTGGAGAGAGATGGAGTCGAACCATCGAACCCGAAGGAACAGATTTCTTACTACTATAGTTTTCACTACCAATCATGTTTGTAGTCTGGACTTTCTCTTAACCATATCTCTTGACTTAGGTTCATCGTATAAAGTCTCTACACTCAGTCTTACGACTTAGCTCGGGATTATCATCAGCATTATCTGTTAAGACTTCCCCGAATTAGCGATGTCCACCTTATATATTTCTATATAAGGGTGCAATTTTAAAGCCTGTATTCATTATATTTATCGCCTAAATTAATTGAATTTGAGTTTGTTATTATACTTTTGGGAATTAAATAAGCATTTAATTCTGCAGTAACAATAAAAACCAAATCAATATCAGTATCCTTCAGTGTTTTATAAACATATCCCTTTGTTCCACCCAAACTTCGTAAGTTTGCTTGAAAAACATTATAACTTGTTCTACACTTAGTCCCTTTTACTTGAACTCTATATAATTTATTGTTCATATCAACAACTAAATCATAATCCTGAGTGTCATTCAAAGGAATTGATACTGTGAAACCTTGACCTACAAAATATGCAATGGCTATTCCTAAACTAGAATTCCCAATTTGCTTATTTGTGTCAAATTTCAAATGAATACCCCCTCAGCTTACAGTCTGCCGCGTTTAGCCTCTTCGCTATCCCTCCATAATGGTGCCGAAAATAGGACTTGAACCCACAACCTACTGATTACAAGTCAGTTGCTCTACCAGTTGAGCTATTTCGG
>CAZNQV010000015.1:0-18796 GCA_964575655.1 uncultured Muribaculaceae bacterium | reverse complement strand
CGGGCAATCCTTAAAAACTCCCCTATCGTGCTTTTGGATGAGGCAACAGCTTTTGCGGATGCAGAGAATGAGCATTTGATCCAAAAAGCGTTGAATGAGCTGCTCAGAGGAAAAACAGTACTTATGATTGCACATCGTCTTTCTACGATTAGAGAAGCAGATGTAATTTTAGTTATGAATGAAGGAAAAATAATTGAAACTGGTACTCACCAAGAATTAATAGATAAAAACGGATTTTATGCTGATTTATATAATAGTCAATTTGAAGCAGGTTTATATGATTAAACTTGTTTTTTTATGACAAAGTTTGATAATCAAAAGTACTATAATTTTATTGGTGGTAATAGTGAAATATAAAAGAATAATAATATGTTTAGTAATCTTATTAATCATATATTTTTTATTAAATAATAAAAAAGAAGATGAGATTGTACTTAGTCATGAAGAAAAAAGAGCTATATATATTTCTTATATAGAATATCAAACTTATTTAAAAGGTAAAACTGAAACAATCCAAAAAATGAATATTATTGAAATGATTAACAATTTACGAAGTAATAATTTTAATATGATTTTATTACACGTTAGGCCTTTTAGTGATGCTATTTATAATTCTAAAATATATCCTACTTCTAGTACTGTTTGTAATAAAGAAGGATGTAATTTATCTTTTGATATTTTAGAATATTTTATTAAACTATCTCATCAATATGATATTGAAGTTCATGCCTGGATCAATCCTTATCGAATAAGAAGTGATAATAATATTGAAAGTATATCAAAAACAAACCCAGCATTTAACTGGCTTAATACTAATAATGTGGAAGTTGCAAAAGGTATTTATTATAATCCAGCAAGTAGTGATGTTTTGAATTTAATTATTAATGGAGTAGAGGAATTAATTAATAATTATGATATTGATGGGGTTCATTATGATGACTATTTTTATCCTACTAAAACAATTGATAAAGAAAATTATGAAAACTATAAACAATCCGGTGGTAGTATGTCTTTAAAAGAATATCGTTATCAAAATATTAATAATTTAATCAAAGAAACTTTTAAAGTTGTGAAAGATAGTAAAAAAAATATTGTTTTTGGGATTAGTCCTGCAGGTAATATTGAGAATAATAAAAATACAGAATATTTAGATATTGAATATTTACTTAGTGAAACAGATTATTTAGATTATGTTATGCCACAAATATATTTTGGATTTAATAATACTAACAAACCATATGTTGATACAGTTAATGATTGGAATAATTTAATTAAAAATAAAAATACAAAGTTATATGTTGCTCTTGCACCTTATAAACTCGGTTTAACCGATAAATATGCTGGGGCTGGTAAAGATGAATGGATTAATAGTAATGATATATTAAAAAGGCAAATAACCTATGCTAGGGTTGTTAGTAAATATGATGGTTTTTCTTTATTTAGATATGAGCATTTATTTAATAAAAAAAAGCATCAATCTAATTCACAAATTGAAATAGATAATATGCTTAGTTTATTTAATTATTAAGACCGTGGTGAACAGTTGGACTATTAATATTTAATGGGGCAAAAGTATAACCGTTAGCTTGGCCATATTCTATTATCTCATCTACAGCATTGACAGATGCTTTTTTAATATCGTGTTGCAATACAATATAATATTTACCATTGCCTAATCTTTTAGTAACATTTTTGATTATTTTGCTGGTGTTAGTCGTTGAGGTATCACCACTTGATATATTCCAATCAAAGTACTTATATCCACGCTGATTTAATTCAACTGTTAGACTAGTCATTATTCCTTTTTTGTAACTTCTACTGACTGTATTAGAACTACCACCAGGAAATCTAACAAGTTTTGATTCTTCACCGGTAATACTTTTAACAAAATTACTGATTTTATTTAAATCTGCAAAATAACTATCAATACTTTTATATATACTATATTTATGAGTTGCCGTATGTAATGCAATTGTATGGCCTTCGTTATAAGCTCTTTTGATTACTTGTTTATAGCCTGGTTTATAAGTGACAAAGAAGGTAGCTTTGACATTGTAATATGCTAGAGTATCTAATAATTGTGATGTATAGGCTCCAGGTCCATCATCGAATGTTAAGTATATTGTTTTTGAACTTGGGACTATTGTTGGTGCTATAGGTTTCTTTTCATATACTTTGATATTTCTAATTATTTCCGTTTTATTACCTGCTGAATCAGAAACACTATATTTTATTTGATAATTACCAACTTTATTAATATCAACACTACCGGTTGTCTTAACATTATTAGTTATATTCTTATCACAATTATCATTAGCAGTGAAACCTTTTTCATTATATTTTGATCCTTTAGTCAAATATATAGTATCAAAACCTTTTAAAGATATGGTAGGTTTCGTTTCATCTTTATTTTTAAACTCTCTAACTATAGTTTGTATGTTACCTGAAGAATCAGTTACTTCATAAATAACTTGATTATCTTTAATAGTGCTTTTTACTTTATTAGTTATGTCACCATCATAATTATCAATAGCAGTGAATCCTGGTTCAATAAAATTGGTCAAAGGACAACTGTTTTCATTTGATTCAACTAAAGTAATAATGGGGGCGGTTTTATCTTCAACTTTAACCTTTCGTGTTACTTTTTTATTACCAATTTCATATGTTACTTCATAATTACCTAATTTATCTTTATTAATATTATTTTTTGTTTTAACTTGATTATTGAGGTTAATACATTTTTTATTTTTTAATAAACGATTAGTTTTACAGGCTTTAAATCCTTCTTCTTGATACTCTTCTAATAGATTTAATGAAGATGTTTCGTTACCATTTAGTGTAATGATCGTAATTGGGGTTATAAAATAATAGACACTAAAAGTAATACCAAAGCCCAATAGAATAAGTAATATTATAAATACTGTTTTTTTCATATACATCACTCTTTTTATTATATCTTAATATCATAATTGTATCACAAAATATAAGAAATGATAATTTTATTGAAAAATTATATAAAAAGTGAGAAAATGATAATAGGTGATATGATGAAAATATTTTGTATAGGTCATGCGGTTTATGATATTACATTACCTTTAGAAAAGTTTCCGATTGAAAATACTAAAACCAGAATAGAAGAGAAAATGGAATGTGCAGGTGGATCATCATCTAATTGTGCAGTTTTATTATCAAGATGGGGTGAAAAAGCTTATTTTATTGGAACAATTGGTGATGATACATATGGAAGAGCAATAAAAAAAGATTTTGTATTAAATAAAGTTGATATTAGATATTTATATATCAATAAAAAAGTTAATACTTCATCAAGTTATATTTTAGTATCTCAAAATAATGGTAAAAGAACAATTATTACTCATGTTGATGATAATCTGTTGAGTAATTTAAAATTAGTAAGAACGAAGCCAGATGTTATTTACTTAGATGGTAATGAATATGAATTATCGTTAAGAATAATGAAAAAGAATAAAAAAGCAATTAAAATTATTGATGCTGGCAAATATACCGAAAACATGGTTAAGTTGTGTCATAAAGTAGATTATTTAGTTTGTTCTAATAATTTTGCTCAAGATTATACTAAGAAAAAACTTGATTATAAAGATATTAATAATATTACTCAAATTTATAAAGAATTAGAAAAAGACTTTAAATGTAATATTGTAATTACTTTAGAGTCATATGGTTCTTTTGCAAAAATTAATAATGAATATAAGTTGGTTCCTTCGATAAAAGTAGATGTTGTAGATTCAACTGGGGCAGGGGATATCTATCATGGTGCATTTACATACTTTATCACTAATGGTTATAGTCTAGAAGAATCAATGCGTTTAGCTAATATTACCGGAGCATTATCAGTTACAAAACTAGGTAGTAGAAATTCAATACCAAAATTAGAAGAAGTATTAAACTATGATAAATGATTATCGTTATGAACGAAATATTCCTAGTCTTGATTTGCATGGTTTATCTAGAGATATTGCACGTAGTAATTTAGTTGAATTTATTAAGGATAGTATTAAGCTTAAAACTAAGTATATTAGAATTGTTCATGGAATTGGTGATGGAGTTTTAAGAGAAGAGGTAAAGTCTGAATTAAAGAATAATCCTAGTATTTTAGAATATCGATTAGAGATTGGTAATCCTGGAGCTACCATTGCGATGATAAAGTTATTTTAATAAAATATTGATTTATATTTCAATGTTTTATTTTTTATTGTATAATGGTTTTTAGGTGAGATTATGAAAAATCGTAGTGAATCAAGAGATATTATAATAAAAGTTTTATATCAAAAATATATATTTGATAATAGTAATATTAAATATGATTTGGAAGCATTAAAAAAAGAATTAATTGAAGTATCTAATTCTTTTATTGATAATTGTATTGATGGAGTTATAAAAAATCAAGATAATCTTGTTTGTATTGCTAATAAATATTTGAAAGATTGGAATGTTGATCGCCTAAGTAAGGTTGATAAGGCCATTTTATCACTTGGTATTTATGAATTAATTTATACAGATACTCCACCGATAGTTGGAATTAATGAAGCTGTTGAACTTGCTAAGAAATACTCTGATGATAAAGTTGTTAAAATGATTAATGCTACTCTTGATGCTGTTTATCATAATGAGGGTAAAAATGAATAATAAATATCTAACTGTTAGTGAGATTAATAAATATATTAAAAATAAATTTGATGGCGATACTAATTTAAATTTAGTTTATTTAAAGGGTGAAATATCCAATTTTAAGAATCATACAACTGGGCACCTATATTTTACTGTTAAGGATGAAAACTCACGAATTTTGGCGGTTATGTTTGCTAATAATGCGCATCAGTTAAAGTTTAAACCTACTGATGGTGACAGAGTATTAATTGTCGGAAGAGTTAATGTTTATGAAGCAAATGGTAATTACCAAATATATGTCCAAGAAATGATCCAAGATGGAATTGGAAATTTATATTTAGAATTTGAAAAACTAAAAAAGAAATTAGGTGAATTAGGTTATTTTGACGATAGTCATAAAAAACTTATTCCTAAATTTCCTAAAAAAATTGGTATTATTACAGCAGCTACAGGAGCAGCTGTTCATGATATAATGACAACAATTGATCGTCGGTATGGTTTGACAGAATTATATATTTTTCCGTGCTTGGTTCAAGGTGAAGGTGCGAAAGATAATATTGTTAAAAATATCATTTTGGCTAATACTTATGATTTAGATGTAATTATATTGGGTCGTGGTGGTGGATCAATTGAAGATTTGTGGCCATTTAATGAAGAAGTTGTTGCCCATGCAATATATAATTCAAATATTCCTATTGTAAGTGCTGTCGGGCATGAGGTTGATTTTACGATTAGTGATTTTGTGGCTGATTTAAGAGCACCAACGCCAACTGCAGCAGCAGAATTGGTTGTTCCAAATATCAATGATTTAAGAAATGAGATTAATAATTATAAAATTAGAGCATCACAAATAATGGTTAGTTTAATAAGACATAATGCAAATGTATTGAGTGGATTGGTTAATTCTTATGTATTGAAAAATCCAACAAATATTTATGAAATTAAAACACAAAAATTAGATTACATTATTACTAGGATGATTGATGTTATTGATCATAAAATGGAAATTAATAAGAATAAATATTTAAATATTCTTAGTAAACTTGAAACATTAAATCCTATTTTAACTTTAAAAAGAGGATATGCTATTGTCGAGAAAGATGGATTACCTATAGCAAATATTAATAATATTAAAAAAGATGATATAATTAGAGTAGAGATGAATGATGGCTTTATTAATAGTAAAGTAACGGAAGTGGAGAAAAGATAATGGAAAAGAAAAAGGAAAAAAGTTTTGAAGAAAAACTAAACGAATTGGAAAAATTAGTTAAAGAAATTGAAAGTGGTGAGATACCATTAGATGAAGTAATTAATAAATTTAATGAAGCAATGATATTGGCTAAAGACTGCGATAAAACACTAAAAGATGCTACTGCTACTGTAAAAAAGATATTGAAAGATGGTCAATTTGAAGAATTAAAAAATGAAGAATAAAAAAATATTAGAAATTTCTAATATTTTTTGTTTTTTTATGTATTAAGTACTCCTCAGATGTTAATTCTTCATAAGGATTTATTCCTTGATTTAGTAATTTTTGATTTAATTTTAAATTATTAACAATTGTTTTTTCTTGAGCTAAAACTTGACGCATTGGTGTGTATGATGTTGAAACAGCATATCCTAAAACTGCCCCAATTCCACATGCAGTAGCAGCAACAGAATGTCTTTTTAGAGCTAAACCAATCGTAATTGCGGTAATTGTAATTGGTGTGGCATAAACAAGGGATAAAACTAATGCAGTATTTTTAAACATGACTTTTTTAGCTTCTTTTAATTCTTGATTATTTATCATTTTAGCTTCTTCTATATTCATATTAAAACTCCATTCAAATAAATTATTTTTATTATAATATAATTATTAAGTTTAAGCAATATATTTTGCTTTTTAAAAACAATTGTTCGTGTTATAATATAATTGGAGGTATTTATGGAAAGAATTATTATGCATATTGATGTTAATAGTGCTTTTTTATCTTGGACAGCTATAGATTTGTTAAATAAAGGATATAAGTGTGATATTCGTAATTTATGTGCTGTTATTGGTGGCAGTGAAGAAACAAGAAGTGGTATAGTTTTAGCAAAATCAGTTAATGCTAAAAAAGTAGGTATTAAAACTGCTGAAACTTTATTTAGTGCTCGCAAAAAATTTCCTAGATTACAAGTTTTTCCACCAAATTATCCTTTTTATGAAGAAATGAGTAATAAGTTATTTAAATTACTTAGTAAATATACTCCAGATATCCAAATAGCCTCAATTGATGAATGTTATATAGATTATGGCAAAGTAAAAAAAATATATGGTGATCAAGAAGTTTTTGCTAATAATTTGAAGGAAGAAATCAAAAATACGCTTGGATTTACGGTTAATATAGGTATTGCTAATAATAAACTATGTGCTAAAATGGCAAGTGATTTCTCGAAACCAAATAAAATTCATACTCTATATGATAATGAAATAGAAAGTAAAATGTATCCATTATTAATTAATGATTTATTTGGAGTAGGGAAGGCTACTGCTGATAAACTGGTTGAATTGAATATTAAAACAATTGGGGATTTAGCAAAAGCAGATGCAAATTTTTTGAAAAAATATTTTAAAGATCAAACTTATTATTTAATTAATCAAGCAAAAGGAATTGATGATAGTGAAGTAGATTCTTCAGAATGGATACCTAAAGGTATTAGTAATGAAATAACTTTAATAAAAGATACTAATAATTACGATGAATTGTGTAAGTTTTTATATAGTTTATCAATTCAGTTAGGTGCTAGAATACGTGAACAAAATAAATACGCTAACACGATTGCTGTTATTTTAAAAGATACTAATTTTAAAAGAAAAACTCATCAAAAAAAATTAAAAAATCCTACTAATGTAACTAATGAAATATACAAAATTTCATGTTTAATTTTAAAAGAAATGTTAACAGATAATAAAGTTAGATTAATAGGAATAAGACTAGATAATCTAACAGATAACATTATTTATCAAACTTCACTTTTTGAGCAGCAAGAAGAACGGAAAAATAATGAAAAAATAGATAAAGTAGTAGATCAATTAAGAAAAAAATATGGTAATGACATTATAAAGGATTTAAATATCTAATTGGTAATATTTATATATTATAAAATTTGTAAAACTTTTAATACTAATAGTATAGTTTGTTTAAAGGAGATGATATAATGCATTTTCACAAAAAAATAGACAAACTATTTTTCTTTCTATTTCTCTTCTTTATTTTTATGATGCCACTTGGTGTTTCTGCCTATTCATCTAAACTATATGTTGGCGGAGAAAATATTGGTATTTCCGTAAAATCCGATGGAATACTGATTGTTGGTTTTTACAAAGTTGGTAATAGTTCTCCTGGTGAACAAGCTGGTCTTAAAATCGGTGATCGTATTATTATGATAGACAATAATTCTATTAATGAGGTAGATGAGTTATCAAAACATATGAAAAAGGAAGATGGTAAGTTAAATATTACTTATTTAAGATCAGGAAAAGAATATAATACTGTTTTACAATTAATTAAGAATAAAGATAATGTTTATAAAACTGGTCTTTATGTAAAAGATAGTATAATTGGTATAGGGACCTTAACTTTTATTGATCCAGCAAATATGATGTTTGGTGCGTTGGGTCACGAAATAATTGAAAAATCAACTAATCGTAAATTTGTAATTAAAGATGGTTCAATTTTTAAATCTATAGTAACTGATATTGATAAGAGTTCTCGTAATAATCCGGGTGAAAAAAATGCTACTTTTTATTCAAAAGTAGTATATGGTAGTGTAAATAAAAACACTATTTCTGGAATTTATGGTACTTATACATCTAGTATTGATGATAAAGAATTGTTGAATGTTTCGCAAAAAGAAGAAGTTAAAACCGGTCCTGCATTTATTAGAACAGTTATTGATGGAACTAAAATAGAAGAGTTTGCAATAGATATTGTAAGAACCAATTTGAATAGTGAAACAAAAAACATTTTATTTGAAATAACGGATAAAAACTTACTTGCAAAAACTAATGGCATAGTACAGGGTATGAGTGGTAGTCCAATTATTCAAAATAATAAAATTGTTGGGGCAGTCACCCATGTAGTGGTTGATAATCCAATTAAAGGCTATGGTATATTTATAACAAATATGTTAGAAGAGATAGAAAATAAAGAGACATAATGTCTCTTTATTTGAATTCTGGAATATAACTTTCTTCTTGGGTATTGCCTTCTTGAATATAGGCATGTTTTATATTTAAATCACATGCATAATTAATCAATATATCATATTCTGATTGCTTGATTTTTTTATTTAAAACAGGATGGTTTTTAACATTTTTTAATGGGGTATATTGATTCATAATGCTTATATATATATTATCTTGATATGTATCATATAAATACTTAATTATTTGTTTAGAATCTTCTAGGTTATCGGGTAACATTAGATGTCTTACAATTACACCCTTTTTCATTAGACCGTTTTGATCAAAAACATTTTTTCCTACTTGTCGATACATTTCTTTAATAGCAGAAGAGGCAATTGTAAAATAATTTGGAGCTTTAGAATAATTGATAGCCCATTTTTCATCATAATACTTTAAATCTGGTAAATATATATCGATTAATCCTTCTAATAGTTTTAAACTTTCTACATTTTCATAACTACTAGTATTATAAACAATTGGAATCGTTAGGCCTTTTTTCTTGGCATTTATTATTCCTTCTTTTATTAATGGAATATAATGAGTCGGTGTAACTAAATTAATATTGTGGGCTCCTTGTTGTTGGAGATTCAAACATATTTTTGAAAATTCATTAATTGTGATGTTATGACCAATATGATTTAAACTAATTTGATAGTTTTGACAATATATACATTGTAAATTACAATTGGAAAAAAAGATTGTTCCTGATCCTTTTGTTCCAGATATAGATGGTTCTTCCCAATAATGTAAAGCGTTGCGAGCGATAGTTAATTTATTATTAGCCATACAAAAACCAAGTTCACCTTGATTTCGATTAACTAAACACTTTCTAGGACAAAGATTGCACTTATTTAATTCTTTTTTTATCATACTTTGCCTTTGCATATAGAAGTTTTTTTGCTTCAATATTTTTCTTTTGTAATTGTAAATCTTCTAAAATTTCAAATCTTATTTGAGGACCTTCATTTGATAGAAGACTATCATAGTATGATAGTATTTTACAAATGGTTTGATAGTAATATACTTCATCAAGATAACCAACTATTTTTCTAGCACAAATTTTTAATTTTCTTAAGTCATCCAAATTAATTTTTGAATCTTTGTGATATGAGGTTTCCCATTCAACAACACTTTGGGGGATATTTATAAAAGAAGCATTATAGTTTTTTAAATTGCTAGTTGATGGTAGAACATAATGTGCTTCAGCTTTTGTCGATATAATAAGACATGGCCTTCCTTTTGCCCATGCATGATCAACTTCATATCTTTGATTATTATCAAAAATAATGTTTTTTACTAATACTATATTACCAACTTCATTCATTTTATACTCCTATTTATTTTTCAATACTATTTTTAATATATCCATTAAGAACATATTTGCTTTCATTTACAACAATAAATGCTTGAGGATCTAATTTTTTTATCAATTTTTGTAAGTGATACAAACTTTTATTTTCAATTTCAATAAATAACATGTATTTTTCTTCTTCTTCATTTTTTCCTTTGACATCTAAAACAGATACTGCATATCCTGCTTCTCTTAATTCATTAGTAATTGTGGCATATTTTTTACCAGTAATAACTTGAACAGATAAGTTACCAGTAATAAACTTCTTTGACAAAATGCTACCAATATATGTTCCGGTGGCAAAACCCAATGAATATGATATTGCAACAAAAATACTTGTCGAGTCGGTATTAAGTGCCTCTTTAACTATGATAAACCAAATAAACACTTCAATAAAACCGATTAAAGCACCAACAATTGTTTTCCCTTTGACAACTGCAATAGTCCTAATTGTTCCTAATGAAACATCGAAAATTCTTGCTAAAAAAATTTTTAAACATAATATTAAAATTTCCATTTTATTCACCTATACTATTTTATCATATTATTCTCATAAAAAACACTATTTATACTTTTATTTTTATGTTATTATTATAATAGAGGTGTTATTATGAAAGATATTGTTATCTTAATTCCTTCTTTAGAACCAACTGAAGAATTTATTATGTTTATTAAAAAATTAAAAAAAGATTTTAATAATATTGTAGTAGTTAATGATGGTAGTGGTAAAAAGTATAATGATATTTTTATTGCAATTGAAAAATATGCAGTTGTCTTAAAACATACTAAAAATAAAGGTAAAGGTAGTGCCTTAAAGACTGGTTTTAAATATATTAAAGATGAATACACCAATATAGTAGGTGTTATTACTGCAGATTCTGATGGCCAACACTCTATAGAAGATATAAAAAAATGTGCATTAAAATTAAAAAAACATAAAAATAAACTTATTTTGGGAGTTAGAAATTTTTCATTACCTAACATTCCAGTGAAAAATAAATTTGGTAATAAATTAACAAGATATGTTTTATATAATTATACTGGAAGTATGATAACAGATACGCAAACTGGTTTAAGAGGTTATGGAATAGATCAAATTGATAAATATCTGAGTATTCCGGGTGAAAGATTTGAATATGAAATGAATACTTTGGTAATGTTACAAGAATTAAATATTGATGTGATTGAAGTAAAAATTGATACAATATATTCAAAAATAGATTATTCTACACACTTTCATCCAATTAATGATTCTGTTCAAGTATATAATTTATTTACCAAATATATACTATCTAGTTTAGGTTCGTTTATATTAGAGATATTATTGTTTTTTGTATTTTATAGTATGATACCAATCAAATCCTTGTTATTTATTATTTATGCTACAATACTATCTAAAATAATTGCGACAATTGTAAAATATTTATTTAATAAAAAAAGATTATCATTAAACTATAAGAGTTTAATTAATTTTTCTAATTGGTTTAATTATCTATTTTTAAGTATTATTTTATCGAGCTTAGTAGTATTTTGGCTATTACCACTAAAAATGCTAGTATTATTTAAAATAATTATTGAAATTCTTTTATTCTTTATTATTATATTATTGCGTAATTTTATACTATTTAAAAACAGATAAGATGTTACTTGCTTATCTGTTTTTATTTTGCTAAAAAATTATAAATTAATCCGGCAGCACTACCGCCAATCATTGCTATTAAAATTATCCAAATAATAATTTTTTGAGTTTTTTTCTTCACTTTTTTTCATCCTTTCACTATCTATTTAATTATAGCAAATTACATATATAAAGTCAAAAAATATGTCATTTTTAAATTATTCTAAGAAACATTATTTTTAATATATTTAACTAGGTGATATTATATGCAAATGAATTTAAAGAATATTAAGACTAAGAAAATTATAACTAAAAAAAATTTATTATTATTTATTGTGGTTTTACTTGTTAGTGGGTTTATTACTGGTATCATATTTTATTTATCTATGAAAAATGCTGATCAATTAACAGCTAATAGTAATATTGTTTCATATTTTAATAACGATATTGTAAATAAGGATATTTGGTTTAATTTAAAACATGCTCTTTTTAATAATTTATTTTATGTAATTTTAAGTTTTTTATTAGGAATTAGTTTATTGGGAGTTATTGTTATATTATTTCTTTTATTTATGAAAGGATTTACTACCGGTTTTACAATTACTACGATTTTATCTAAATATAGTTTTAAAGGTATCTTAGGAATAATTTTATATTTACTACCAGATAAATTATTAACACTATTTTTATTTATATTTATGAGTTATTTTAGTGTTATGTTTTCATATAATTTATTTTGTTTTCTTTTCTTAAAAAAAGAACTTGAATTGCATAGTTTATTGAAAAGTTATGCTAATAAACTTATTATTGGTTTAATACTAGGGATAGTTGTTAGTATTTTGGAAGTATTTGTTACACCTTTTGTATTAAAACTTTTTACTTTTATCGTAAAATAAGGTATAATGTAGTCGTATTTGAAAAGAAGTGATAAAATGAAAAAGGTTATAGTTGGAATGAGCGGTGGAGTTGATTCAGCAGTTAGTGCAGCTTTATTGTTACAACAAGGATACTTGGTTGAAGGATTATTTATGCGAAATTGGGATAGTTTAATTAATAATGATATTAAAGGTAACAATACATTAAATAATCAAATATGTCCACAAGAACAAGATTATAATGATGCAAAATTAGTATGTGATAAATTAAATATTAAGTTGCACCGTATCGATTTTGTTAAAGAATATTGGGATTATGTTTTTACTTATTTTCTAGATGAATTAAAGAAAGGTAGAACTCCTAATCCTGATGTAATGTGTAATAAATATATTAAATTTGATTTATTTATTAAAGAAGCAAAAAGACTAGGTTGTGATTATATAGCAACTGGTCATTATGCACGATTAGTTAATGGTAAATTATTAAAAGGAATTGATGAAAACAAAGATCAGACTTATTTTTTAGCCCAATTAACGAATAAACAATTAGAAGATGTATTATTTCCTGTTGGGGAATTAAGTAAGCAAGAAGTGCGTGAATTGGCTTTAAAACACGATTTAAATGTAGCAAAGAAAAAAGATTCTACTGGAATATGTTTTATTGGTGAACGTAACTTTAAAAAGTTTTTAGAAAACTACTTACCAAATCAAAAAGGTAATATCATTAATTTGGATAATAATGATAAAGTAGGGGAACATAGTGGATTAATGTATTATACGATAGGCCAAAGAAGAGGATTAAATCTTGGAGGAAATGATACTAGAAGTTTTGTTGTAGGAAAAAATTTGAATAAAAATGAGCTATATGTTTCAAATAATGAACAATTACTTATTTCTGATAGCTGTATTATTGATAATGTTAATTTGTTAACCAATGAAAAAATTAATTGTTGTTCTGCAAAATTTAGATATCGCTCGACTGATATAAAAGTTAATCTTGAATATTTAGATGATGGTTCTATGCTTGTTAAATATAATAGTGCTAAGTCGGTTACTCCAGGACAACTATTTGTTTTATATTTAGATGATTGGTGTATTGGGAGTGGTATTATTAAGGAAGTTAGAAAAAATAATAAAAAAATAGAGTATCTGTTATGATACTTTTTATTTTACATTATTTTACAGTTGACATAGTGTCAAAATAAATATAAAATTAAATTATAAGATATGATACGGAGGGTATATGAAATACGTAGAAAATATAATAAATGAATGTGGTGTTTCAAAAGTCAGAGTTGCAAGATACTTAGGTGTTTCTAGGCAAATGCTATATAATTATTTTGCAATGAATTTTGCAGATATGCCAAAAGAAAAAGTTAATAAAATTTTCAAATTATTTAATGTAGAAGGGGAGGAAGAACTAGCTAATCTTAAAATTGATGATCAATTTACTAGACAAGTAGAAGAAAAATTAAATTTAGAAATTATGGATTTATCTAATAAAGAGAATGTAGCTAATTTAACAGGATTAAATAAAAAGGAACAAGAATTGTTAACTGATATATTTAATTTATTAAAAGAAAACCTAATTGAAGATAAAACTAATCAAGCTTATGACACAATGAGATATTTGTATCACTATTTGCAGGCAATGGAATCAATCAAAGAGTTAAAATATATGTTAGCTTATATGTCTAAATCAATTGGAGTAACTAATCCTTTAGAATTTATTTATAACGAAGATGAACAGTATAATTTTGAAGGTATTATTTTTTCCGGAATGACATTATATACGAGTGGGGGAGCATCGCGTAACAGAGTTACAGAATCTCATAAACGCTTCGAAGAAGAGATTGATCGTAAAAAAGAAGAAAAACTAAGTAGAACTCAAGAATTAAATACATTTAAAAATCAAGCCTTGTCTGAACTTGGCTATAATTCTATAACTGAAACGAATGCAAAAGAGGTTTTTGAGAAAATAGCAGAAATTATGTCTCGTAAAGTATAACTTACTATTATGTAAGTTTTTTTATTGACTAACCCCCTATTTCATAATTCAAATTAAAGAGTAGTTAATTAAATAAATTATTTGAATAATATATATATTGTTATATATGATCAATTTAATTAATTACTTTGAAAATTAGAATTATATAAATGGTTTTATCCAAAATAAAAAAATTATTTTAAAAAATAATTTTTTAATATCTAGACAATAATAATAGATTTAAAAAGTGAATTAAGACGGACAATTCCTTGATAAAACAGCAAATGATACAAGTTCACATAATTTATATTATGTAAACCATTGTTAAAATTATTAAATTTTTTGCTATTTACTACATTAATTATTTAATAGTGATTTCAATATCCTTTTTATCTGTTTCTTTGCGAATTCTGATTTCTTCATCAGCTATAATTTTAGTTTCTTCTTTTAAATGTTTCAAATAAACTAATCTTTTAATACGAATAACACAAAAAATGACAACAAGTATTAAAATGATTGTAATAATATATTCCACAATTGTTTCCCCTCTCTAATCTTAAGTGTTTATAGCCAAAATTAAATGTTTTTAGCTTTTTCTTTTACTTTTATTCGTGTTTTTATATCAACTGGTTTATGACTAAATAAATATATATTAGATACTTCTTTAAAAAATAAATGATGACTGTTTGGATCATTTTCATTAATGTATTCTTTTCTACCAAAATCATTTAATTGAGTTTTTTGAAAAACATATTTTCTTTTGATTGAATTATTTTCTAATAGTGTAGCATAGATAGTAACTGCATCCCCCCTACTTTCAATCATTTGATTGTGAGGCGACCATCCCCAAATATTATCTATTACATAATCATGTTGAATAGTAATATTATCTCCTAAATCAGTTTCATTACTTTTTTCTACTAATGCACCATAAGCACTAATTCTATATATATCTTTAACCAACATACCAAAACCTCCTTTGATCTTATTTTGTT
This sequence comes from uncultured Muribaculaceae bacterium, assembly GCA_964575655.1. Taxonomy (GTDB): domain Bacteria; phylum Bacillota_I; class Bacilli_A; order RF39; family UBA660; genus DAOPMC01. The sequence goes on along the minus strand of CAZNQV010000015.1, from coordinate 3,110 downwards.
AGTTCATTTACAATAAATACTAGGTTGTCATTTTTTTCACCTGTATTAAATATTATTTCATAATTTGATCTTTCTTTTACTTTATATTGTAGAGTATACATAGTTGTTTCGTTGGACTTTAATATATTTGTATTACTATAATAACTATTATTTAATTCACTTTGTGCAATGCTTTTTAATTTGAAATACTCTTTTTCATTAATAGTAATACTGTAACCACTTAAATTTTTTAATTGAAATACAGCTTCTAATGTTTCAGTTTCTTTTTCATAAGTTGCACTTTTTAATACTATTTCAAATCTTTTGGTTGTTGCTATTTCATTGTAAGTATACTTTTTTTGCTTTTTAAATATTATTATACTAATTATTAATACAATTGCAAGACAAACAATGATTATTATTAGTCCTTTTCTTTTCACATGAATACCCTCTTTCTTTTTATTTTAATTTATCTAGAAAACTCTCCCCTATCTCTGGTGTTTGTGCGTCAAAATTGTCAGAGATTGTTGCTCCAATATCGGCAAATGAATTTAAAATTGGCAAGATTTTAGGTTCTTTAAAAATTCTACTATATATAATTACTGGCACATTTTCTTTTGTATGATCTGTACCTTTAAAGGTTGGATCATTACCATGGTCAGCAGTTATTATTAATAAATCATCGTTATTTAATTTATTTAATAATAAAGGTATTTCAACATCTAATTCTTCAATGGCATTAGCATAACCTAAAACATCACGACGATGTCCATATAAGGTATCAAAGTCATTTAAATTGGCAAAACATAGACCAGTAAAGTTTTTATCCATGATTTCCATTATTTTATCTATACCTTCTTTATTACTAGTTGAAATAACTTTTTTAGTTATCCCTTCTCCATCAAAAATATCATATATTTTACCAATAGAAATAACATTTAAATTTTTATCTTTTAAATAATTTAAAACAGTTGGTTTTTCAGGCTTTAAAACATAATCATGGCGATTTGGTGTTCTTTTAAATTTTCCAGGTTTACCAGTAAATGGTCGGGCAATAACACGCCCTACTTTCCATTCTTTTGCTTTGGTAATTTCTCGTGCTATTTCACATATTTTATATAATTCTGGTAATGGCACTATATCTTCATGAGCTGCTATTTGTAGAACTGAATCGGCAGATGTATATACAATAATAGAACCATACTGCATACTTCTTTCACCTAATTCTTCAATTATTTCTGTTCCGGAAGCTGCTTTATTACCAATGACTCTTCTACCAGTTCTTCGTTCTAATTCCTCTATTAAAGCTCGTGGAAAACCAGTTTGAGTGAATGAAATAAATGGTGCTTCAAATTTCATGCCCATTATTTCATAATGGCCAGTTAAGGTATCTTTTCCTACATTTACCGGTCTAGCGATTGTATAATATGCTTCTGTTTGTTTGTTTTCAACCATTGTAATAGTATCTAAAAATCCTAGTTTTTTAAGATTAGGAATAAACAAATCACTATTTTCATTAATGTGTTTTAGTGTGTTAGCTCCAGCATCACCGTAATCTTTAGCGTTGATTGCTTCACCAATTCCTAGGGAATCTAATACTATTAAAAATATTCTTTTAAATTTCATAACTAATCCTCCTTATGATTACGTGGGTGAAATTCTTTATAATCAGTTTTAATTTTTTCTTTGGTTATATGAGTGTATATTGTTGTAGTCGATATATCACTATGCCCTAGTAATAATTGAATACTTCTTAAATCTGCTCCATTTTCTAATAAATGAGTGGCAAATGAATGCCTTAACATATGTGGTGTTATTTGTTTTTTTATTGATAATTTTTGTAATATTATATTTAAATTTTTCGTAAAACCTTGTCTTGTCATTTGAGTTCCAACATTATTTAGAAATAGATAATCACTATTATGATTCTTTTTAAAAAAGTCGTTTCGATAATTTAAATATTCTTTAACCCAATACAAGGCATAATCATCAACGGGAATAATACGTTCTTTTTTACCTTTTCCTAGTGTAATTACAACATTATTATGGAAATTTACATCAGTGATTCGTAAGTTGATTAATTCTGTTATTCTCATACCTGTGGCATATAACAATTCTAACATAGCTTTGTTACGATAATCAAACTTATTATTTAAATTTATATTTAATAATTGGTCTATTTCTTCAATTGAAAGTACATTAGGTAACTTTTTTGGTATTTTAGGATTTTCAATATATTCACAGGGACTCACTGAAAGTATTTTAGTCTTAACTAAATAATTAAAAAAATTACGAATACTAGTTATATTTCGCGATATAGTTTTAGGACTATTTTTAGCAAGTTTTTTTAAATAATTCATGATATCTTGTTCAGTTATTTTAGTTATATCTTTTTCATCTAAATAATTCATAAAATGAATTAAATCATACTGATAACTATTGTACGTGTTATCACTTAATTTATATTCATATTTAATGGTATATAGATAATCTTGAATATATTTTTCAATCATACTATCACCTTTATAAATTATATCACAATATCTTAAAAAACGTAAATATGATATAATATTTTATGGAAGTGATTATGATGAATGTACCATTAGCAATAAAACTAGCTCCTAAGTCATTAAAAGATGTAATTGGACAAGAACATCTAATTGGGAAAGATAAGATATTAACTAATTTAGTCAAAAATAATAAAATATTTTCTATGATTTTATATGGTGAGCCGGGAATTGGTAAGACATCTATTGCCACGGCTATTGTTAATGATTTAAATCTACCATATCGTTTCTTTAATGCAACTATTAATAATAAAAAAGATTTTGATACTGTTGTTGAAGAAGCTAAAATGATGGATGGTATGATTTTAATAATGGATGAAATACATCGTTTAAATAAAGATAAACAAGATTTATTACTTCCTTGCGTAGAAAGTGGTTTAATTACTTTAATTGGTTTAACTACTAGTAATCCTTATCATCGAATTAATCCTGCTATTAGAAGTAGATGCCAAATATTTAAACTAAATCCTTTAGAAGAAAAGGACATTGTTAAAGGACTTAAAAAGGCTCTAAAAAGCGAATATTTATCTGGATGCATAATTGATGATAAAACTATTAAATATA
>CAZNQV010000014.1:10259-19668 GCA_964575655.1 uncultured Muribaculaceae bacterium | reverse complement strand
ACTGCGAATTTTGAACCCATCACGTGGCAATTCTTTGGAATTTTCAACATGAGGTCCACGGCATAAATCCGTAAAATCTCCTTGAGTATAACATGAAATAACTGTACTATCATCCATGTTATTTATTAAATCTAATTTATATGGATCATTTTTAAATTTTTCTAAAGCTTCTTCTCTTGATAATTCTTCACGATAAATTCTTTTTCCATCTTTAGAAATTTTTTTCATTTCTTTTTCAATTTTTTCTAAGTCTTCTTCTTTAATTACTTCATCCCCTAAATCAATATCATAGTAAAAACCTTCTTCAATTACTGGCCCTACCCAAAATAAAGCATTAGGGTATAAATGTTTTACAGCTTGTGCTAGTAAATGAGCACAACTATGATTTAAAACATTTAACTTTTCATTTTCTTTAATATTTATCATTTTTATCTCCTCCTTAAAATAAAAAAAAACACCCTTTTTAAAGGAGTGCTTGATACACGGTACCATCCATTTTTAACTTAAAACTATAACGCGTTACCGATAATCTCTTTCGAGTATTGTTCCAAGGTAGTAATCATTAATCTCATTTATTATCTTTCACCCAACGATAACTCTCTATAAAACGGTAATTAATGATCGTATCCTTTTCTTCACATCTGTGGATATAATACCACAACTACTTTATAATGTCAAGTTTTTTCATCTTTTTGTTCTAATTCTACAATAAGCTTCACAATACTTTCGCAATTCTTCATTACGACTATTTAAATAATTTGCTACCCGATTTAACTCTTGTTTATAACCATCGATAAATTGTTCATCATCGCATCTATTAAAGTAAAATAAATCTTCACAATCACAATTAATAATATCTCCATATCTTCTAGCTGGACTAGTAATACCGGTATATTGCTCTAAATTTAATCCCTCATGGGAACTTGGTTCAACAGAATAAAACGATGCTAAACAAGTGCCCATAACATTTTTGATACAACTAGTATATTTAGCATTATTATCATCTACTTCATCTAATCTAGTTTGTAAATATAATGGTATGTCTTTTTGCATATCATGTGAACGATATAACATTGGATAATCATTATTTTTAAAATATTCTGCGGTTTTAAAACTGGTACCTATCATTAAGGATTGCACCAACACCTCGCTTTTAGTTAATTTATAAATCTCGTTTCCAGTGATTCCTAAATGATTTGATAAAATACTAGGAACTATCGCTAGATTCTCAAACAATTCATCTGTTTGCCTATCTTTTCCACCATGTTCTAATAAATGATTGGCTTCACCAAATGATAAATTACGAGCTATTTTTATAACCTGTTTAATAATCCTAAAATCGATAATATTATTTAATGAATCTATTTCAAAGCAATATGTCCTGACATATCTTTTTTTATTTTGATCTAATGATATTTTTCCTTTCAATAATTCAATTGGTAACATTTGAATACTTTGATCTGGTAAATATAAAGTTTGAGTTCTTTTATATGCAGATCTTCGCAAATAATTACCTGGCTTAACAAATTTTGGAACATCTGAGATATGGACCTGTAATAATTTATTACCATTGTCAAGTCTTTTGATTGATACACCATCATCTCTTGCCAATACATCTTCATCATCAATAGTTATCACAAACTCATCAGCATTTTCCTCGATTACTTGTTGTTGCAAATAATATTTACATTCTTCATCAACCATTCTACTAAATCCATTAGAAACATCGTACAGTTTATTTAGTGTTGCTAGCGATGGATTGTAATGTTTGACATCATGTAACATATCATGCAAATGCTTTAACCACAATTGTTCTTTACCAATTGCATGAGATTTTAACATTATTGAATATAGTTTATCTTTGTTTTTTGTAATAATATAATCATCAAGTTTAACCCTACTTCCGCATAATACTATTCGTAATACTTCATGATAGTATTGTAGATCTTTCTTTAAACTAGGGTTCTTTATATATAAATTTAAAGATTCTAAATACTTATCAACCAAAATATCCAAGATATGTCCACTATTATCTTCGCAAATATTGATTAAATAAGGATAATTAATTATTAATGATTCACTTAATACCAAGTTTTTTTCTTTTAATAAAATATATTTAATAATATTAGAATTAGTAGTAATGAATTTACCTGACAAATTATATCGTAAAACAACTTCTAAATCTTCTAGCTTATTTATAGTATTTCTTAATAATAAAACATCAGAAGTGTTTCTTTTTCTCTTATCAATTGCTTTTATTTTAGTAATTAATAGTTCTTTAATATTCATAATTTTATCAACAATTAATACATTATCTAAATTATGTGATTCTTCTATTGATTGATTTAAATAATCAATCATTTTTATAACTATTTCTTTTTGATTTGTTAATTTATTACAATTATTGTTAAATATTGAAGTTAGTTGTTTTAACAAATATGAAACCATTTCAGAATTATCATTAATTTTAAGTTTTTGCTTAACTTCAAGATAACTTTTTGAATCTAATATTTTCTTGTTTGCTCCTGCTACATGTGTCATACTACTTTCTACGATCAACACTAATTAGTTCTATTTCATTAGTTAGATACTTTATCCTTTCTATAATTCTTCTTGCTTTTACCTTTTCAACTTTATTTCCACTCATACTTAGGTGAATATCTAACTCTTTTAAAGACAAATTAGATGTCAAAAAAGTTGGTAAGTTTTCTTCCATTCGATATTGCAAAATAGGACCAAGAATTTCATCACGCGCCCATGATGTTACATTTTCTGCACCAATATCATCAATTAATAATAACGGTATTCTTTTAATATAATTAAACTTTTCTTGATATGTATTATCTTCAAAACCTTCTTTTAAACTTCTTAAAAATTCCGGAAAATAAATAATTGCTGATTTAACATCTTTTTTAGCTAATTCATTAAATAATGCGGCAATTAAATAAGTTTTTCCACTACCAAAGTTGCCACTTAAATACAGCCCTTTTTCTCTTTGCTTGAAAAAACTATCAAAATAATTTTTAATATATTTAATAACTGCAACTCTTTCTTTATCATCTACATATATATCTTTGAAACTAGCCTCTTTAACATAACTAGGCATATTCTCAGTATAAACATTATTTAAGTAGTCAACAGATTGTTGATATTTACACATATTATATGAAAAAACTAATCGGTCATCTATTATTTCAGGAGTATAGCAATAACCTATAACTGGATTTTGACACATTGTAATACTTTTACATTTAGCACAATTATCGATTTCTTTACAACAATCTTGTATTCTAGATGTGAATTTTGCTAAATATTTACTATCTTTATTTAAACTATCAACTACCTTTTTGAAAGTATTATCACAATATGCCAGCTTATATTCTTTTAATAATTCTTGGTTGTTTACTTTTGTCTTATTAATTATCTTTAGTTCTTTCATAATACCACCAATTTCATTATAATATAAATAAAAAAAAATAGCACTATTTAAGTGCTACTTTTGCATTAAAACTTGAACCCATAACCTCATTTCCACAACTATTATTAATCCAAAACTTCAATTCATAATCATTTTCAGTTACAACATTATCTGTAAATAATACACCATCACTATTTAAAGTAGTTGCCGAAATAAATATTTCATTATTCTTTACTACTTGATATCTAATACAACTATATGGTAATTGTTTAACAGTATCATCTAATTGATTATCAAAATAAATAGTATAACTTTCATTCATATTGTTATTATTAACAATGGCAAAATTATAACTATCATTTAATAAACCTTGCTCATCTTTTACCGGATAAGCATTCTGTAAGTTAACACCATTTGATAACTCAACAAAGTTTAATTGATTCATATCATTATATAACGCTAATGATTCACCATTAACTTTATTTGTGTCCATCCATAAAATAGTTGCTACTATCAAAAATATACTAACTGATATAATTCTCTTTAATCTAAACTTAACTTCTTTATTCATTTCAACCCAACCCCCATTGGAATATGCATATTATACCACATTTTTTGCTTTTTTGCAAGTTTTATCATTCATACATAAAAAAAAGATCTCTTCGATCTTTCTTATATTCTTGAAATTATTCCTACATATACCAAGAAAGCAATATAAATAACCGTCAATATGATGCCATTAATTTTTTGTGATTTAGTGTCTTTATATCTAAGCCCAACGGCCATTGAAATTAATATTCCGCCAACTAAACCACCGATATGAGCAGCATTATCAATACCTTTTCCAATAAACCCAATTAATAAATTTAATAGAATAATAGGAATAATAGTTGTTTTAATAGCATTACCCAAATAAACACGATAATGATAACCAAAATATAGTAGTGCTCCTAACAATCCGAAGATTGCTCCACTAGCACCAATACTAGAAATATCACTAAATATAATTGACAATAAACCTGCCATAATTCCACTCATAATATAGATTAACAAATACTTCCACTTACCATAATAATTCTCAATTTGGGAACCTATCACTTTCAATGCATACATATTAAAAACGATATGCCAAACATCAACATGGATAAAAGTTCCTGTTATCAACCGATATATTTGACCATCTCTGATACTAAGTCCATTAGTTGCAAAATTATTTATAAAAAAAGCTTGGCCGTAAGGCATTAGTGATAATAAAAATATAACGATATTTAATCCCATTAATATGTAAGTAACAATAGGTTCTTTTTGCGAAAAAATTTCCTCTGCCTTTTGTGATTCTTTTATATTACGTTGATTTATATCATTAGTAATTTTCATAAATAAACTAACTCCTCTTTCTGAAAATTCTAATTTTTTACCTATATTGGGGAAATGTTGATATATAAAATCATATTTTGATAAATCCTTTTCATCTTTAACTGCTGCACAATCTATATGATTAATATTCTTAATATCTACACTTTCACCTAAATTAACAAAAATACTTAATGTATTCATTGTAAAATTAAAAGTTTTCTTTTTAATTGTTTTAACAATTCCTTGAGTTTTAAATAAATCAAATTCATATTGTTCATTATTATGAATATAGTCTGAAACAATTCTAATTATTTTGTAGTCTTTTTCTTGATTTTCTAACCAAATCTCATCCTTTACGCCATGAAGGATAATTGGACTATAGTTTTCAACTGTAATAAAATAATGTAATAATTTCATTACAATAACATCTTTTTTGCTATAACTTTGAATTTCCTGCATATTATCCTCCCTTTTTCAAATAATAATATTATATTATAAAACATACAATAAATAAAGAGGTGTTTATGAAAAAAACAATTAAAAATATTTTAATCTTCTTAGCTTGTCTACTTCCATGGTTCTTTAGTACTTTATTTCAAGGAAACAATGATTTTTATAGGGAATTATATTTACCTAAGTTTGCTCCTCCACCAATCTTATTTGCCATAATTTGGCCGATATTGTATATTTTAATTGCCATATCGATTTACTTAATCGTTAAAAAGTATAGTTTTAAAGATAATAAGTCATATTATTACTCTTTAATCGTCAACTACATCTTTAATCAAAGTTTTACAATCGTATTTTTTGCCCTAGAAAGCCCTTTTTTAGGAATGGTTGCAACAGTTGGTTCCTTCATCTCCGGATTGTTTCTATACGCATATAGCAAAGAATTAAATAAAACAAGTGCCTATCTATTAATACCTTATTTATTATGGAGTGCTTTTGCATCAGTGTTATCATTTAGTATTTATTTTATGAATTTATAATTTTTTCCAAAATATTGTTAAATTGCTGTGGTGATTCTTGTTCGAATGTTAATTCTTTTCCAGTAAATGGATGAACAAATTTAATTTGTTTGGAGTGTAACATCTGCCCAGTACCATCAATAACTTTTTTATTACCATAAATTGCATCATTAACAATTGGATAACCAATATAATTCATATGAACTCTTATTTGATGAGTTCTCCCTGTCTCTAATTTACACTCAATTAAAGTAGCATTATTATATCTTTCCAACACTTTAAAATGAGTTATGGCATCTTTACTATTTATATTAGTTACCATATATTTTTGTCTATTATTTATATCTCGTCCCAAAGGAGCATCAATTGTTCCTTTTTCATGCCTAATTATTCCCCAAACTAATGCGATATAAATACGAGAAATATCTTTATTTTTTATCATTAATGATAATTTTTCTAGCGCTTCTTCTGTTTTTGCTACCACCATTAATCCACTTGTATCTTTATCTAATCGATGAACAATCCCCGGTCTCATGTTTTCTTTAGTGGTATCTTTATTCAAATAATACATCAAAGCATTAACTAATGTGTGTGAATAATTACCAACCGCAGGATGAACCACCATCCCTTTAGGTTTATTAATAACCATCAAATATTCATCTTCATAAACAATATCTAATGGAATGTTTTCTTTTTCAATTTTAATTTCATCATCATAATCAAGTATTACAATTTCATCATCTAATTTCACTTTATAACTAGATGATTCTATTTCATCATTAACTAAAACTAATCCCATTTTAATTAATTTTTGAATTTTACTGCGTGATGAATCTTGTTGAGTAGCTAAAAAACTATCCAACCTATCACCACTTTTATCTACTAATATTTTCATTTTTATTCTCCTTAATTATATTTAATAATAACAATCCTGCTCCTACTGTAATACAAATATCTGCAAAATTAAATATTGGAAAACTATTATTGCCAATATAAAAATGTAAAAAATCTATTACATAACCATAACAAATACGATCAATTAAGTTACCTATTATTCCTGCTAAAAATAAACTATAACCAATCGTTTCAAGTTTATTTAGTTTGTTTTTTCTAATCATTATATATAAATATATCAATGTAAATAACGCTATTAACACTAAAACAATAGTCTTTCCTTGTAAAACACTAAAGGCCGCCCCATAGTTTTGGACATAAGTTAATGAAAAGAATCCTGGAATAACTCTCAAAGGATTATTCAACAAGTATTTAGTCGCTAACAATTTTAACAGTATATCAATTATTACACCAATGCTTGTAATAATTAGTAATTTCTTTTTCATACCTTCTCCTTCTTAACAACCTAATATTATCACAAATCTATAATAATAACAAACATCAAAAAAACTTATGGAATCATTCCATAAGTTTTTACTTTTATTTTCTTCTTTCTTTAACAAAACCTTCAGCAAAACTATTCAACATCCTTGACTCAACATCTGATAATTCTTCGTTTTGACCAAATATTTGGTTATTTAGCAAACCATATGTATCTCTTTTTAATCTATTGGTTGATAATTCATCTGAACATAGAATTACACTATATGCTTGTTGTTCTAATTGATTTACTGTATCACCTTTTAGATTTTTACGCATTTCCTTAATTGACTTTTCTTTAATACTAATTTCTTTTTTTAGTTCTTGACTCTTATTCAACATTTCTTTCATATTCTCGGCACTAAGTGATGTTTTAGTAAGTTGATTCACATAATCTAATTTTATTTTAGAATATGCAACTTCCATTATTGTAATCAAATAAGCAGTCTCAACATATTTAGAAAATAATTCACTTCCATTAAGTCTACTTGTCTTTTGAATTTTTTCGAACACTTTCTGTTCATACTGAGTTAAAATTTCGATTTCGGCTAATAAATTATCAGAAAACTTTTTCCCTTCATCACGAGCTATTAGCATTAATATTCTTTGCTCAAAACTATTCATATTGTCCCCCATTCATAATTGATTAATCGTATTCTAACATAAGAATAAAAAAAATACAAACAATTATAATATTAATAATCATAAATTATAACTACACTCAATTGCTTTTTTTAATACATTATGATATTATAAAAATATCTATAATAGAAAGGAGAAACAAATGAAAAAATTTTTATTTTCAATATTGCTTACTTTGGTAGTTTGCTTACCATTATCTGTTAATGCTGCTGTTAGCTTTGATGCATATGATGCAACATCTAATCCTCAAGTGCCTGCCGATGATACATTAGGTGCAGCTATTACTGCTGCTGGTGTTGGCGGTATTGTTGTTATCAAAGGTGATACTGCTGATAAGTATCAAATTAGTAATGATATTTCAAACTCAATATTTGTTGTTGCTGATACACTTGAAGTAGAAGTGCTTGCAAATATGAATGTTATTGGAGCTGCAACTATTAACAATGGTAAAATAACTGTTACTGGTGCCGGCAGTGCTTCATTACCTGGATTAACAAACTATATTTGTCCAGTTAGTACATGTAATTTTAACACAATTCAAGCTGGCTCAAAGGTAACCATTAAAACTATTGATATTGATGGTGCTACTTATCCTAATTTAGCACTATTATTAGCTAACACTGATAATATGTATAGTGAATTTGACATAGTTGGTAAAGTAACTTTAGGACAAAATTTAGGCATTATGTCTCATGATGTTTTAAATATCACTGCTAATGCTGAATTGGTAGTTCCTAGTGGTATTCATTTAGATACTAGAAACCAACTAAACATTGCTGCAACTGGTAAGCTAACAATTGAAGGAACATTATATAATAGTGATGGTTTAACTAACAATGGAACTATCGATGTAAACGGTACTCTAATCAATGGTGCAATGCATACAGCAGGTGCCGTTAATAGAGAACAAGAAGGTGGTTTAGTTGTTGGTGATACTGGTACTATTAATGTAGTAGGAACTTTGGAAAATAGTAATGCCACTGCTGAAACCGATATTCAAGGAACAATGACAATTGGAGAAGATGCAACAATTACTAATCCACAATATATTACATCTGATCCAAATGCTACTATTACAAATAATACTGCAACCGACATAACTATTAAAACAACCGATGGTGGTGGCGGTACAATTGATCGTGTTCTTACAGCAACACCAATTGAAGAAAATCCTCAAACTAGTGATAGCATAATTACTTTTATATTATTAACTATCATCAGTTTTACATTATTAGTTACAGTAAGTTATAATTTAAAAAAAAGATATAATTAATGATTAAAAAGACTATTGAAATTCAATAGTCTTTTTTTTGTCAAAATAAAACTCAAATTACTTTGAGTTATATTTAATAATGGTGACTCGCTGGAGATTCGAACTCCAGACCCTTTGATTAAAAGTCAAATGCTCTACCTACTGAGCTAGCGAGTCGTAAAAAATTGGCTGCCTCGGCTAGATTCGAACTAGCGCATGCGAGAGTCAAAGTCTCGTGCCTTACCACTTGGCTACGAGGCAAACACTAGTGGTGGAGAGAGATGGATTCGAACCATCGAACCCGAAGGAACAGATTTACAGTCTGTCGCGTTTAGCCTCTTCGCTATCTCTCCATAAAAATGGTGCCGAAAACAGGAATTGAACCCGTAACCTACTGAT
>CAZNQV010000014.1:0-10249 GCA_964575655.1 uncultured Muribaculaceae bacterium | reverse complement strand
ACCGGCACGGAGTTTAACTTCCGCAGGATTTTAAGTCCTGTGCGTCTACCTATTCCGCCACTCAGGCAACAAAACTTTGGTGACCCGTTTCATCCTTTATACAAACTTCAAGGTCATTAACATTGTACCCTAATTTAGCATTTTTGACAATACTTTTGCTTAAATTAACCTCACTTTTTTTTAAAAAGTTTTCTACTTCATTGATATTTGGTATTTTCCCTTTATGCTCTTTACCACTAATATTATACATAATAGTATATGTATCATCATATATATACACACTATATATTAAAGTATTAATCAATGCTTTTCTATACCTTTGGTCATTAATATTTCCATTTCTTAACCCTTTTAAAAATGTTTTAATTTCAGTTTTAGTGATAATAACACAATTTGCCTCTTCAAGTTTAATCTCTTGCTCTATGTTTCTTTTTTCTACATTTTTTTCACTTAATCTAGGTGTTAATAAATCAATGTTTTGTCCTTGCTCTATGGCTATTAATAGATTTTTAATGGCTTTTTCATTGTCTGCTAATGCTTTTTTTAGTCGCTTTATGCTCGAGTTATTTCTTTCTTTTTCCGTTTGTTTATACACCTCTTGTGCTATATACTCTATGTTATCGTCAGTAAGTATAGAACGTGCTTTTAAAACGACAAGGTCTTCTATATAGTCTTTAACAATAGGTTTCTTATTACAACATTTAGCAATTGCATTTTTACACTTATACCAATTATAAATCTTACCACTTGCTTTAGTAGTAGAAACACCAACCATTGCACTTTTACAATGACCACAAAATATTTTAGTTGTTAACAAATATTCTGCTTTTGCTCTCGCATGACCTCTTGCATTTTTATTCTTTTTCATTGCTTCTTTTACCTTTTCAAAAGTTTCTTTATCTATAATAGGTGGTATACCATTATTGATAGTTATACCAGCACTAGAATATACACCTATATATTTTTGATCTAATAATATTCTTCTAATACTATTCTTATTAAAATTATTACCCCTTGAAGTTTTAATATTTTGCTTATTTAGGTATCTAATAATACTAGCCATATTTTCACATTTTAAATACATATCAAATATTTTACTAACAATATGTGATGTATCATTATCTATACCATATTTGTATTTTATAATAGGTTTAGCCCCTAATCTTTCTATTCTTTCCGCCTCAACTAGTTTCAATCCAAGTGGAATTGTTCCACCATTATAATAACCTTTTTCAGCATTAATTTTCATACCTCGTGAAGTTTTTTGACCCAATTCCACACTATAATATTCAGCCATACCTTCAAGTACACTTTCCATTAATATACCCGAAGCATCATCACTTATATTCTCACGCGCCGATAATACCTTAACACCATTTTTTTAAGTTTTGTTTTGTATGTAGCGCTATCATATCTATTACGTGCAAATCTATCTAATTGATATACTAAAACACCATTAAACAGTTTTTTTGAACTATCTTCTATCATTTTTTTAAATTGTTCTCTATTATCATTTGTACCAGAACTAGCACGGTCTATATATTGATTAATAATAGTGTAGTTGTGTACTTCAGCATATCTTTTACATTCAGTTATTTGTCCATCAATTGAATGTTCGTTTTGTTTTTCAGAACTATAACGTGCATATATAACTACATTCATTTACTTATTACCTCCCACTTTTTTTATAAAATGACTATTTAACCAATTTCTATATTCTAGTTGTGTAACTATATTATTTTTTAGTTTTTCTCTCCATAACATATCTTCTCGGTCAAAGTTTAGTAATCTTTCAATATCTTTTTGTTTACCATATATATTTACTGGGTTGTAATATTTCATTCTAATTCGTTTCCTTAGATATGCGATTTCATTAGATTTCTCATTTGCCAGTTTATTAAGTAATGTAGCGCCCTCTTTACAATTCTTATTTTTATATTTAGGACTTACTCTATCACAATATTTAGTAGTTTTTTTGTCAGGAATAAACCATTTTTGACAATGTTCACATTTTTTAACAATTTTATTTCCGTTATATCTAAAAAAATTACATAAAAAACTAACTATTAATTCTTTTGTATTGTTTAGTTCATACGTATAGGAATTTGAAGCCATAATACTTGGAAAATTCAAGAATTTTATTTGCTTTTTAATATATTCATTATTAATGATATAGGTATTCCCATTTTCTTTAAAACAACTACTATAATCAAATATTTCATAATTATCAGTGTTCATATCACTTTTGTCTGCTATTAGTGTATTTTCTTTTAACCCAAGTATATGAATAAATCTTGACCAGTTATTTTTATCAATATAATTAACTTTAAATATTTTCTCATATAAGAGTAGAATACCAAGACCACTATTTATAAAAGAGTCACTATAAACTTTAAAATCTTTTAGTATTTCATCATCAATGTCTTTTGCCAGTTTTTCTTTGTTTTCTATTTTGTAGGTAATAATATCCTCTTTTGTTGCATAATCAAATAATTGATATTTAGTATTAAGAGTTTGGCAAATACTATTTGCATAATCATTACATGAAATATCCATATTTATATCAACATAATCATTTTCGTATGTATCTTCGTATATGTTCATATATAATTTTTCTATTTTAAATATTTTATCCCCTTTACTTTGTCCTTTTTTAACCATAATTTCAACTCCTTTAAATATTGCTCTTATAAAAGTCGCTAATACAAAGAGCAATTAGCAACTATATTTCTTATAAATAATATTCTATTATTATATTAGTTGCTGATATAACACTAGTATACCATGGTAGCAACTATTTATCAATACCAATTTAAAAGGAGGTGCATAAGTGGGTAAAATAATATTAGATTTACCTAGAATTAAACAATTCGCTAGTTATATTCAAACACAAGATATTATTTCCTATTGTCATGCATTTCCAAATGAATTGGAAAAAACTGTTAAAGAGGACTATCAAAAAGGACTAATAGATAAACAAGAATTAGATATTGTATTAGAAAAAGTCAACGCTATTCAAAAAGAAAGGAAAATAAATAAATATGGCTAAAAAGAAAGATAAATATGTACCCAAATCATTTGAAAGTAATGTATACATTAATGTAGGTAGTAAAAAGCAACGTGATACTTCTGCTAATATATACGAGAGCATGTTATTAAGTGAAGCATGGCAAGATTTAACTCCAAGGCAAAAAATTTTATACATATATTGTAAGGCGCAATATTATGGGGAAAAGAATTATCAATTAAAAGAAAAAGATACTAATCCCGAGATATTTACCATGAATCAATGTAAATGGCATAAAAAGTATAAATTGTATTCATTAGGTAATAGGAATCAATTTTATAAAGATATGGAAGGCTTAATTACTCATGGTTTTATCAAATGTGTAGAGTGTGGGGCTATTGCTAGACAAAAAAATATTTACGCATTTAATAACAAGTGGAAGATGTGGGGTACAAATGATTTTGAAATTGAAACAAAAGAAATGACTTGGCGAATGTTAAAAAAAATATAGCAAAAATTAAAATCGCTATATTTTTTTTTATACAAGAAAAATCTCTTTTTTGTATACCTTTTCAAATAAGTATACTCTTTTTTCAACTAAATAGTATATACTTTTTTATACATCCGTTCTGTCTTATTCAAATACTGACATGTATAGTATTTAATATAGAATTAATAAATACTACCATATATACTGACAATATATAGCACTATTATTATTCCTACTATTAATTAGTAATAGCAAATCTAACATTTAGCATAATTGACTATTTTGAAGACAATATTATAATTATTTTAAAAATAAGTACAAATACCCAAATAAACTATAATTATCCGTTAATGAGGCTATTTGACATCTTAAACGACATGAACAGAACTAATAATTTTATAAAACAGAATAACGAATAATTCTTTTTTAGTTAAAAATTCGCGATTACCTTTTTTGACTATTTTAGGCTTTACATTTTCCTCTCATAGATCGTATATAATTTTTTAGTTCCTAAGTGCGATTTCTCTATTAACAAATTATGTACAAATAGTTCATAAAAATTATTGTAAATATCATCATTTTATATTATAATATTGTTGTCAAATGTATTTTGATAAAAAGAAGGGAGATTTTTAGAAATGAACGAAAAAGTCGGGAAAAAGCCATGGTTTAAAAAATGGTGGGTATGGGTTTTAGCTGTTGTAGTGGTAGGAGTTATCGCTAGTCAAATGGGTAGTGAAGAAAAAGAACAAGGAAAAGGTCAAAACAATAAACCTGCAGATGAATGGGTTACTATTATTGATTTCAATGGTGATTTATCTAATAATAACAAGGAAGCATTAAGTGATGTTTTTGAACTTAATGGAAAAGAAATAAGAGTTACATATAGTATTAGTGCTAGTTCAACAACTGGAACAGCATTAATTTATTTACTACCAGAGGGTACAACTAAATCCACTGATGCCGATGGAAATCTTGACATATCTATTCAAGACATTTCAACCATAGGTAGTAAAACAAATGAAAAGAAGACACTAACAAAAGAGGCAGGAAAATATTACATTGATATTAACACTAGTTCAGTTGATAGTTACAAAATTAAAATAGAAGAAAAAAAATAATAATCAATTAGGAGGTAGACTTATGGCAAATTACACTACTTTAACAAGTGATAAAGAAAAGAAAAAAGCATTAATTATATGTGCTATTGGTGGGTTATTTGGTGCACATCAATATTATGTAGGTAATATAGGAAAAGGTTTATTATATACATTCACTTGTGGTATATTTATGGTTGGTTGGATAATTGATTTAATTAAAATATCAACAGGAACTTTTAGAGATAATACTGGTGCCCCTTTAAGACAATAAAAACCTTAACAAAGTTTTTATGGCATACAAGTAACGAACCTATATTTTTATGAACCCTTTTATATAAAGGGTTTTTTCATGGTTTACTATAAATAAGAGTTAAGTTTTTTTGTGAGTTTTTAGTTATTATGAACTATAAGCTCATAAGTAAATGTAAGTATATAGTGCATAATATAATTATGAGAGAAGATTTATATTATTACAATATAGTAAGAAGTAATATTAGGTATTACAGAAAATTAAAAGGCTTTACCTACCAAAGAATTGCTGATGAAACTGATTTAAGTTTAGAATACATACAACAAATATGTAGTTTAAAATTAAAAAAGACTTTTAGTATAGCAACATTAGGTAGAATTGCTGATGTTTTAGATGTGCCTATTTATAAGATGTTTCAAGAGAGAAAAGACTAATTCTCTCTTTTTTATATAATTAAAATAGAAAAAACACTATTTTTTAGTGTTCTTTTCTAATTTATAAGTTAAAGCAAACCCACACGAATATACGTATAAAGTTTGCATAGTGTACGAATGGTGACCTGTACGAGATTCGAACTCGTGAATGCCGCCGTGAAAGGGCGGTGTGTTAAGCCACTTCACCAACAGGCCTTAAAAAATGGCGCCCCAAGTAGGACTCGAACCTACGACCCCTTGATTAACAGTCAAGTGCTCTAACCAACTGAGCTATTGAGGCATGGTGGGCCTGGATGGATTTGAACCATCGACCTCACGCTTATCAGACGTGCGCTCTAACCAACTGAGCTACAAGCCCATTCAAACAAATTTCGTTTGCATTGTTAATTTTACAACAAAATACTTATATTTGCAAGCAATATTTAAACTTTTTTTGTTGTTCCAAAACGTCGTTCCCTATTATCATACTCAATTAAGCATTCATCAAACATTTTATTATCAAAATTTGGAAAGTAAATATCAGTAAAATAAAGCTCTGAATAAGCTATTTGCCACAACATAAAATTACTAATTCTTTTTTCTTTTCCTGTCCGAATTAATAAATCAATCGGAGGCATTTCATTATATAGATAAGTTTCGAATGTT
Source organism: uncultured Muribaculaceae bacterium (assembly GCA_964575655.1). Lineage (GTDB taxonomy): Bacteria > Bacillota_I > Bacilli_A > RF39 > UBA660 > DAOPMC01. The sequence goes on along the minus strand of CAZNQV010000014.1, from coordinate 4,323 downwards.
TTTTCATCTATAATATTGTAATCTAGTTTATCTTTAACAATTTTTTTAGTAGCATCTACTATTTCTTTATGCCCACCATAATTTAAACAAATGTTAAAAATTCCATTACTATTACTTTTTGTTCTTTCTTCCATCTCTATCATTTTTTTTATAACATTATCTGGCAATGGATATTCCCTAGCTCCCGAAAAAATCATTTTTATTCCCTGACGTTCCATGTCTTTGAAACCACTACTAAATCTATCCAAAAATAAATTCATTAAATAGGATACTTCCTTTTCTTCACGATTAAAGTTTTCTGTAGAAAAAGCATATACACTTAACACTTTAACACCTTTTTTATATATATGTTTCGCTAGTTTTTTTAAATTTAAAAAGCCATGGTAATGTCCATAGCTTCGATCTTTTCCTTGCTCCTGTGCCCATCTACCATTACCATCCATAATAATTGCAACATGATGTGGTATTTTGTTTAATTTTGCCATAAAATCACCTATTGCAATTATACACGTTTACAAGAACATTTACCATATTTTTTGTAAAATACAATTGTTCCAACTGTCAATATTACAAATAAGATTAAACCAAAAACATTTATTTTAGGTTGTTCCTCTATGTTAGAAATACTAATTGTTGGTGCCGCTTCACTTTTATCATAATTTATAATTACATATCGTGTATCTATTAAATTAAGTGAACTTGTTAGATATTCAGTTGTACTAGGTGATGCTAGTACCGGTAAAGAATTAGGCTTTTCACTATAAAAATCAAATCTTATTTTGTATGAATAGCCATCAGGCAAAATTCTAAAAAAGAATAATTCTTCATATGCATCAACTACCCCATTAGGATTAGTCTCTAAATTAATATCAAGTAGTGTCGCTAATTTTTCTTCCATTGTCTTATTCGATAAATCGACACCTACTGGTACTGAATTCTTCCAAGGATCATCCACAGTAGTACGATATGCAACCGCAAAGTCATACGGCCAATAATCACTATCCATTGTTTTCTTATCTGCATTACTTGAGGCCGCTACTTCGGCATCAGGATTCGATACCCACGCACCACTAGTTCCACGATAATATTCACTTTTCCCAACCAATGGATCAAAATTAGTCCCTTCGATTGGTGTAACCAAAATATCAAGTGTTGCATAAAGAGTAAGTGCGCTAGCTCCAACCCCCGACTTCTGACTTAAAATGTTTTTTAAATCACTTCGAGATAAAGTCATTGTCGGTATATTATTCACAACATCAAAAACAACCATATCACCGTCGAATCTTTTAGTAACAGTTCTATATGGAGTTTGTAATAAATTAAAAGTGACATTCTGACCTAATTGGTCTGCTTTGACATCAGCAAAACAAAACAATATTAATAATAAAATAAACAAATAAAATCTTTTCATAATCATCACAATAATTATATTCAAACTATGATTATATAATTACCTGATTAACAAAAATAATTAACATGATATAATAAAAGTGAGGTGTCTATGAAAAATAAAATAAAGTTTATTTATCGATTAGTATTAATTATATTGGGAATATATGGATTATATTTAAACTTTTCAGGTTTAAATGTTAATATTTGGGAAATGCTACATTATTTTACCATACTTAGTAATATTTTAGTTATTGGTTTCTTTATTTTTTTATTAATTCAACATAAAAAGAATAAAGACTATCCTAAATTAAAAGGTGCTATTACTATGGCTATTACCGTCACATTTTTAATATTTCATTTTATGCTAAGACCAATGATGTTTGACATGACAAATAGTAGTTACTCATTATATTCACCCGCTAATTTACTAATGCATTATATAATACCTATAATGACTATATTTGATTGGTTATTATTTGACACTAAAGGTAGATATAATAAATATGATCCATTGTTATGGTTAATAATCCCTTTTACTTATTTCATAATTATGACTATCAACGGGTTATGCGGATACACCTTTCAATTAGGAGGCCATTATCCTTACTTTTTTATGGACTGGGATAAATTAGGTAGTAAAGTTTTAATATATGTTTTAATCATCATAATTGCATTCACTATCTTGGGATATATCTATTATGGTATTGATCAATTATTGAAAAAGAAAAAAAGAACTTAGGTTCTTTTATTTATTGTCATTAATTAAGAATGTCATCATTTGTTGGAGTATTCCTTTAGTTTCCTTAATGATTAACAATGGATAATCATGACATAAGTTTTTTCCAATTATTAACTGTGATGTACTATTTTTACATTGATTAACCATTTCATTAAATTTTACAATATCGGGATATAACAATTCATTATCACTGACATACAATAATAAACTCCCTAAATTATTTAAATCACCATATATCGGTGAAACTATTTCACTAGTTGGACTAATATCACCAGCATATTTTTTACCGCATTCAATAATACTATCTAAATTAAGTGTAAAATCTTTCTCCAATTGTTGTTTAATACTTGGATTAGTCATTGATACATCAATCCACGGAGATAATAAAACTGTTTTTTTGATGTCAATACCCTGCTTAGATAATTTTTGTAACATCGATACCGCTAATCCCCCACCGGCAGAATCACCCATAAAATAAAAATTATCATTATTATACTTATTCATTAAATCAGTTATTGCATTTAGCGTAAAACCTTGAATTTTAACATAATCACATTCAGGTGTTAGAGGATAATCAACAAAAGTAACTTTAGTTTCATATTTATCTAAAATTCTTTCAATAAAAATGCGATGAATAATCAATGCTTCATCAGTGAATGATCCTCCATGTAAATAAATTATGTGTGATTTATAATTAGCATCCTTAGTTAAAGTTAATACTTTACCATCTTCAGTTTTATTTTCATCAATAATATACTTTTTTTCAAAATTTTTTCGTTCGAAGTGACCAGTATTTCTAATTGGTTCTGTAATAATTAATTTAGATAATAAATTAGCTTTTGCAATTTTGGCAATTTTCAATAATGTACTCATTTTTTCTCCTTATATAGATCTAATATAAGTATACGTAAATCCATAAACTTCATTCTATCATTTTATTGGTCCTTGCACAACCATAACCATAGAATTTACGAATAAATAATGATATGATATAATTAATAATAACAACATAATGATTGTTTATACTATGAAAAGTAAAGGAGTACTATGAATTTAAACAATGAAAGTAAAACCTTATTTATACCTTTGTATGGAAAAGCATTAATGAGCAAAAATAATGTTTTTTTACACGATTTAAAAGCCGAAGAAATAATAAATACAATAGATTATGATTTTAAAAAATTAAAACAATCAAAATGGTTATCAATGTATATGAGTTTAAGAGCATTAATACTTGATAATCTATGTAATAATTATCTTACTAATCACAAAGACACAACTGTCATTCATTTAGGATGTGGATTAGATTCAAGATATTTAAGAGTAAAAAATATTTATAATAAATGGTATGATATTGATTTTAAAAATGTTATTGATTTGCGCAAGCAATTCTATAAAGAAAACCAAAAGTATCAAATGATATCTAGTTCTGTTCTAGATTATACTTGGTTAGACAAGATAGAAACTCAAGAGAATATTCTAACTATCGCCGAAGGTCTAACAATGTATTTATCAGAAAATGAAATTAAAGAACTTTTAAATCAAATATCGAATAAGTTTAAAAATGTAACTTTAATGTTTGATGCCTATTCAAAAAAAGCTGTCAAAGCATCCAAAATTAAAAATCCCGTTAAACAAATGAACGCTAATATTAAATATGGTTTTAGTAATCCAAATGATTTTTTAAAATTAAATAATAATTTAAAATACCTAAATACGTACATAATAAAAAAAGATAATAATAACTTAAAAAAACTAACAAGATTTATATTCAATCATTTATATTGTGGTAAAATATCACAATCATATTATAAAATTTATGAGTTTTTATTAACTAATAACACTAACTCAAGAGATATTTCATGTGAAAAATAATAACTTCCCTATAAAATAAAATTATGAAAGGAAGATAATATGAATCAAGAAAAAATTGGAAAGTTTATTGCAAAATGTCGTAAGGAAAAGAATTTAACTCAACGAGAATTAGCCGAAAAGCTAGGAGTAAGTGATCGTTCAATTTCTAATTGGGAAAATAGTAAAAACATGCCTGATTTATGTCTTTTCAAACCATTATGTGAAATACTAGATATTAATGTTAATGATCTTTTAAATGGTGAAATAACCGATGATAAGAATAAATCAGTTGATATAACAGTTGATTATGCAGCAAATGAAATAAAAAGAATTAAAAA
>CAZNQV010000013.1:0-19956 GCA_964575655.1 uncultured Muribaculaceae bacterium | reverse complement strand
TCTAATACTTATGAAACTAAAACTATTATTATTGCCACAGGAGCAAAATATCGTTTATTAGGATTACCAAATGAAATTAATTTAATAGGAAATGGTATACACTTCTGTGTATCATGTGATGGAGCTTTTTACAAAGATAAAACAGTTGCCGTTATTGGTGGTGGTAATAGCGCAGTTATTAATGCTATCACTTTAACCGATCTATGTAAAAAAGTTTATTTAATTCAAGATTTAGACAAATTAACAGCCGAAGATAATTTAAATGATAAATTATTAACAAAAGAGAACATCGAAATTATTTATCAAGCAAAAGTAAAAGAAATTTTAGGCGAAGATGAGTTAACAGGAATTACCATTGAAACTAATTCCAAAAAGAAAAATATTAAACTAGATGGTATGTTTATATCTATTGGATTAGTACCTGAAAGTTCATTAGCAAAAGAATTATTAAAAATAAATAAATTTAATTATATTGAATCAAACAATTGTGTTACTGATATTGAAGGTATTTTCGTAGCGGGTGATTGCCGTGATAAAATGATTAAACAATTAACTGTCGCTACTAGTGATGGTACAACCGCAGCCATTGCCGCAATCGCATATTTAAACAAATAGGAGGTATTTATGGCAAACGAAGATAAAAAAGATTTCAACAAAATGATGAATAATAGTAAAGATATGCCTAAGATAGTAGAAATTAAAGATGCTGAAGGAATCAAAAAGTGGGGTGGAAGAACAATGGTTGTTGCACCACCAATTCAGTACAATGAGATAATGAAAAAAATTCCTAAAGGAAAAGTTATTACAGCCGACTTAGTTCGCAAGGAAATTGCCAAGCAAAACAATGTTGAAATCACTTGTCCATTAACCGCTGGAATATTTATGAATATTTGTGCTTGGGCTAGTTATCAAAGAGAAACCAATCAAACACCATATTGGCGTACTTTGAAAGCTAATGGTGAATTAAATCCTAAATATCCTGGTGGCATAGAATCGCAAAAAGCATTACTTGAAAAAGAGGGACACACCATTATTGCTAAAGGTAGTAAAAACATTAAGTATTTTGTCAAAGATTATGAAAAAAAATTATATAAAATTTGATATTTGTTTACTAAAGCAACCATAATATAGTTGCTTTTTCTACTCTTTTATAAGATAATTTTAATAGTTAGGAAAGTGATTTTATGCTAGATGTAGTAATAGATACCTTATTAGACGTTGTAAAATTGATTCCCTTTTTATTCATATCCTTTTTAATAATTGAATTAATTGAACATAAATTGAGTAATAAAAGCAAAAAAGCTATCAGTAAATCAGGTAAATATGGTCCAATTATTGGTGGATTATTAGGTATTTTTCCTCAATGTGGTTTTTCAGTAACTGCAACTAATTTATATATAACTAGAATTATTAGTCTAGGAACACTAATTGCCATATACTTATCAACTAGTGATGAAATGTTACCAATTTTAATATCAGAGCAAATACCAATAATGACAATTATTAAGATATTAAGTATCAAATTAATAGTAGGTATAACTGTTGGTTTTATAATTGATTTTATTTTACGTAAGCAAAAAAGAAAAAAAGATTATGGAATATGTGATGAAGAACACTGCCATTGTGAAAAAGGAATATTTTTATCTTCATTAATTCATACTGCTAAAACTTTATTATTTATTGCCCTAGTATCGTTTGCTATAAACATTTTAATTTATTATCTAGGAGAAGAATACTTATCAAAAATTATGTTACAAAAAAGCATTCTTGGACCAGTAGTAACAGGATTATTTGGTCTAATTCCTAATTGTGCATCTTCTGTTATGATTACCCAGTTATATATTAATGATGCTATATCCTTCGGTTCGATGATGGCAGGCTTATTAGCAGGCAGTGGAGTAGCACTTTTAGTACTATTTAAGTCAAATAAAAATATTAAAGAAAACTTAACTATACTTGGTATTATATATACCATTGGTGTCTTGAGTGGCATTATAATTGATTTATTTAAAATTTAATGCAATAAAATAGCATTTTCAATTGTTATTATATTGAAAGGAGTAAAGATATGAATACACCAAACGATTCACTTATATTAGACGAATACTTATATCGAGTATCAAAAAATGATAGAGATGCTTTAGAAGAGATATATCATCTAACAAATAAAAATGTTTTTGGATTTGCATTATCAATCGTTAGTAACTACCATGATGCAGAAGATATAATGCAAGATACGTATGTTAATATATTTAAGCATGCAAATATATATAGAAGTACGGGAAAACCATTAGCATGGATCTTAACAATCACTAAAAATATCTCTTATAATAAGTTAAAAAGTCTAAAAAATAAGAATTGTATTCTAACAGAAGATATGGATTTAATAAATGGTAAAATTGATAATCCTGATGATCGATTACTAATAGAAACTATTTTGAAAGATTTAACTAGTGAAGAAAGACAAATAATTATTCTTCACGAATTAAATGGATTTAAATATAATGAAATATCACAGATTTTAGAATTAAATATCTCTACTATACTTTCAAAATATCATCGAGCAATCAAAAAGATTCGCTCACAATATGGAAAGGAGATGTAGTATGAAAACAAAAAAGATTAACCAATCTCTTAATAATATTTTTGAAGATATAACACCAGATTGTTTTTGTAGTATTATCTCAAAAATTGATAAAGAGGAAGGAGCTATCATAAAAATGGATAGTAAAAAAGAAGAAAATAAAATAAGATTGCCATACCTAAAATATGCGATGGCAACAGCATTTGTTCTATTAGTTGGGGTATTTGGGGTAATATACTATAATTCAAATAAAGTATTTGCGAGAATTAATTTTGATGTTAATCCAAGTGTTGAAATAATGATTAATAATCATAAAAAAGTAACTGGGGTAAACGCAAAAAATGAGGATGGCAAAGCAATTATTAATGATATGGATTTAAAAGGATCTTCATTAGATGTAGCAACCAATGCCTTAATTGGTTCTATGCTAAGATTAGGTTACATTGATGAATTAAAAAACTCTATATTATTAACAGTTGAAGGAAAAGATAAAACAGCAAGTGATAATTTATTAGTAGAATTAAAAAGTGAAGTTAATGAACTTATATCAGCATATAAAGTTGATGGTTCGGTTATCACCCAAACAGTTGTTACTGATAATGAATTAGAACAATTAGCCGAAAAGAATAATATTTCTGTAGGGAAGGCTAAACTAATCAATGAAATTATTAATAGTAATAATCTATATAAATTTGAAGAATTAGCACAATTATCAATCAATGAATTAAATCTATTAATAACTTCTAAAAAGAATAATGTTACTACAGTTAATGTAACTGGATCAGCGAGTGATAAAGCTTATATTGGTAAAGAAAAAGCCACTTCAATTGCACTTAGTGCTGCTAATGCCAAGAATGTAACTAGATTAGAAGTAGAATTAGATTTAGAAAATAAAATAATGGTTTATGAAATTGAGTTTTATTATAATAATCAAGAATATGATTATGAAATAAACGCTACAACAGGAGCAATTATCAAAGGTGGTAAAGATATTGATCATGATGATAACAATGATCAAGACGATGACGACGACGATGATAAAGAACCAGTTGGAACAAGCTATATAGGTAAAACTAAAGCTAAACAAATCGCTTTAAATCATGCAAAAGTATCAAATGCTAGAGAAATAGAAGTAGAATTTGAATACAAAGCAGGAGTAGCGGTATATGAAGTTGATTTTGAAGTAGGTAATAAAGACTATGATTATGATATTAATGCGACTACTGGTAAGATAATTAAATCTAAAGTTGCCGAAGATAGAGATAATGATCCAATTGATTTAGATGATGATGACGACGACGATAATGATGATGATAATGACTAAGTTATAGTTTAATACTATAACTTTTTTTGTTATAATTAAATAAGAAAAGGTGATAACATGAATTTAAGTAAAGAATGGCAAGAATATGAATGTTTAGATGCTGGTAATGGTGAAAAATTAGAAAGATGGGGGAATATTATTCTTAGAAGACCGGATCCTCAGGCAATGTGGATCGTTGATGATTATAGTTTATGGCAACAAGCTGATGGTTTTTATCATCGCAGTGAAAAAGGTGGTGGATATTGGGATTTTAAGAAGAAACTACCGGAATCCTGGACTATAAATTATCGTGATTTAACTTTTAAAGTAAGCCCAACTAGTTTTAAACATACTGGTATTTTCCCTGAACAAGCATGTAATTGGGATTATATGATGGATAAAATAAATGGTAAAAAAAATATCAAAGTATTAAATCTATTTGCCTATACTGGTTGCGCTACGATGGCTTGTTCTAAAGCTGGAGCTGAAGTTGTTCATGTTGATGCATCAAAAGGAATGGTTGAGTGGGCCAAAGAGAATATGAAATTATCCAACTTGGAAAACAATAAGATTAGATTTATCGTTGATGATTGCTTAAAATTTGTTGAACGTGAAGCACGAAGGGGCAATAAATATGATGCAATTATTATGGATCCACCTAGTTATGGTAGAGGTCCCAATAATGAAGTTTGGAAATTTGAAGATAGTCTATATACTTTAATTAATGCTTGCATGAATATATTAAGTGATAAACCATTATTCTTTTTAATTAATTCATATACAACAGGAATCAGTAACATTGTCTTAGAGAACATTTTAAAAACGACAATTCTAAAAAAACATCAAGGTCATGTTGAGTCTGGAGAATTAGGATTGCCAGTTAAAAGAGATGGCTTAGTTTTACCGTGTGGTATTTACGCCAGATGGGACAATGATTTGACACTATAAATGTAAAAAATATTGTAAAATAGCATTAATTAGGTTTATAATAAAAATAGGTGATGATATGAAAAAAAATGAAGAATTAGATTTAACCTTTTATAATATGGTCGTAAATAATAGGCAAGAAAGCAAAGATGCTGAAATGCGAGCAGAAAGAGTAAGAAATAATTCAAATTTTAAAACTCCAAAAAAAGTAAAAATTGATTCAGTAAAAGCAATTAAAGCAGGTTTTGTAGTATTGACTGGTGCTTTTTTAACAACATTACTATGTTTTCATAGTATTGCGGCCATCAGAGCAAATAAATATGTTAATCAAACATATGGTAAACCAGATATCGTTGAATTTGATCGCAATGATTATCGAAATGATATATACATCATTGGTACGGAACGAGTATCAAAAGGAAAATTAGTCAGTGATAAAATACACGAAATATATGATGGTTGGCTAGAAAGTATTGGCATTGATACAAGTTATGGCATTGAACAAGATGGGAGGGATTCATATGTACCATAAAGGAGAAGTTCTAACACTAGAGAATGATACTGAATATTTTGTAATTGAAGCTATAAATTATAATAGTAATAACTATTTATATTTAGCAAATACTAAAGATAAAGATGACTATGCCTTAGTAAAAGAAACTGAAGAAGGTTTACAAAATATCTTAGATGATGAAGAATATGAAAAAGTACTATTATTAATTATTGAAAAAAATAAAGACAAAATTCAAGAGTTACTAGAAAACTAGAAATAAATTGAAAAAGAATGACAATTCTTTTTTTTTGTGTTATGATAACGCCAGGTGAGTAGAATGAGAAAGGTTATAATAATAGCGCTATTGTTACTCTTAATCTGGGTTGATGTTAAAGCTGCAAAAGCTTATACTGTGACCTTCAAATCAAATGATCAAACAAAAATAGTCGAAGTACTAGAAAATGAAGTTGTAACGGCACCGGTTTTCGAGAAAGAAGGCTATCAATTGTTAGGTTGGAGTTATGGCGAAATTATATTTGATTTTACAACACCGATAACACAAGATTTAGAACTAGTAGCTATTTGGCAAGAAAAAGAAATTGATAATCAATTATCACAAGTTGATGAAGCAAATGATAGTAATAATTCCACCGGTTTTAAATATACTAATAGTAGTGAAACTGTACAATATTTAATAATAATAGGCTTGATTTTAATAGTTGGAGTATTCAAATATTTAATTGGCCCAAAAATCAAAAAGTAGGGTCTAACCAAAAAAACAATATGGTGGGGGATAATATGGAAAATAATATATACGAATTTATTGTTCAAAACGAGAAAGAAACTATATATATAATTAAAGATGAACATGGAAATATTATAGAACCAACTAATCTATTATTTTTAAATTTGGTTAAAAAAATATTAGAATGTAAAAAAGATGAACTTACAACATTTTATTATGAGCCTACTGATAATTGGTATGAATATGCAACATATACTGGATTAGTAAATGGAAATCAAGTAACTATCGAAAAACTAAGAGATGTTACAAAGTATAAGAAAACTGAAATACTGTTGCAAAAAGATGGGGTAACTGGATTATATAATAGACGAAATTTGGACGAAGTAATCAACAAATATATTGGAGAAGCTAGTCAAGCACAAGAACCATTCTCAGTAGTTTTTATCGATTGCGATAAGTTTAAAGAAGTAAATGATATTCATGGTCATGATTTCGGTGACTTAGCATTAAAGAGAGTTGCAGAAATATTGAAAATGAATACAAGACAAAATAAAGGAAGAAGAATGGACATCGTTGGACGAAATGGTGGCGATGAATTCTTAATGGTTATGAAAGATATAGATGAATATACAACAATGACAAGACTAAATGAAATTCAGGAACAGATAAATACTGCGACAATATGTCAGAACGGGCAAAACATACCTATATGTAAATTGAGTATTGGTTATTATACTGTTGAATCAAAAGAAACAGAACCATTATTGAATGATGATTTAGATGGTTTTAGAAGAAAGATTTGCCGTTATGGTGATCAAGCAATGTATTATAGCAAGCAACAAGGAGGAAATCAAATTAGCAGTTATCAACAAACATTTAATCACATACCAACAAGAATTAGAAAAATTGACAAATAAATTGAAATAATATATAATGGAAAAGAAATCCAGTGCAAGGAAAAAGTAATAGATTAAACATTATAGAGAACGCTTATTTGGTGGAAGAGCGAATGAAATAATTTATGAACATGGCCCTTAAGGATAATAACTGAAATAAAGTAAGTTATTACAGGAATGCCTGTTATAGCATAAACGTATAATAGTACGTTAAAGAGTTTAATATAGTAATATATTAATAAATAAGAGTGGTACCGTATCAATTACCTCTTAGAGTAATCTAAGAGTTTTTTTATTAAGAAGGAGTGATAAAAATGAATATATTAATAGGAATTTCTTGGCCATTTGTTAACGGTGAACTACATTTGGGACACGCTGCAAGTAGTTTATCTGGGGATGTTATTGCACGATATCATCGTTTAAAAGGTAATAATGTTGTGATGGTATCTGGTAGTGATTGCCATGGAACACCAATAGACATTCAATCAATTAAAGAAAATATTCCAGCTAACGAAATAGTAGATAAATACCATAAAGAAATGGTAAGAGCTTTCAATAGATTAGGATTTAGTTATGATTTGTATAATCGAACTGATGATCCATATCATAAAAAAATTGTTCAAGAAAACTTTTTAAAGTATTATGAAAAAGGGTTAGTATATGCTAAAGAAGAAGAACAACTATATTGTGAAGATTGTGGTTTATTTTTAGCAGATCGTTATATAATTGGTATTTGTCCAAAATGTGGTGCCGAAATTAAAGGCGATGAATGTGAAAAATGTGGTAGTTTGTTACAAATTGATGAAGTAAAAGAAAAAAAATGTGCTATTTGTGGTCATACTACTAGTTTAAGGAAAACAAAAAATTTATATTTTGCATTTTCTAAATTTCAATCACAATTAGAGAAAATGGTTGAAGAAAGAAAGTATAATTGGCGAGAGAATGCATACTTATTTTCTAAAAGATATTTAGAAGAAGGGATTCCTGACAGATGTTGTACGCGTAGTTTAAAGTGGGGTATTGATGTTCCAATACCAGGATTTGAAGATAAAAAAATCTATGTTTGGACAGAGAATGTTGTCGGATACATATCAGCTTGTAAAAAGTATTGTGAATCAGTTGGCTTGAATTGGGAAGATTATTGGAAAAATAATGGTAATATTAAGTCTTACTTTGTTCATGCTAAAGATAATATTCCATTTCATACAATTATTTTACCAAGCTTATTGATGGGATTAGATGATAATTATCATTTACCAGATCGAATTATTTCAGATGAGTACTTAACAATTGAGGGTGAAAAATTATCAAAGAGTAAGGGGAACTACATTGCAATTAATGATATTCTTGATCGTTACCCAGCTGATTCATTAAGATACTATTTATTATCTAATGATCCTGATAAAAGAGATTTTAATTTCACTTGGTTAGACTATATTAATACACATAATGGTGAATTATTAGGAAAATATGGAAACTTTATTAATCGTAATTTAGTATTTATCAATAAATCATTTAATGGGAAACTAGATGTTGCCAAAGTTGAACCATTAATTGAAAAAGATATAGTTGAATTGTATGATAAAGTTGGCAATTCAATTGATGAAGGTAACATCAAAGAAGGAATAAACTTAATATTTGAATTTATTAATAAAGCTAATAAGTATTTTGATGAACAAGAACCATGGAATTTATTTAAAAACGATTTAAAAGCATGTAATGATGTTTTATATAACTGTGTTAACATTATCTATAATTTAAATAACTTATTAAAACCATACTTACCATTTACAAGTGAGAAAGTAGATAAATTTTTAAATGAAAAAACAGATAAATGGGAATATCAACAAATAAAACAAGTTAATATTAGTAGTGATATTTATCCATTATATGAAAGATATGATAAAGACAGAGTTACAGAAGAAATTAATCATTTAAACGAAAAAAAAGCAAATAAAAAGTAAAATATTTGCTTTTTAGATATAATTATTTAGTTTTGTGATAAAATTATAATAGGTGATTAAAATGAATTTTATAATTGGATTTGTAGTTATTAGTTTACTTGGAGCCTTATTACATTTTACATATGATTTAAGCGGTCATAACAAAGTAGTTGGTGTTTTTTCAGCAGTTAATGAAAGTACTTGGGAACACATCAAAATGGGGTTAACAGCATATTTTATATGGTCTATTGTTGATGGCTTTAAATATTTTTATCATCAAAATTTTTTCACTGCAAAATTGGTTGGTGCACTAGCTATAATAATAATTATTCCATTATTATTTTACGCGTATAAAATATTTACGAAAAAATCCATATTAGCAATAGACATTAGTATTTTTTTTATAGCAATTGCTTTTGCTCAATATTTTAATTATTTAATTATGAAAATGGGGAATGTTAAAGATTTAATTAAATACTTATCATTGGGATTTTTATTAATTATAATAATATGTTATTTTTTATTAACCGTTTTCCCAATAAAAAATTTTATTTTTAAAGATCCACAAACAAAAAAATATGGAATAAAAGGACATAAAATATGAATGAAGTTTTGAAACAAGCATTTACTAAAATAAAAAAAGATGCCAGTTATATTATAATATTATTAATTCCACTAGTGGTTGCTATTTTTATTAGAATTACTATTCCTTTTATTGATAGTTTAAATAATTATCTAAAATTATTCGATGTTTTAGTTGCCTTATTAATCACAATCGGGGTATCATTAGTTATTAGTTTACTAATAATAGAAGATTTAGAAGAATATGGATCAAAAAAACTTCTATACACAAATAAAAAAATTAATAACTATCTGAGCAATAGATTATTAGCAAATATAGTAATTACTGTAATTTATATATTTTTAGTATTGCTTATAATTCCATTATCTAATTTAAAAATAACAGATTTACTAATCCTATCTATATTAGATGCTTTAGCCGGAGTATCATTAGTTACAATGACTGTCTATTATTCAAATACTAAAGAACAAGTATTTAAATATATGTCATTGTCATCAATCTACGTTTTAGGAGCAATGTTACCATTTTTAATATTTAATGCTAATATCTATTATTTTGGAGTAATACCAACCTTATGGATAAGTAAATATTTTCATAATGGTCTACCACTTTTTCCATTTTGGTCTATCATGATTTCAATAATATGGATAATGTATTTCAGAATAAAATTTTATATAAAACATAAATAGAAAATGCTCAGCATTTTCTATTTTTTTATCCCAGTGCGACATCAAGAATCATCATTACTGAAAAACCAATAATTGTAAATAATGCCATGACATCTTTCTTTTTATTTGATTGACTTTCTGGTATTAACTCTTCTACAACTACATATATCATAGCTCCCGCTGCAAATGAAAGTAAAAATGGTAGCATAGTTCTAGCTTTTAATACCAATAAAGCTCCTAGTATTCCAGCAATAGGTTCAACAACACCACTTAGTTGACCAACAAAGAAAGACTTCGTACGAGAGAATCCTTCTCTACGTAAGGGTACACTAACGGCAGTTCCTTCAGGAAAATTCTGTAAACCAATTCCTAAGGCTAGGATACAAGCAGAAGCAAAAGTAGCACCTTCTAAACCATAAGCAATCGAACCGAAAGCTACACCTACGGCGAGACCTTCTGGAATATTATGAAGAGTTATTGAGAATATCAGCATAATACTTCTTTTTAAACTAGAAGTATTTTCTTTTTTCTTACGCTTATCTAAATAATCAAATAATCTATCCCCAAGAAATAATAATAGTCCTCCACTAAAAAAACCTAAAAAAACAATTATCCATGCAATCATTTTTAAATTATTTGCCATTTCAATCGCAGGTGATAATAATGACCAAAATGAAGCGGCAATCATAACGCCTGCTGCAAATCCTAACATTGCATCCATGACAGTTTTATTTACTTTTTTAAAACAGAACACTAATGCAGCACCCAAAGCGGTTATTCCCCAAGTAAATAAAGTCGCTATTAATGCTTGGGTAGTGTGTGACAATCCTTCTAAAAAACTAAACATATAACACATCCTATTCAAAATAGTTTATGTATATTTTTTATGTTTGTATAGGCGCCAAAAAAAATGTATAATTATAGTAGGTGATTAAAATGGAAAGATGTAAAATAAAAAAAGAAATTGTAGGTTTGCTACTAAGACAGAATTTAGAGGAGCATGCGGAAGAAGAATTAATGGAATTATTATTAGATAATCCAATTTCGGTTGATATTGATAAAGAACAGGAAAACGATTTATCATTTGGTGAAAGAGTTGCCGATAAAATATCCGCCATCGCGGGTAGTTGGGGATTCATTTTGGCATTTACAGGTTTTTTAATCTTTTGGATAATCTTTAATACTATTATATTAAAAAACAATCCAGCAGATCCATATCCGTTCATATTATTAAATCTATGTCTATCTTGTGTCGCTGCACTACAAGCTCCAATTATCATGATGAGTCAAAACCGCCAAGCAAAGAAAGATTCGCTTAGAAGTCACAACGATTATCGTGTCGATTTAAAAAGTGAATTAATACTTGAAGAACTATATCATAATATCGAAGATCTAACTAGAAATCAAAAGAAAATTCTAAACTATATTGAATCACAACAGAACAAAGAAAATGAAAAATAACAAAATTACAAAAATCTACTAAAAAGTAGATTTTTTTGTTATAATATAAGCAAATGCAACTGATAGTTGACAAAAAACAACTGAAAGTTGGTAGAATGTAAAGTGTTAAAAATAGTATATTTTATGCGAGGTGGAGAAAATGAACTTTTCAAATAATTTACAATACTTAAGGAAAAAAGAAAACTTATCTCAAGAACAACTAGCAGAAAAATTAGATGTCACCAGACAATCTGTTAGTAAATGGGAAAGTGGTCAATCGTATCCGGAGATGGATAAATTAATTGCCATTAGCAAAATGTTTAATTGTACAATTGAACAATTAGTTAACGGTGATGTATCAGATGTTAATACTCAACAAAAAAATAATAGCATCCTTAATGATACTTTTAAGAAAATATCTAATGTAATTGATGATATTGCAACGATGTTGGGCAAAAAAGATTTTAAAGGGATAATTAAATTTATTGTAGAAATAGGGATAATTATTTTAATAATCTGGGCTCTTAAATTACCATTCATTCTATTGCAAGAGATAACAGAGGGTATGCTTAATAATTTTGGACAACCAGGATATTACATTAGTAAGGTTTGGTACTATATTATAGAAATAGCATATATTGTATCATCATTCTTATTCTTTATTTATGCCTTTAAAGCTAGATTCTTAAAAAAAGAAGAAATCCAAGAGGCACGAGAAGAAATAAAAACAGAAACAAAAGAAGAAAATAATGAAAAAAATATTCCGAAACAAGAGGTAATAGTAAAAGAAAAAGTAATAGGAAAAAAAGATAATACTCTAATTTCAATTGTGGCGGGTATAATTTTATTCTTTTTAAAAGCATTTGCATTCTTTGTTTTATGTTTTGTTCTTATGGCAGTAGTTTTCTTTACAGGATGTTTAGCAGCATCACTGATAGTATTATTACAAGGTGTAGGTATTTTAGGAATAGTAATTGGCTGTTTAGGATGCGTAATTGGAGTTATTCTAATTACTGAAGTTTTAACTAATTTCATTTTTAATAAAAAAGGAAGTTTTAAAAGATTATTTATTACTTTCTGTGTATCATTAGTATTAATAGGTTCGGGTATAGCCATTAGTGCTTTTGACTTTACAAAGTTTACAATAACTGAAGATTTTCCTCAGGGATATGAATGGGTTACAAGAACCAAAGAATTTGATATGACTAATAATTTGACTTTAAACAAAAACATGGTTTATGAAGATTTAGAGTTTATTGTTGATAATGATTTAAAAAACAAAATAAAGGTTGAACTGGTATATCATAAAGATTGCCGCGATGATGTTATTAATTTAGATAATGACACAATAACAGTTGAATGGAATATTAATGATATAAAGATTAATAAAATATATAAATCTCTAATTAATGGTTTAAAAAACAATACTATTCATTCATTTAGTAATATTTATGAAATAAAAATTAAAGTATATGGTAACGAAAAAAACTTACAAAAAATTCAACAACAATATGAAAAAACTTTAGAGTCAGAGAATAAAAATCATTATCAAGAGGAGATTGATGAATTACAAAAGCGAAATAAGCAATCAGATGAACAATACAATCAAATAATTGAACAAAAAGACCAAACAATCATGGAATTAACCGATAAATATGAAAATCTAAATACAAAATATGAGGAAGTTAATTCTAAATATCAAGAGCTTTTGGAAAAAATAAAAAATTTAAGTGAATAAAGGGACATTCGTTCCTTTTTTTGATATAATTATTTTAGAAACTAGAAAGGAAGATATATTATGAGAACAATAGGTACAATTGCAAGAGGCATTAGAACTCCAATAATTAAAGAAAATGATGATTTAGCAAGTATAGTAGTGGATTCATTACTAAAAGCTAGTGAAAGTGAGAATTTTGAATTTAATGATCGGGATGTTGTCGCAATAACAGAGGCAGTAGTTGGAATTAGCGAAGGTAATTTTGCAACACTTGATCAGATTGCTTTAGATATTAAAAATAAATTAAATTCAGAACATTTGGGATTAGTCTATCCCATCCTTAGCCGTAATCGTTTTTCAGTATTATTAAGTGCTATTGCTCGCTCAACAAAAAAAATAACATTACTATGTAGTTATCCTGCCGATGAAGTAGGTAATCCGATAGTATATAAAGAAGATTTGATGAACAATAATGTTAATATTTCAAATGATATAATCAGTGAGCAAGAATATAAAGAAAAATACGGCCATTTTAAACACTTATTTACTGGAGTTAACATGTATGAAGTATATAAGGAGCTTGTTGAAAAAGAAGGCTGTGAATTTGAAATGGTTTTTGCAAATCAACCCGAAATTATTTTAAATTATACAAAAGATATTATTGTATGTGATATTCATACAAGACAAGAAACAAAAGACAGATTAATCAATAAAGGTGCAAATAATGTGTTGATGTTAACTGATATATTAAATCAAAGTATTGATGGCAGTGGCTATAATGAAAAATATGGTTTATTAGGTAGTAACAGAGCAACGGAAGAAAGAGTAAAATTATTTCCAAGAACCGGCAATGAATTAGTTCAGAAAGTCCAAACAATGTTGAGAGAAAGAACTGGCAAACTAATTGAAGTAATGGTATATGGAGATGGAGCATTTAAAGATCCAGTTGGTCATATTTGGGAATTAGCGGATCCCGTCGTTTCACCCGCATATACAACCGGCTTAGAAGGTAGCCCCAATGAATTAAAATTAAAATATTTATCAGAAAACCAATTCAAAGATTTAACTGGTGAAGCATTAAATGATGCAATGAAAAAAGCTATTAAAGAAAAAGAAGATAATTTAAAGGGACAAATGGCAACTCAAGGTACAACACCAAGAAGATATACAGATTTAATCGGTTCACTTTGTGATTTAGTAAGTGGTAGTGGTGACAAAGGTACACCAGTAGTATTAATTCAAGGTTATTTCGATAACTATGCAAGTTAAAAAAAAGTTATTCTCATTATGAGAATAACTTATTTATTAATAAAATCATTAATACATTAGGTATATAAGATAATTCGTATCGCCAAGTTTTTAAAAATTCAGCAGTTGCACAACATTTATCAACTAAACATATTAAGAAGCTTTCTTTATACTTTGGCAAAGATGTGCAAAACGGGAACATATGAGATTCTATTATGTTCTTTTCTTTTTTATTTATTTTATAACTGATATTTGCGTTGCTAGCTGCTAACTTTCCGTGTTTAAATGTAAAAATATCTAGTTTGTTTTTAATTCTTTTGCTATCCGTAGTTGTTAAAAAGAAAAAATCATGTAACATTCCAGCTCTACTAACTGACATTGTATCCATCTTCAATTTTTTGGCAATTAAATAGGAATAGTATGAAACTCTAATTGAATGAAAATATCTTGTAGTACCATGTTGATTAATTCTTTTTAATGATTGAAACTCGTCGGTTTCAATGATATTTTTAATGATTTCATAATAATTAAAATCATTTAATATTTTAATTTCTAAATTTTCTGTCATGACAAAATCCTCCACCTGTGACAAAATTAATTATATATAAATTATATGCAAAATGCAAATTATTTTTTCGTTTTAAAGTAACGAATTGTAGCAACAACACCAGATGAAAACTCAAATACATTACCAAACAGCGATGCATAAGCGCCAACCTGAATGTTATAAAAAACCCATAAACAAGAGGCTACTAAAAAGGTTATACTAATAATTAAACGATTATCTTGGTATACTGAAACGGTATAACCAAGTGAAATAATTATTGGAATAAAATCCAATGGATTCTTAAAAGTCAATAGACCAATAATGATAGTTAATAAGATAAATATAAATAATACATATAATGGTTTATTTTTCTTTTTGTTTTCATAATTATATAACACTAAGGAACGGGATACTGATATCAAATTCATAAAAGCAGCACCTGGAGCACTTAGAATAAAATACTGAATACTATAAAAAAGATTCGCTATTAACTGAAATAGTAGTAATTTTTTACGATCTCTTAATTGAATACTAGATGTAAAAAGTAAAACAGCGATTACACCGATTACCTGAGCAAGTATAGACATACTAATCACCAATTATAATTATAACACAAGAAAATGAATTGTTTAAGGAGAAAATAGACATACTAAAATTGGTGAAACATATGGATATTAATTTTAATGAATTAGGGCAAGTTTTTATTAGAGGATTACTTTCATTAATAACTCTATTTTTAGTAACTAAGATGTTAGGAAAAAAACAAGTATCACAATTATCATTATTTGATTATGTAGTAGGTATCTCAATTGGCAATTTTGCAGCCGAGATGACAATTAATCTAGAATCACATTATTTAAGCGGAATACTAGCTGTGTTAATCTTTGGTGGTGTAGCGTATTTAGTATCAGTATTAACAATGAAAAGCATTGTTTTAAGAAGATATTTTATGGGAATCCCGACGGTTCTAATTGAACATGGTAATTTAATCAAACGGAATATGAAAAAAGTGAAATTTGATATAAATGATTTATTAGAAGAATGTCGAGGTAATGGTTATTTTGACATTAGTCAAATTGAATATGCTATTCTGGAAGCCAATGGCAAAATAAGTTTTTTACCGAAAAGCTTATATCAACCAACCATTAGAAAAGATTTAAACTTAAAGAAGGAAAAAAATGGTATATATGCGAATGTTATTATTGATGGCAAAATAATGCATGAGAATTTAAAGAATACTAATCATGATGAAAAATGGTTAGAGCAACAAGTTAAAATAAAGGGTAAAAAAATTAATGATATTTTACTAGCGACTCTAGACATCAACTCTAATTTGACGCTCTTTGATGATAGTGGAAATTATATTAATAATGATTTATTAGAATAATTGTGCTATAATACTACTAAAGGAGTGATATTATGGCAAAATTTTGTTCCAATTGTGGTGAAAAAGTAGAAGAAGATCAAGACGTATGTTTAAAATGTGGGAAAGCGATATCTAATGTAAATAAAAAAGTAGTTGGTGATCCAGATGCTAAAAGCAAATTAGCAGCCGGACTATTAGCCATCTTTTTAGGGTCATTAGGAGTTCATAACTTTTACTTAGGTTATACTGGTAAAGCTGTTACACAACTACTATTAACAATAGTGGGATGGATAATCATTATCGGACCTATTATTTCTGGTATTTGGGCCTTGGTAGAAGGTATATTAATTTTAACTGGTAGTATCAACACTGATGCTAGCGGTAAACCACTAGGAGAATAAAAAAGATTCACTAGGGAAGCAATTTTCCCTGATATGAATCTCTTTTTTTTTGCTCTTTATCAATATCGTTTAATACACAAAACTTTTTAATTAACCAAGTTGGTTCAATCAACTCATCTTTATTAGGATCACCAGTAATTCGGTGAATAACAATGTTTTCATTTAATAATTCTAATTGTGATACGATGATATCAATATATTCATCTTTGGTCAGAATATGAAATGGTTCATTCAAATACATTTTGGAAAGAACTGTATCATTCATAATATGTAACATATGAATTTTAATACCACTAATTTGCAAATTATTTACATATTTAATAGTATCTAACATCATCTCTTTTGTTTCACCGGGTAATCCGTTGATAACGTGAACGACAACCTTGATTTTTAATGCCTGTAATTTTTTAACCATTTGTTCAAATTCTTCTAATGTATGGCAACGATTAATTAATTTTGATGTTTTTTCGTGAATTGATTGTAATCCTAGTTCAATAGTTAAAAAAGTTCTAGTATTTAAATCATCTAAATAATTTAAACATTCATCACTAATAGCATCACACCTAGTAGCAATACTAATCCCGACTACATTATCATAAGTTAATACTTCTTCACAATTTTTCTTTAAGATATCTAAGTCACCATAAGTATTTGAATTTGATTGAAAATAAGCGATATATTTAGCGTTAGGCCATTTATGATGTAACATTTCTTTGATATTCACAAACTGCTCACGAATACTTTCATTCTTATTACCACCATATTCACTACTACCATTTTTACAAAAAACACACCCACCATATCCTTTAGTACCATCTATATTAGGGCAGGTGAATCCTTGATTTAAACTAACTTTGAACACTTTACAATTAAAAATACTTTTATAATAATAATCTAAAGTATAATATCGTTTGTTAGAATTAGAATTTTTAAAGTTATTCATTATTTTCACCAATAAAATTATAGCATAAATAAGAAATCTATGATATCATTAATATGAATAATAGGGGTGGTGTAATGAACACTAATGTTTTTAGTGGTAAAAATTATCGTATTACAGTATTAACTCCACGCTTAGTGAGGATTGAGTATAATGTTTCTGGGACATTCACGGACGAATTAACCGAATTAGTAATGTCTAGAAGTTTTAATGTACCAGAAATGGAAGTAAAACAAGATCAAAGATTTTTAGAAATTAAAACTAAATATTTTATGTTATCCTACGCTAAAGAACAACCTATTAGCAAATCAAAAGGTAAAAATTTGACTATTAAAGTAATAGGTACTGATCATTATTGGTACTATGGTAACCCTGAAATTCAAAATTATTATGGAACAAATACCAGTATTGAACACAATGTTGGCAAGGTAAAGTTAAAAAAAGGGTTATATGCAGAAAATGGTTTTGCCAGTATTGATGATAGTGATAGTTTAATCTTAGACAATACTAACATGATTTATAAAGAACGTCCTAATCAAGGTATTGATATATATGTCTTTATTTATAATAGAGATTTTGGATTATGTTTACAAGATTATTTTATGTTAACAGGTTATCCACCAATGATTCCAAGATATGCCTTAGGTAACTGGTGGTGTAAGGATATTATTTATGACGATAAATATCTAAATGATATCATTCCAAGTTTTAATAAATATAATATTCCTATCTCAACTATGTTATTAGATAATGGTTGGCACAAACAAATCAAAACTGATAAATCAACAGAAGAGTTAAATTATACATTTGATGATAGTTTAATTAAAGATCCTAAAACTACTATTGAAAACATTCACAATCAAGGGACTAGACTAGGATTAACTATAAAACCTCAGAATAGTATTACTTTAAAAGAGAATAATTTTGAAATATTACAATCAGTTTCCAAAGATAATCTAGTTGCTTTTGATTACTATAATCCAATATTTTTAAATGCTTATTATAATCAATTTATTAATTACTTAGATAGTTTAGGTACTGATTTTTATTTCATTGATTATCTACCAGATGAAAAAGAATTGCAGAAGTTATTTTTATTACAGCATTATCAGTTTCTACACTTAAATAAGAATTATAATAAACGCCCAATGGTTCTATCCCGCAATAGTTTAACTGCAGCGCATCGTTACCCAATTTTATATTCTGGAAGAACCAAAGTTAGTTTTAAAACACTAAAATTATTACCATACTATAATTTATCAAGTGCTAACATCGGCATTTCTTGGTGGGCTCATGACATTGGAGGATATGACGGGGGCATTGAAGATGATGAACTATTCGTAAGATATGTCCAATTAGGTGTATTTTCTCCAATTTTAATGCTTCATGGAGCACCGGGTAAATATATAAAAAGAGAACCATGGCGTTGGGATATTAAAACATATAAAATAGTAGAGGAATACTTAAATTTAAGACATAAACTTATTCCTTATTTATATAGTGAAGCCTTTAAATATCATAAAAAAGGTATGCCTATAATCCAACCATTGTATTATAGATACCCTTGGACTTTTGATGATTTAGTCTATCGTAATCAATACTATTTTGGTAGCGAATTATTAATTAGTCCCATTACTAATCCTAAAGAAGAAATTATGGCAAGAACAATCCATCGTTTCTTTATTCCAGAAGGAGTTTGGTATGATTTTAGAACCGGTAAAAAATTCCCGGGAGGCCGAAAATATGTTTCGTTTTATAAAGATGAAGATTATCCTGTTTTCGCTAAAGCTGGAGCAATTATTCCAATAAGTCAAACAGTATCTAATGATGTAGCGGTTCCAAAAGAATTGGAAATACACATTTTCCCTGGGCGAAGTAATACATATAATTTGTATGAGGATGATGGTATAACATCTTTATATCAAGAAGGATATTACTTAGTAAGTGCAATTGATTACAATTATCAATCTAACAATTACACTGTAATTATTAGATCACTAGAAGGTAAAAAAGGAATTGTTCCGGATTATCGTGACTACAAAATTAGATTTAGAAATACTAAAAAAGCAGATGAAGTTATTGTGTACTTTAATCAATTAAAAGTTCCATCTACATCATACATTGACGATAATGATTTTATAGTCGAAATAAAAAA
>CAZNQV010000012.1:0-21219 GCA_964575655.1 uncultured Muribaculaceae bacterium | reverse complement strand
CAAGACGATTATATATTTACAGGGTGGTCGATCACTGGAGAAGGAAGTAGTGTTAACAATAATAAGATAAAAATGGGTAGCGCTAATGCTACGGTTACTGCTAATTGGAGACCTAATACTGTAATCGTAACGTATAATTCGGAAGGCGGCAGTTCATGTTCGCCATCAACGATTGTACCATTTGTGGATCAACCTTATGGGTCACTATGTACTACTACGAGAACAGGGTATGCATTTAGCGGTTGGTGGACTGGAGCAAATGGTAGTGGCGCTATAGTAACGAGTTCATCTACAGTAACGATAACTGAAGATCATAATATATATGCAAAATGGACACCAAATACATATAGCGTAGTATATAACGGTAATGGGAATACTGGTGGAAGTACAACAAGTAGTACCCATACTTATGGAACTGCAAAAAATTTAACAACAAATGGCTTTACAAAAACAGGGTATACTTTTGTCGGATGGGCAACCAGCTCTACTGGTGATGTTGTATATGAAAATAATCATAATGTGATTAATTTAACAGCGACTGCAGATGAAGTAATAACTTTATATGCTAAGTGGTCAGTTAATGTTGCAACAATTAGTTATCATATAAATGGTGGAACCCTATCTGGCGGATCATCATCAATAACATCAACTAACTCTATAGTATATTTAAATGGAAATAAGTTAGTAACTAGAGTAAGTTATGGTCAAACAATTGGTACAGATGGATTAAATAATCCAGATAATCCGAACTATATAAATATTATTAAAACAGGATATACTCCTTTATCAACTCAAGAATGGTGTAAGACGACCAATGGTAGTGGTACTTGTTATAGTGATTCATCATCAGCATATAAAGGTGAAGATTTCTGTAACTTAGATAATGGAAATTGTGAAGTGACATTATATGTTAACTGGGAGATAAATACATATAGCGTGGTATACAATGGCAATGGGAATACTGGCGGTAGTACTGCTATTAGTACACATACTTATGGTGTTGCGAAGGCATTAACAGCAAATGGCTTTACAAGAACAGGATATACATTTGCCGGATGGGCAACAAGTGCTTCAGGAGCAGTAGCATATGAAAATAGCGAGAGTGTGACTAATTTAACTGCAACCAATAATGCTACTATAAACTTATATGCTAAGTGGACTGCTAACACATATATACTAACATATGATAATCAAAGTGGTAGTGGATGTAACAATAAAACAGTTACTTACAATTCAACATATTCAACGTTATGTACACCAACAAGAAGTGGTGGATATGTCTTTGGTGGTTGGTGGACCGGTACAAATGGTAGTGGTTCACAAATAACAAATAGTACAACAGTAACTGCGACCCAAAACCATACTATTTATGCTAAATGGACTAAGACTTTGAGCAGTATTACAATAACAACTCAACCAAGTACGAAAGTTTATGCTGAAGGAGCAACTTTCAGTACTTCGGGTATGGTTGTAAAAGCTTCATATGTTGGCGGTTATAGCACGGCTATTACTGGATATACGGTAACTAATCCAACATTAACTTGGAGTACTAGAAATGTAACTATTAGTTATACTGATGGTGGAATCACTAAAACTGCAACAGTAGCGGTAGAAGTTACAAGAACCGTTACTTTGACGCCAACATCATATAATATGGTTTATGGTCGAACTGTTGATGATGAAGATACAAAAGTCTATAAAAATATTGCTAGAGTCGGTTCTTATACAGCAACTCAAGCAATGGCTGAAACAATATATCGTTATGACTTTTCACCGTATCAAGGTTATACAGTTAAAAGTGCTGTCTTTACTGGTACATTTGCACGATACAATAGCAATCAAGTTAATTCGGTTACTGTTGGCATAGCTCGTAATTCTATTCCAACAACATTAACTGCAATTACTTGGGCACAAAAATTAGCAATCTTGCGTGATGGGGATCCAACAATAACCGTATCTAGTGCAGGTACATATAGCATAACCGCTACTCAGGCAACTCAAGTATTGGTTGATCGTGCTGATACAACATATGGACATATGCTATATTATACATCTAGTAATCTAAACTCATTATATAATGTAACTAGTCCTAGTTTGGTATTGGTTTATTCAAATACACCAAGAACAACTTATAGTCGAATACCTGCGTCTGCTCAAACTGCTAACACTTATGTAAGTGGTTCATCTGTGTATGGAAGTACATATACATATTATAAAGCGTTTGATTTAGGTCATGGAGCTTATGCAAGTTCTAATAGTCAAACTATTCCGGCATGGATTCAGTATGACATGCAAGCAGCTTACCGAAACATTATTGTCGAAATAAGTAATAGAGCTAGAGCGGCTTTGATAAACGGACCGACTGAATATTATGTAGTTTTGAGTAATGATGGAACTACTTGGTATAATCCAAATGGGACATTGGAATCGGTTACTTCTAGTAGACGATCTGTAACAGGATTACCTAGTGGAACTGGTCCGTATGTTTCACCGTATTTAGGTGGATCATCAATTTCATTAGGTAATACGACTGGCTATCGTTACATAAGAATATATTTTACTAATTGGAGCGTGGATTCCGGATCTAGCGAAGGATATTTAGCAATTGGTGAAATTGGAATTTGGAAAAGTAATTAAAAAGGTACAATGTACCTTTTTTGTTGAAAAAGTAGTATTTTGTTTGTATAATATAAAAGAAAAAGAGGGAAACAATATGGATATTAACGAATTTGATTTTGAATTAGATGAGTCCTTAATTGCACAAACACCATTAGAAAATAGAAGTGATTCGAGATTAATGGTTGTTGATAAAAAAACAGGTAGTATTTATCATAAACAATTTAAAGATATTATTAATTATTTGAATTCCGGTGATACCTTAGTATTAAATGATACTAAAGTAATACCGGCAAGATTAATTGGTCGAAAAGAAGATACTGGAGCAATTATAGAATTATTATTATTAAAAGATTTAGGTAAAGAGATTTGGGAGTGCTTAGTTAAACCTGCTAGAAGAATCAAGATTGGGACGATTGTTGAATTTGGTGAAAAAAGATTAATGGCAAAATGTATAAATATTTTTGATGAAGGAATTTGTCATTTCGAACTTATATACTCTGGTATTTTAATGGAGGTCTTAGATGAATTAGGGACTATGCCTTTACCTCCATACATTCATGAAAAATTGATGGATCAATCACGCTATCAAACAGTTTATGCTAAGCATATTGGCAGTGCGGCAGCACCAACAGCAGGACTTCATTTCACAAATGATGTTTTACAGCAGATAAAAGATAAAGGTGTCAATATTGTGTATATTACTTTACATGTAGGATTAGGAACTTTTAGACCAGTAAAAGAAAAAAATATATTGGATCATAAAATGCACAGTGAATACTATTGTATGGATCAAAAAACTGCTCAAGTTTTAACTAAGACTAAGCGTGAGAACAAAAAAATAATTAGTGTTGGAACAACTGTTACTAGAACACTTGAAACAATTATGAATAAGTATGATTCTTTTCAAGAATGTAGTGGAAATACGGATATATTTATTTATCCGGGATATAAATTTAAAGCAATTGATTGGCAAATAACTAATTTTCATTTGCCAAAATCAACACTAATTATGTTGATTAGTGCGTTTGCAAGTAAAGAAATAATTTTAAATGCCTATAATGAGGCTATTAAAGAAAAATATCGCTTTTTTTCATTTGGTGATAGTATGTTAATAGGAGATGGTATTAATGAGTAAGATAGAATATAAATTAGAAAAAAAAGAAAGTAATAGCAACGCTAGATTAGGTAAAATTACTCATAATGGTATTGAGTATGCAACTCCTATGTTTATGCCAGTTGGGACACGAGCAACAATTAAAACTTTATCACCAGAAGAAGTCATTGATTGTGGCAGTGGAATAATTCTTGCTAATACATATCATTTATGGTTGAGACCTGGAGAAGATGTTGTAGAAAAAGCTGGTGGACTTCATAGATTTATGAATTATGATGGACCTATTTTGACAGATTGTGGGGGGTTCCAAGTATTTTCGTTGGCGAAACCTAAAGATATTACAGAAGAGGGAGTTAATTTTAAAAGCCATATTGATGGTTCAAAACTATTTTTAACACCGGAAAAATCAATTGAAATTCAAAATAAGTTAGGGGCAGATATTATAATGGCCTTTGATGAATGCACTCCTTATCCAGTAACATATGATTATGCAAAATCGAGTATGGAGAGAACTTTGAGATGGATGAAGAGGAGTAAAGATAGTCATCAAAATTCTGAACAGTCTTTATTTGGTATTGTTCAAGGTAGTGAATTTACTGATTTAAGGGAGCAAAGTGCTAAAGAATTAGTGAAAATTGGTTTTGATGGTTATGCTATTGGGGGTACTAGTGTCGGTGAAGATAAAAAGACAATGTATAAAATGATTGAAGATGGAATTAGATATTTACCAGAAGACAAAGTTCGATATTTGATGGGGGTAGGAGATCCAGTTGATATTATTGATGCAGTAATTAGAGGTATAGATATTATGGATTGTGTATTACCCACCAGAATTGCAAGACATGGTAACGCATTTACAAGGCATGGTAAAATTAACCTAAAAAATCTACAATATAAGGAAGATTTTACACCGCTTGAACATGATTGTGATTGTTATTGCTGCAAGCATTATACTAAAGCTTATATTAGACATTTGATGACTGTGGATGAAGTATTTGGTGCTCGTCTTTTATCAATTCATAATATTAGATTTTTAATAAAAATTACTGAGGAATTAAGAGAGGCAATCAAAAAAGATAATATTTTAGAATATCGATTAGAATTCATTAATAAATATTTAGAAAATAATACACAAGAAAATTTGAAAGGAGAAAAATAAAATGGATATAGCAAATTTTTTAATTAATAATAAAGCTCTTTGTTCATTAGCTATTGCATTGGTAGCTTTAATTATTTTTATTGTTCTTGTAAAGAAATACAAATTAACGAAATATCAAATATTGATATTTGCCATGTTTACCATATTTTGGATGAGTATTGTCATTATTCGTAGTTATCGTAAGGTATATATGATATCTCCTTTAGATGTTGGCGGTTTAGGACTTGGTGAATTGGCGGCAGTATCGGTAGTGTCAGTCTATGGATTAATTTCTATTTTTGTAAGATTACCTATATTTGTTATCAGTGATTATTTTAAAAGTCGTAAATTCTTTATTATGTTGTCGATAATATGTATTTCCATTACTTCTTTGATAGCATATTTTAATCCAAGTTATACAACAATGCTATTATCTAGTTTGGCGATTGGTATTGGAGCTAGTTTTATTTCTTTATTTAATATTATGTTTGCTGAAACATTCTCAAAAGAGAGTGCTATTAAATCGGTTTCAATTTTATCAATTGCCCCATTATTTGGTGAATTCTTGTCTGCACCAATACAGTATTTATGTACAAATGAAGTAATAAAAAATTATGGTTCTTTATGGTTGATTAGTGGTATTTTAGCATTAGTTGCTTTAGTAGCGTGTTTTTTCTTTAAAGATAATAAAGAAAAGATAAGAAATTATAGTTTTAAGAAATTTTTGGAAATTATAAAGAATAAAAGATTTTTAATTATTTGTATATTAGGTATTGTCGTTTCATTTGTTAAATTTGGTACATCAGGTGCTAACTATTTGACATTAGTTAAACAACCGGCTATCGGGATGAGTGCTTTAGGTTTAGCATACTTAGACGTGATATTCTCTTTTGCCCAGTTAATTGCCGGTGTTTTGGCAGGAATATATTTAAAAAATAAAATTGGAGTTAAAAAGACTTTAGTTTTAGGACTTGTTTTATCATTGGGCTTTTCTTTGTTAGTAGGAATAACTAATAATCCGATTATTTTATTTTTGGCATATAGTTTAAATGGTTTCGGATATGGTTTAACTTATAATATTTTAATAGGTTTAGCGATGCAACCATTTACAAAAGGTTATCGTGAGATATCAATGAGTATCTTTCAAACTTTTTTTGCAATAGGAATTTATTATGGTGATAAGATTTATAAGTTTATTTTTAATTTATTTAAGGATATTTCACTATTAGATGTATATCATAATGTATTTGATGTAATTTCACTTATCAATCTTATAACTATCCTATTAATTATTATTTTTTATAGGGGAAAGAATAAAGAATTTTTGGAACAATAGATAAAAAATCATCTTTGGAAACAAAGGTGGTTTTCTTTTTTATTGTTTTTTAATGATGATTATTGTATAATTTATTTAAGAATACGAGGGATATCATGAGAAACATTTATACCGGTGTTGATATTGGTTCTGACAATATCAAAATCATTACTTTAGAAAAATATAGAAATAAATTAAATGTTTTGGCAGCGGTATGTGTTAAGTCACAAGGTGTAAAAAAAGGACTTATCACAGATGCTACTTTGTGTTCTAATGCTATAAAAAAAGGGCTTAAAGAAATAGAAAGTAAATTAGGTACTAAAATTGACAAAGTAGTTGCGATTATTCCATCAAATAATCGTGAATTAGCAATTAAAAGTGGTAAGACCAAAATTAATGAAGTCGATAATACCATAACTGGTAATGATATATATTTATGCTTACAAGATGCTATTAAAGAAATAAAAGATAAGGTGACTGAGGTTGTTACTGTTTCACCGGTTGAATATAGTATTGATAAAAATAAAGTTGTGAGAAATCCTATTGGAATGAGCGGGAAAGAATTAACTGTTAAAGCTGTTGTGACGACAGTTCCGAAGAAAAACTTATTATCAGTTGTAGGGGTATTTAAATTATTAAATATTGAGGTAGTTGATGTTAGTTTTTCAGCTATTGGTGATTATTATGCTGTTAAAAATAATGACTTAGATAAACAGGTAATAGTTATGGTTAATATTGGTAGTGAAACTACTAATATATCAATTTTTAATAAAGGAATTATGATTAAGAATCAAATATTAGATATTGGGTCTAATAGAATAGATAATGATATTGACTTTGTTTATAAAGTTAATAAAAAAGATTTACCTAATATTAAACAAGATTTTGCTGTTGCTAATAAGAAATATGCTGATCAAGAAGAAACTTATAGACTTGTTAATAAATTTAATGTTAAAATAGAGATAAATCAATATGAATTAGCAGATGTAATAGAATCTAGAATTGTTGATATGCTTAAGATTATTAAAAGATATATAAATAACTTAACAAATAAAGAAATTGGTTATATAATAATTACAGGTGGTATAACAGATATGACTGGTGTTGATTCATTAGTAGATGATATATTTGTTAAAAATGCAATGGTTTTAAATATGAATACTTTAGGTATTCGTGATAATATATATTCTAGTTGTTATGGGACAATAAAGTATTTAATTGAAAAATTAGAAGGTAGAGAAAAAATGTATACAATGTTTACTGATACACAAATTGAAGAAATGATGGCTCCAAGAAAAAAAGTAGGAGTTTCTAGTGTATTAGGTAAAATTTTTGAACGATTTTTCGAATAAGGAGAGATAATATGTTTGATTTATCAATGGTAGACCAATTAGCGAAGATTAAAGTAGTTGGTATTGGTGGTGGCGGTGGTAATGCCGTTAATAGAATGATTGATGCTGGTGTAAGAGGTGTTGAGTTTATCGTTGCCAATACTGATTTACAAGTTTTAAATGCTTCAAAAGCAGAAAAGAAAATTCAATTAGGAAGTACTTTGACTGAAGGCTTAGGAGCAGGAGCTAATCCTGAAATAGGAAGAGAAGCAGCATTAGAATCAAAGAAAGATATTGAAGCAGCCCTTGAAGGTGCTGATATGATATTTATTACTTGTGGTATGGGCGGTGGAACTGGAACTGGAGCTGCACCGATAGTTGCTGAAATTGCACAAAACTTAGGAGCCTTAACAGTAGCAATAGTTACTAGACCTTTCTCATTTGAAGGAAGAAGAAGAACCGATAATGCTATGACAGGTCTAGATGAATTAAAGAAACATGTTGATACTTTAATTGTTATTCCAAATGATAGATTAAGAGAAATTATTGATAAAACAACCCCAATGCTAGATGCATTTAAAGAAGTAGATAATGTATTATTACGTGGTGTTCAATCTATTTCTGATTTAATTGCTGTTGTTGGATTAGTTAACTTAGATTTCGCTGATATTAAGACTGTTATGGAGAAATCAGGTAATGCAATTATTGGTATTGGTATTGGTATGGGTGAAGATAGAGCGATTGAAGCTGCAAAACAAGCAGTATCAAGTCCATTGCTAGAAACTTCAATTGTTGGTGCCACTGATGCAATCATCAATATAACTGGTGGTACTAACTTAACATTGTTTGAAGCTGAACAAGCTGCTGAAGTAGTAAGAGCTGCAGCTAATACTGATATTAATACTATATTTGGTTCAGTTATCAATGAAAATCTTACTGATGAAGTTATTGTTACAGTTATTGCAACTGGATTTGATAAAAAGCAGAAACCTTTATATAATTCAACTGCTATTGAAAAACCTAAATCTAAAAAAGATGAAGATTATTTTGATGATGATGAAGATGAAAGTGGCGAAGAGCCAACTGAAATTGATATTCCAATTTTCTTAAAAAATAAAAGCTTTTAAACTTGAATTATCAAGTTTTTTTGTGTAATTATGGCTCAGTATCTTTTTTTTAATTAATATTAATGATACAATTATATTGGTGATAATATGCAAAATTTAAAAATATTATATGAGGATAATCATATTATTGTAGTGATTAAACCAGAAAACATACTATCGCAGCAAGATGAAACTAATGATCTTGATATGCTTAATATGTTGAAGGATTATATCAAAAAAAAGTATAACAAACCTGGTAATGTATATCTTGGATTAGTTCATCGGCTAGACCGACCCACAAGTGGTATAATGGTTTTTGCAAGAACTTCAAAAGCAGCTGCAAGATTATCACAAGATATAAAAGATGGTAAGATGATTAAGAAGTATTTAGCAATTGTTAATGGTATCTTTGATAAAAAAGAAGGAATCTTAGAAAACTATTTAGCTAAAGATGAAAAAGAAAAAATGTCGTACATAACAACTAAAGATAAAGGTAAATATGCTTGTCTTGAGTATAAAGTATTAGATGAGCAAAACAATAAATCTTTAGTAGATATTTTATTAAAAACAGGAAGACATCATCAAATCAGAGTTCAGTTTAGTAATATTAATCATTCTTTGGTTGGTGATAAAAAATATGGTGATGATAACTATCCACAATTAATGCTTTGTGCGTATTATTTGGAGTTTGTTCATCCGGTTAAAAAAATAAAAATGGTATTCAAAGAAATACCTGATAATTTTAAGGAGGTAAAATGTTAAAAGTAGAAAAAGTTACTAAGAAATATGGTAAAAAAATAGCAATTAAAGATGTTAGTTTGAAAGTTAAAAAAGGTGAAATATTTGGTTTTATTGGTCATAATGGAGCAGGGAAAACAACATTAATTAAAGCAATTGTAGGAATTCATGATTTTGATTCGGGGGACATTTTGATTGATAATGTCTCTATTAAGGATGATCCTATTTTATGTAAAGAAAAGATAGCTTATATTCCTGATAACCCAGATATTTATTTATCATTAAAAGGAATTGAGTATTTGAATTTTGTAAGTGATATTTATAAAGTAGATGAAAAAACTAGGGAAAAACAAATTGAAAAATATGCAAAAATGTTTGAAATATTACCTAATTTAGGTGATTTAATTAGTAGTTATTCCCATGGAATGAAACAAAAATTAGTTGTTATTGGGGCATTACTTCATAACCCTAAATTACTGGTTTTAGATGAACCATTTGTAGGACTTGATCCAAAATCCACACATACTTTAAGAGAAATAATGAAAGAATTATGTGATAATGGAACGGCAATTTTCTTTTCTTCTCACGTATTAGAAGTTGTAGAAAAATTGTGCGATAATGTAGCAATTATTAAAAATGGTGAAATTATAGCAATGGGTAAATTAAGTCAAATCAAAGGTGATAAAAGTTTGGAAAATGTCTTTTTGGAGTTGACAAATGAATAATTTATTAAGTTTATTAAAAATATCTTTTATTAATGGATTTGGGATAAATAAACTAAGAAAAATACCCAAATCAAAACTACTAATTTATGGGATTTTCTTTTTATTCATTTTTGGCAATCTGGTAGTCACAATGTTTACCTATGCTAATGGTTTGTATGATTTTTTACAAAAATATCAATTGCAAAAAATGATGTTATCAGTATTTGCTTTCTTTGTTTATGTTTCAACAATTTATTTTAGTATGTATACTGCTAAAAATACTTTGTTTGATTGTAAGGATAATGATCTATTGTTATCAATGCCTATTAGTCCTAAAACAATACTGTTTGCTAGGGTATTAAAACTATTTTTAGTTAATTTTGTAATTTCTTTATTTATTTTTATACCGGCAATTATTGTTTATGTACAAAATGTTTCAGTTGCTGTTAGTTTTTATCCTATAATTATTCTAATAACTTTGTTTTTACCTTTAGTACCGACAATTCTTGCTAGTTTAATTGGTTATTTAATAGCATATATTACTTCTAAGTTTAGTATTAAAAACTTATTTGAAATGGTTTTTTCAATAGTTCTAGTATTTGGTGTATTGTATTTATCTATGTCGATTCAAAATGTTTTAACTGCTTTAGTAAATAATGTTAATCAAATTGAAATAATCATGAAGTATTTGTCATATCCTATATATGCCATTAATCAGATTATGTTAGTTGATAACAATATTAATTTACTATACTTTATAGTGTATAACATTATTGTAACTATTCTATTTATAGTTATTTTATCAAAGAGTTATTTTAAAGTTATTCATAACTTGAAAAAAGTAAAAATTAAATCAAATTATGAAATGAAAACATTGATTACTAATAGTCAAACTAAAGCTCTGTTTAAGAAGGAATGTAAAAGGTTTTTTACATCACCAGTGTATGTTTTAAATACCGCATTTGGTTCAATTCTATTATTAATATTTGCTATTGCTACCATATTTAAACCTGATATTATCAGTAGTTTGTTTGATGGCGCAGTTTCGATAAAACCGATTGAAATAATTAGTATTTTGGTGATTGCAGTATGTGCTTTAGATAATACAACGGCTAGCTCTATTTCATTAGAAGGTAATAACTTGTGGTTTTTAAAATCACTACCAGTTAAGACAAAAAAAATATTTAGAGCAAAGGCATTAGTTAATTTAATTGTTAATGTTCCGGTTTGTATATTGTCTATCTTAGTGTTATCATTTAATTTCAAATTACATTTGATTGAAGTATTAACTTTGATAGCATTAATTATTGTTTTTACATTATTTGCTTCATATTTAGGATTAATTATTAATTTACTATTTCCAAAATTTGATTTTCAAAATGATGCTCAAGTAGTAAAACAAAGTGCTTCGGCCGGTATTGCCATTTTTGTAGCGATATTTATTGTTGCAATTGTCGTGGTAGTATATACTAATATAAATTTAGTGTATAATGTCTATGCTTTATTAGTTATTGGTTTCTTTATATTAGTTAATATCATATTAAAAATAGTTCTTAATACTTGGGGAATTAAACAATTTAATCAATTATCTTAAAAATCTCTTATGAGATTTTTTTATTAACTATTATTGTCTATTCGATATGTTTTGTGTTATTATAGACATAGTAGGTGACTAGGCTTATGGATACAGTAACTATTTATTTAATAGCATTTGGTGTTGTAGCGTTTATAAGCGTTATTGTTTTCTTTTTGCTTGCTCGTACTAAAACTATTCAAAGAATAAAAAAAGAAGTAGAGCAATTAGAAAGAGAACGTAATTTGATAGTATCTACTCCGGTAATGTCAGAATTATCAAAAATAGATGCTGTTGTAAAGAATAGTGAATTAGAGCATAAGTATAAATCTTGGAATGATCGTTTTGAAATCATTAAAACAAAAAGATACTCTGTTTTAACTGATATGATTATTGAAGTAGATGATAAATTAGAATCTAAAGATATAAAAGGTGCTAAAGAAAGTCTTGATAAATTAGAAATGGAAATATATAAGGTTCGTACTGCTACAGATAACTTATTAGAAGAAATCCGTGAAATTACAATGAGTGAAGAACGCAATCGCTCTATTGTAACTAAATTAAAAAATAGATATCGTGAGTTAGAGAAAACATTTAAAAACAATAAAGATGCTTATGGTGAAGCATATAAATACATTGAATTGCAATTTGAGAATATTGAGCGTAAATTTCAAGATTTCGAAGAAGTCATGGAAAGAAATGATTATCACGAAATAATTGCAATTGTAAAGGTTTTAGATGAAATGATTGCCCATATAGGCGTAATTGTTGACGAAGTACCGGATATTGTTTTATTACTTTATACTATTATTCCGTCTAGAATGAAAGAAATTGAAGACATTTATTCTAAAATGATTGAAAAAAAATATCCTTTAGATTATTTAAAAGTTGATTATAATTTGAAAGAAATAACTAAAAAACTTAATACTATTTCTGATAAATTAAAAATATTAAATATTGATTCAAGCAGTTTTGAATTAAAAACTTTCTTAGACTACTTGGATAGTCTATTTAGTGAGTTTAGTCATGAAAAAAGAAGTCGTAAAATATTTGATGAAACAGTCAAAGACTTTAAAGATAAAATATTAAAGATTAATGGTATTGTTAGTGATGTTTATTTACAAATAGATGATATAAAAAGCATGTATAATTTGTCAGATCATGACTTAGAGTATTTACAGATTATTCAAAAAGACTTATTGGATGTTAATACTAATTATAATGTGGTAATAAGTGATTTAAAAAATCAGGTAAAGCCATATAGTAAGTTAAAAAAAGATATAATTTTCTTATCAAATAGATTAAAAGATATTGAAATTTCACTGGATGATTGTTTAAAAAATCTTGGTAGTTTGCAAGATGATGAAGAACGAGCTAGAGAACAATTAGATGAAATTACAATGTTATTAAAAAAATGTAAAGCTAAGATGCGTAGTTATAAGTTACCATTAATTTCTAATAATTATTTCATTGAATTGACTGAAGCTAATGAAGCTATTGAAGAAGTAATAAAAGAATTAAATAAGACTCCAATAACTATTAAAACATTAAATATTAGAGTAGATACAGCACGAGATTTAGCATTAAAACTATATAATACGGCCAATGAAATGGTTAAAACAGCTAAAATATCGGAAATGATTATTGTTTATGGTAATCGTTATCGTCCGTTAAATTTAGATATCGATCGCGGATTGGATGATGCATCAAAGCAATTTTTTAAAGGTAATTACAAAGATTCATTGGAGCTAGCCATTAATTCAATTAACATTGTAGAACCAGAAATTTATAAAAAGATGTTGGCGGTATATGGCAATGAAAAATAATAAATATTTAATTGAATTTGATTTTCTAATTTTTTCATGTTTAATGTTAATGGCGTGTATTATTATTTGGGTAGTTGCATTACTAATTCAACGTAATGAACGATTTAATGCTATGCAATATACTGTGATATCTCTAACTCATTATGCGACGATATATGATATTCAATCTGGTATCAATAATGAAGAAAAAATTAGTATTGGTAAACTAAATGAAACTGGAATTACACATAAAATAATTAATCCGTTTGATCCAGAACAGTATTGTAATGATGATAGTTTTATTACTAAGAAAGATAATAATATTTATGTAACACTTAATTGTGGTAATTATTGGGTTTATGATTATTCCTCAAAAACATCTTTTGATATGAAAATATACAAAAAAGGTAAATTCAATGAAATACTAGTAAAAAAATTTACAATGAAAGAAAGTGAAACAAATGAAACTAAATAATAAGGGAATGACTTTAGTAGAATTAATTCTTTCTTTTGCAATCTTAGCGTTATTTGTAGTAGCGATGTTAGAAACTGTTTTATCGGTTAGACGAAAAGCTGCCAATGAATTATTTGCAAAAGATATGATTGTTTTTAAAAATACTTTGTTAAAAACTATTGAAGATGATTTGTTAAAAAACGAAGTAAAGAGTGATACTTATTGTGAAGATTTTACCTGTTATATATCACTTTCCACACCGGATAATACTAGTTTAACCAAAATACTAACACTTAATCAAAATTCAAAAATAATTACTTATGATGATATTGATTATGAAATACCAAATAAAAATAATATTATTTTTGGTGGTATTAATATGAGTATCCAGCCATTAGATGATGATTATAACTTATTATTGATTGATATTTCATATTACGAAAAGAATACGACTAATCCTGATTATGGATTTAGAATCGCTCATCCTATAGAAATAGTTGTAGAACCATAATAGCATAACAAATTATGCTAGCTATGATACTATGAACAATGCGATATAGGAAAAATTTGAAATATAATATTTTATAATCTTTTAAAACACTTAAAATTTGACCATGAATAGATAAACCGCCAAATGCGATGAAAAATGTTGATACTAATACTTTATAATTTACATTAAGTGTTGATGTACTAATGTATTTTAAACCAGTAGTCATTTCAATTATTCCTGAGATTATTGCATTATATGGTTCATTTAAATTAAATATACTCGATAGTATTGTTAAAAATATTAAAAAGAAACTGATTGTTGCGAAAATGATAATTAAAGTTTTAATACTTTCAATAATTGAATTAAGTAGTACATAGAAAATATTAGTACTATTTATTTTTTTGTTAAATTTTTTAATACTTATTAATAAATTGATTGGCTCTGATTTAGTGTAATGAGTTTTACTTTTAAATAATAAGGCTGTTATTATATTACCGATGTAGTGACTAATTAGAATAATTATTCCAATTTTAAGATTATTATAAAACATGATACCAATAGTATTAACAACGAATAACGGATTAGGAAAACATGTGAAATTTAATATTTTTGATGCCTCAATAACTGTTATTTGTTTTTTATCAAGTAAATCTTTTAAATATTTAGCATTACTGGGATATCCAGATAACATGCTCAAAAAGAAAACGAATGAAGCTTCTTTTGGTACTCCTAAAAATCTATTAAAAATATTTTTAAACATTTCACTAATGAAATCAACAAAACCAATATTTATTAATAAAGAGGATATAATAAAAAAAGGAAACAATGACGGGAATAAATTT
The DNA here is from genome assembly GCA_964575655.1 of uncultured Muribaculaceae bacterium. Taxonomy (GTDB): domain Bacteria; phylum Bacillota_I; class Bacilli_A; order RF39; family UBA660; genus DAOPMC01. The sequence continues at coordinate 5,990 of CAZNQV010000012.1, read as the reverse complement.
TCTTTCCATAATGTAAAACTAAAATTAACAGCATTACCAATATTGTTTGAATATAAAAAAATAGCGATTAGGAATGTTAGAATAGATATTAATGTAAAGAATGATATTAATTTACGCATAAGCACCTCAATAAATGTTATAATTAAATTGGGAGAAAAAGAAATGAAAAAACTATTGAATGAAATAACAAAACTTATTAAAGAAGACTATAAATTTATACTTTTAATTATTATATTTACTATTATAATTACTATGCCAGTTCCATATTATATTATTACAGGTGGTGGCATTCTAAATATTAATAATCGTGTTACTATTGAAAATCAACATGATATTGATGGTAGTTTTAATTTCTCATATGTTCAAGAGTTAAAAGGGACAACAATAACATATGTATATGGTAAATTGTTCAATAAAGAATTAATTAAAAAAGACAGCATAAAATATGATAATGAGACAACTAAAGATTATGAAATGCGTGATAAAATGTATTTATATGAGTCGGTAGCAAACGCTACTTATGTGGCATATACTTTGGCTGGCAAGGAAATTGATGTTATAGATACTAAAATAAAAATACTGTATGTTGATGGAAAAGCAAATACTAATTTAAAAACTGGTGATACAATCATTAATGTTGATGACGTTAGAATTAACAATTTAAATGAATATCGTGAAATAGTATCTAATAAAAAAGATGGTGAATCAATTAAGTTATTAGTTGAACGAAATAAAAAGGAACTTAATTGTTATGCTAAATTGTATCAATTAAATGATCAAGTAATAACGGGAATTTATGCTTACGAAGATAAAACATATCGTACTAATCCAAAAATAAGTTTTGATTTCAATGCTAGAGAAAGCGGACCTTCTGGTGGATTAATGCTAGCACTTAATATATATGATAAATTAGAAGAAGAAAGTATCACCAAGGGTCGAAAGATAGCAGGTACTGGTGCAATTGATGAATTAGGTAATGTATTGGAAATTGGTGGTGTTGAATATAAACTTCCAGGCGCAGTAAAAGCTGGATGCGATATATTTATTGTACCGACTGGAGAAAACTATCAAGAAGCAATAAAGTTGCAAGAAAAAGAAAATTATAATATAATAATTATAGAAGCAAAAAATGTAGAACAAGTGATTAATGAACTTAAAGATAAATAATGAAAGGAAGTTTTATGAAAGAAAAGTTAATATTTGATGATGAAAGGTTGGTTTATTTGTTACCGCAAACTCAAAAAACACCAAATATTGATACGCTTAAACCATATGTTTTGTTTAAAAGGATGGGGGAATATCGAATAGAGATATTTCCGGCGATGACACGAAAAACATTAAAGGAATATTATGGGGAGCACTATGAGATTATTTATGATGCAGCAAGAACGGAAGAAGAAGAATTAATTAGTCAAAAAGTTAACTATGTGAAAACTACAATTGCTGAAGTAAAAGAACATTTTGAAGACTTAGAATTAGGATCTCATAAAGTTTATTCTAGAATTCGAAAAAGATAGATTACTATCTTTTTTTTTGTTATACTATTGATAGGTGGGTAGTATGAAACGCAGTGAAGTTGACAGAAATAAATTGGCACCAATGATGACACAATATATGGAAATAAAAGATAAATACGAAGATAGCTTGGTATTTTTTAGACTTGGTGATTTTTATGAAATGTTTTTTGAAGATGCTCTTATTGGTAATAAGGAACTTGGATTGACTTTGACAGGACGCAATAGTGGTCTTGATGAACGAGTACCAATGTGTGGCGTACCATTTCATGCTTATCAAGGATATGCTGAGGAATTAGTTAATAAAGGATATAAGGTCGCAATATGTGAGCAATTATCTTTGCCTAATAACAAAGGAGTTGTAGAACGGGGTATTACTCAAGTTATTACTAAGGGAACAATTATGGATGGTGCTTCACTTGATGAAAAAGACAATAATTATATTGGGAGTATCTATGATTTTGAATACTCTTATGTAATTAGTTATACTGATATTTCAACCGGTGATTTTTATGCAACCATAGTAGATTATGATAAAACAGCATTAATTAACGAGATTGCTAGAATTGGTGTTCAAGAAATAATAGTGAACGATAAAATTTCTCGTGAAATAGTTGATATATTACGCAATAGTTATGCAATATTAGTAAATATTAATGATGATTTATTAGAAGATAGCTTTTATAACTATATGTATGATGAAATAAAAGATTTAAGAATTATTACATCGGTTAAACATTTATTATCTTACTTAAACGAAACTAAAAAGAATTTATTAACTCATTTAAAAAAAGTAGAAATAATTAATAAAAGTGAGTATTTATTATTGGATATTCATTCGAAAAGGAATTTAGAATTAGTTGAAACGATTCGTTCACATGATAGAACTTATTCTTTATTATGGTTGTTAGATAAAACTAAAACTGCTATGGGGGCTAGAACTTTAAAACATTATATTTTGAATCCATTAATTGATATTAATAAAATTAATCGAAGATATGATTTGATTAGTTTATTATTAACTGAGTTTATCTTAAAAGAAGAACTAAAAGAGCAATTAAATCAAATCTATGATTTAGAAAGATTATCAGGAAGAATTAGCTATGGCAATTTGAATGCTAGGGATTTAATTCAATTGAGAAATTCTATTAAAACTTTACCAGTAATTAAAAGAATATTAAGTGAACTAAAATATGATAAATCTTTCGATCCATTAGAAGAATTGTATAATTTGTTAGATAATTCAATTAATGATGATGCTCCAGTTACATTAAGAGAAGGTAATTTAATAAAATCTGGGTATAATAATGATTTAGATATCTTAAAAGAAGAGTCTAGTGGTGGGAAAGACTTTATTATAAAAATGGAGCAGGAAGAAAGAGAACGAACTGGTATAAAAAATTTAAGAGTTGGTTACAATCGTGTTTTTGGATACTATATTGAAATATCAAAAGGAAGTATGTCATTAATTAAAGAAGAATTTGGTTATACCAGGAAACAAACATTGGCTAACGCTGAAAGATTCATTACACCAATATTGAAAGAAAAAGAAGAGTTAATTTTAAATGCTGAAGAAAAAATAATAGCAATGGAATATGAAATATTTTTAAAGATTAAAGAGGAAGTAAAAAAATATATTCCTAAAATTCAAGAAATAGCAAATATTATTGCTGAAGTAGATGTTATACAATCGTTGGCAACAGTTGCTGAAGAAAATAATTATGTTAGGCCAACATTAGTTGATGCTCGAGTTATTAATATAAAAGATGGTAGGCATCCAGTTATTGAAAAAGTAAATAAAGACGCTTATGTACCAAATGATATAGTAATGAATGAAATGACAAATATTTTGTTAATAACTGGTCCTAATATGTCTGGTAAATCAACATATATGAGACAGTTGGCATTAATTATCATAATGGCACAAATGGGTAGTTTTGTTCCTTGCAAAGAAGCTTCTTTACCAATATTTGATAAGATTTTTACTAGAATTGGGGCAAGTGATGATTTGGTTAGTGGTGAATCAACGTTTATGGTCGAAATGAAAGAAGCAAATAATGCTATCACTAATGCGACTATAAACAGTTTAATATTATTTGATGAATTAGGGCGAGGAACAGCAACTTATGATGGTATTTCATTAGCACAAGCAATACTTGAATATGTCCACGACGAAGTAAAATGTAAAACATTGTTTTCAACACATTACCATGAATTAACATTGTTAGAAAAAGATTTACAATTTTTGAAAAATGTTCATGTAAGTGCAATTGAAGAAAATAAGCGTATAACTTTTTTACATAAAATTAAGAATGGCCCAGTTGATAAAAGTTATGGTATTCATGTAGCTTCCTTAGCTGATATACCTCAGTCAGTTATTAAACGTGCTGATGAAATTCTTAGTATTTATGAACATGGTAATCAAAAAGAAGTAGAGTTTATGCAAACAAGTTTGTTTTTAGATACTCAAGTTGAGGAAACAAATAAAATTGAGGATGTTATTAAGGAGATTAATCCATTAGAAATAACGCCGATTGAAGCGTTAAAAATATTATATGATTTGAAAAAGGAAGTAGGTAAGAAATAGTATGGAAATAGAAAGAAAGTTTTTAACAGATGGTTTTCCCTATCAATTAGATAGGTATAAAAAATTAGAAATAACTCAAGGATATGTGTTATTTGAACCAGATATCAGAGTTAGAAAAGAAAATGATAGATATTTTTATACAATTAAATCAGGAAATGGTTTAGTTCGTGAAGAAGTAGAAAAAGAAATTGATGAGACAACATATTTCTTTTATATGAAAAATATTAAAGGAGTTGTCAAAAAGACAAGATATTTAATTCCAATTGATGATAATTTAATTGCTGAATATGATGTGTATCAAGATAATCTACTAGGCCTAAGAACGGTTGAAGTAGAATTCGATAGCATTGAACAAGCAGGAAATTTTAATATTCCAAATTGGTTTGGCGGTGAAATTACAGGAATAAAAATGTATCGAAATAGTAATTTAAGCAAAATTGAACAACCATTTGTAAAGAAAAGAAATAAATAGGCTTTTGGTATAAACTATGTTGTGAAATAAAGAGTGTGATTTTATATTAGTTACACTTTTTTAAAAATGATGATTATCAATATATTAATGGATTTAATGAAAAAATTTAATAAATTTGATATAATTAAAAATGGAGATGATAGTATGGCACTTAAATATAATGAAGACAGTATTAAAATATTAGAAGGATTAGAAGCAGTTAGAAAAAGACCTGGCATGTACATTGGTTCAACTGATCGAAGAGGGTTACATCATTTAGTTTGGGAAATTGTGGATAATGCAATTGATGAAGCAATAAATGGTTTTGGTGATTATATTAAAATCATTCTTCATAAAGATAAAAGTATTAGTATTGAGGATAGTGGTCGTGGAGTGCCAGTTGGAATGCACGCCAGTGGCAAATCAACGCCGGAAGTTGTCTATACTGTGTTACATGCTGGAGGTAAATTTGAAACTGAAGGATATAAAGTATCAGGTGGACTACATGGAGTTGGAGCATCAGTAGTTAATGCACTATCTAAATGGATGGAAGTAACTATTAAAAAAGATAAAGGTGAGTACTTCATTTGTTTTGAAAATGGTGGTCATGTTAAGAATCAATTAAAAAAAATTGGAACAACTAATCGGACTGGAACAATGGTTAGATTTTTACCAGACCCAGAAATATTTGGAAATATAACATTTTCGTATACAACGATATGTGAAAGAATGCAAGAATCAGCATTTTTAATTAAAGGTTTAACGATTGAAGTAATAGATGAAGAAGATCAAAAATCTGTTAAATATTGTTACGATGATGGTTTAATTTCATTTGTTAATTATATTAATGAAGATAAAAATGCGTTACATAAAGTTTTTAATTTTGTAGGAAGTAAAAATGATATTGAAGTTGATATAGCTTTCCAATATACTGATTCTTACAATGAAAATATTATCTCATTTGTTAATAATGTTAAAACTGTTGATGGTGGTAGTCATGAAGTTGGATTTAGAACAGGGTTAACGAGAGTTTTTAATGATTATGCTAAAGATAATGGATTTATTAAAGCAAAAGATACACCGTTTGAAGGAACTGATGTTAGAGAAGGTATTACTGCAATAGTTAGTCTAAAAATACCAGAAGAATTATTACAATTTGAAGGACAAACTAAAGGTAAGTTAGGTACACCAGTTGCCAAAAGTGTTGTCGAAGCTTTAACATATGAAAAAGTAAAGTTTTTCCTTGAAGAAAATAAAAAAGTAGCGACTGATATTATTGAAAAATGTTTAAAAAGCAAATTAGCAAAAGAAGCTGCTAGAAAAGCAAGAGAAGAAGTTAGAAACGGTAAAAATAAAAAAGGTCAATCCCAATTAAGTGGAAAATTAACTCCAGCTCAAACTAAAAATGCTAAAATAAATGAATTATTTATTGTCGAAG
>CAZNQV010000011.1:0-22313 GCA_964575655.1 uncultured Muribaculaceae bacterium | reverse complement strand
ACTTAGAATACGGAACATATTATTATAAAGTACGTGCGATAAGAGTAGTAAGTAAAAAGAATTATTATGGACCATATTCCGAAGTATTCCAAGAATCATATGTTGATTACAGTGGTAGTGGTGGAGGAATTGAATAAGATATCAGATGATATCTTTTTCTTTTTCATAATTTACTATTTTTGTTAATACATGTTATAATTAATATGGTGATACAACATGAAAAATATTATTGAAAAAATATTTGATTACTCATTAGAAGAAATTATGGGTGAGCGTTTTGGTAGATATTCTAAATATATAATCCAGGATCGTGCGATTCCAGATGTTAGGGATGGACTAAAACCTGTTCAAAGAAGAATATTATATTCAATGTATAAAGAAAAAAATACGCACGATAGAGCGTATCGTAAAAGCGCGAAAACAGTAGGGGATGTTATTGGTAAATACCATCCTCATGGAGATTCTTCTATATATGATGCAATGGTAAGAATGAGTCAATATTGGAAAATGAAAACAATGTATATTGATATGCATGGTAATAATGGATCAATTGATGGAGATCCGCCTGCTGCTTATCGTTATACAGAAGCAAGACTATCAAAAATAGCATTAGAATTATTAAAAGATATTGATAAAGATGTAGTATTATTTGCACCTAACTTTGATGATACAACCTTAGAACCAACTGTCTTGCCAGCTAAATTTCCTAATTTATTAGTTAATGGGGCTAACGGAATATCAGCAGGATATGCAACTAATATTCCACCTCATAATTTAGGTGAAGTAATTGATGCAACAGTTAAAAGAATAGATTCTCCTAATTGCCATTTAGATACCATTTTAGATATCGTTAAAGGTCCTGATTTTCCAACTGGGGGTATCGCTTCAGGTAAAGAAGGAATCAAAGAAGCATTAGCAACTGGGCGTGGTAGAGTTATTGTAACCGCTAAAACAGAATTTATTGATGATAAAAAGAACAATCAAATTATTGTTCATGAAATTCCTTATGAAACAAATAAAGCATTAATTGTTCGTAAAATAGATGAAATTAGATTGGATCATAAAATTGATGGTATTGTCGAAGTTAGAGATGAATCAGATAAAGATGGTCTTAGAATTGCTATTGATGTCAAAAAAGATGCAAATAAAGATTTAATATTAAACTATTTATATAAAAATACTGATTTACAAGTTTCTTATAATTACAATATGGTTGCAATTGTTAACCGTAGACCTAAACAATTATCTATTTTGGATGCTCTTGATAGTTATATTGAACATCAAAAAGAAGTTATTACAAAACGTACTCAATTTGATTTAGATCATGCTAAAGCAAGATATCATATTGTTGAGGGTTTAATTAAAGCAATTTCAATTCTAGATGAAGTAATTAGAGTTATTAGAGCTAGTAAAAATAAAGTTGATGCTAAAGAAAACTTGGTAATGGAATTCCAATTTACTGAGATTCAAGCTGAAGCTATTGTAATGTTACAACTTTATAAACTAACTAATACTGATGTTACATTATTGCAAGAAGAACTTGATAATTTGCGATTAATTATTAATGGATTACAAAAAATATTGGATGATGAGGAAACATTAAAAGATGTTATGAAAGAAGAATTAAGAAAAATAAAGAAAGAATATGCTAATCCGCGATTAACTGAAATAAGAGATGAAATTGAAGATATAAAAATAGATACAACTGATTTAATAACAAAAGAAGATGTTGTTGTATTAATTACTAAAGATGGTTATGTTAAAAGAACAAGTAAACGTGGATATATGGCTAATGAAGATGATCCTTTAGTAAAAGAAGGAGATTATGTAATTGGATTATATCAATTGAATACTTTAGACACAGTATTATTGTTTACTAATCTTGGGAATTATTTATATATTCCAGTTCATGAAATACCAGATATTAAATGGAAACAATTAGGTAAACATATTAGTAATTTGGTTAAGATTGAGGAATTAGAACAAGTAGTTAGTGTAATACCAGTTACTAGTTTTGATGATAATAAAGAAATTATTATTGCCTCTAAACTAGGAATGATTAAAAAAACTAGTTTAAAAGAATTTAAAGCTAGTCGTTATTCTAAACCAATTGTCTGTATGAAATTAAAAAGTAATGATGAAGTAATTAATGCATTTGTTAATGACAAAGAAATATTTGTAGCGACTAAAGAAGGATATGGTCTTTGGTTTGATCAAAGTGAAGTACCAATTTCAGGAATTAGAAGTAGTGGTGTTAAATCAGCATCTCTAAAAAATGATTTGGTTGTTTCGGTTAATCCATTTAACACAACTTATGAATATATAACAATATTTACAACTAATGGTACCGCTAAAAGAGTTAAACTAATAGAATTTGATAAAATGGTAAGAGCAAGAAGAGGATTAGCAATCATTAAAGCAGTAAAAACTAATCCATATCAAATATTAAGAACTTTTATTACTGATGTAAGAGTAACGTTTGGCGTAATCACAAATGATATTAATTATGTTAAAGGTAGTGAGATTGCAATATCAGATCGTTATAAAACTGGTAGTAATATTGCCAAAGGTAAAGTAATCGATGCTTTTATTAAAATAGATGATATTGAAAAAGAGAAACCTAGAGATATCAACTCTTCTCCTATAGAAGAAATAGAACAATTAGAAGAAGAACCTGTTATAAAACGTGAAATTAAAATTAATGATAACAATAATAATCACCAAGTATCATTATTAGAAATTGATGAAACGTTAAAAGAAATAGATAATATTTTAGACATTTAGCATATTATTTATTAGGTGAAGTATATGACAAAAGAGGGTTTTAGAGAATTTGTAAAAACGAAACCTAGTTTGGCTAGTTATGTTAATAATGGTAAAATGACTTGGCAAAAGTTTTATGAAATGTATGATTTATATGGTGAAGATAATGATATATGGAAACAATATAATAATAATTATCAAAGAGAAAAAGTAGCGACAACAGCTGCTTCTGAAGTAGGATTTAAACAAATATTTAATACATTAAAAGGTATGGATCTAACTCAAGTACAAAATGGAATAACTAGTATTCAAAAAGGAATAGATGTATTACAAGATTTATTTTCTAAAGGAAAGGGTACTTCAACAAGGGATACATATGAACCTAGACCAATGTATAAGTACTTTGATGATTAATGAATATTGATGTTCAGTATCGAATTAAAAGTCTTCCTAATTTTCAAAAGTATTTAAGAGAAAATTCCTATTGGTACAAGTATTTAAATCGTAATAATTTGTACTTTAAATTATTTGAAGAAAAGATGAAACAAGACTACAAATTAACGCCTAAAGATAAGTTGGATCGTTTTACTAACAATCTAGATATGATTACAAAATTTATGGATATACTAAAATAAAGTATATCTTTTTTTGAGTGTTTTTGTTATAATTTAGATAATAGGTGATATGGATGTTGAATAATAAAGGATTTGCTTTTACGACAATTGTTTATGCTATTGTTTTGATGTTGGGTTTAGCAATGTTTTTAGTATTTGGCATTTTGCGAAGTGATGCGACTAATGCCAAAGATTTTGGTTCAGAAATAGATGCTGAACTTGATCGTTGTGTAACTGATTTAACTTGTTAGGAGATGTGAAATGAAAAATAGAAAAGGATTTACTCTAATAGAATTGTTGGCAGTTCTTGCTATATTAGCATTATTAGTTATTATTGTAGCGCCTAATATTGTTAATATGATTGATCGTAGTAAAAGAGAAAAATTTGTTGCTGATGCCAAAGAGTTGATTACTTTAGCAAAATACAAATCTAAGTTAGAAAAATATGAAGGACTATTTGTTCAATCAGGAAATTGTTATACAATTAATGCTACTAATGTAGGTTTTTCAGTAATAGACGATCCAGATGGGAATGAATATAATTATTCTACAAGTCAGGTTAAGTATTGTCTAGAAAACAGTCAAAATGTCTTTTATGTTAAAATGTATAGTGTTGGCGAAGACGCTAGAGAGGTAACTGGTGAAGAAACAGATAGTTTTGTCAAAGAAAATGATTTAAATATTAATAATGTGAAATAGCACTTATTTATTGACATATTATTTACACAAATACTTGAATTTTAAAATTAGGTGTGTTACGATTAATACATAATAAAATAAGGAGGAAAAGAAATGAGAAATAAGAAAGGTTTCACTTTAGTAGAATTGTTAGCGGTTATCGTTATATTAGGTATTTTAGCAGCTGTTGCTATTTTATCAATATCTAATATCTTGGTTGGAGCTAGAAAGGATACTTATGTAGCAAATGCTAATGCAGCAATTAGTGCAGCTAGAAATGATTATATGATTACTAATCCAACAAAATGGAGTTGGACTTTAACTGAATTAAATGCATTACTAGAAAAAGATTTAGTTAATACTCCATTTGGTGGAGCATATGATGCTGCTTCTTATGTAATAAGAGCACAAGATGGTGGATTTGGTATTTGTTTACAAGGTACTGCAGCTGCAGATGGCTCAATTGATAAAACTGCTGAAAATTCATTAAATAAAGATGCTGTTGAATTAGAAGCCGTAACATGTGGCGCTATTCCAGCTAGTCAACCTGCTACAATTGCTGCATGGATTGGAGCATAATTAGTAAAATAGAAACTTTAAATAGTTTCTTTTTTTGGTATTATGTTATACTAAATGTATATAATGTGAGGAGGTAAAAATGCGAAATAAAAAAGGATTTACTTTAGTAGAATTATTAGCAGTTATTGTTATATTAGGTATATTAGCAGGAGTAGCAATATTGACAATATCAAATATCCTTGTGGATACTCGCAAAGATGCTTTTGTAGCAAATGCGAGAGTAGCAATTGATGCTGCTAGAAATGATTATCTTATTAATAATCCAACGAAGTTTCGTTGGACTCTAGAGGAATTAAACGAACTGTTAGAAAAAGATTTAGTTAATACTCCGTTTGGTGGAGCGTATAGTTCGTACTCTTATGTCGTAAGAGCACTGGATGGTGATTTTGGTATTTGTCTTCAAGGGCAAGATGATGAAGATGGTGGTATTGCTCATATTGCTGAAAAAGATTTAAGTAAGGATGCTGTTGTATTTGTAGATGTATTTTGCCGTAATGGAGTACTCGAACCACCAACATCGATGGAAATGTGGATTAACCCACCAATTCAATAAATAGAAACTTTAAATAGTTTCTTTTTTTTGATATAATTTGGTTAGGTGATAGTATGTTATTAATTGGCTCACATGTATCTTTTAAGAAGGATAGTGAATTATTAGGTTCTTTAAATGAAGCTCTAAGTTATGGGAGTAATACTTTTATGTTTTATACAGGTGCACCACAAAACACAATGAGATTTCCCTTTAAAAGGGAGTTGGTTGCACAAGCTCATGATAAGATGAAAGAACTTAATATTGATATTAATAGTATTATTGTTCATGCACCATATATTGTTAATCTTGCTAATAATACTAATCCCAGTAGTTATGATTTTTCAATTAGTTTTATTACTAGTGAATGTAAGAGATGTGAACAATTAGGGGTAAAATATTTAGTATTACATCCTGGTAATCATGTTGGTTTGGGAATAGAAGTAGGTATTAAAAATATTGGATTTGCCATTAATAAAATATTAGAAAATACTACTGTTACTATTTTGCTAGAAACAATGGCTGGTAAAGGTAGTGAAATAGGTAGTAGTTTTGAAGAGTTGAAAGCTATAATTGACTTGGTTATTAAAAAAGATCAAATTGGTGTTTGTCTTGATACTTGTCATCTATCTGATGCAGGATATGATATTGCTAGTTTTGATAGTTTATTAGATGAATTTGATAAAATGATTGGAATTAATAAAATAGGATGTATTCACATTAATGATAGTAAAAATATTGTTGGATCAAAAAAAGATCGCCATGCTAATTTTGGTTATGGCAATCTTGGCTTTAATAATCTAATTAGTATTATATACAATAAAAGATTAATAAATGTCCCTAAAATATTAGAAACACCATATATTGATATTTACCCACCATATAAATTCGAAATTGATATGATAAAAAATAAAAAATTTAACTCTGATTTAGAAACAGATATTATTAATTATTATAAGAAGCATTAAAACTTCTTATATTTTTGATATAAATTAATTAAACTATTATATGTGTCGGGACGTATGCGTTTTTTAAGTTTTATTAATAATTCATTTGGATTACCTTTATAAAAAATTAACCAGTATTTTTTGATATAATCATAAATTATATTTGCTTCGTCAAGTGTAATACTGATATTTTCTTTTTTTGCATAATTAATAATTTGATCAATTGTTAAGTTATCTACATAATTTTGAATTATAAATTGATACATTATATCACCAATAAATTATATGTAATATTTGATTAATAATGACCAAACTAATACTATTGGTGATGTTATGATAAAAAAATATAAGAAAGAAAAAGCAATTAATAGAAGGATAAAATTTGTTATTTGTTTAATGATTATTTGTTTTGTTAGTATAATCGTAAAATTAGTAGTGGTTAATGTTTTACAAGCTGATATTTATAATAAAAAATTATATCAAGCTACTAATATCATTGTTAAAAGTAATAGTGTTCCTCGTGGTAGAATCTATGATCGCAATATGAATCTTTTGGTGGATAATGTTGCTACAAAAGTTATCTATTATAAAAAACCCAAAGGAATGACAACCAAAAAAGAAATTTTATTAGCATATAAAATAAGTAGAATTATTGATTTAGATTATAGTGATTTAACAATTAATATGATAAAAGATTTTTATATAATCGATCAAGTTGATAAAGCTTATCAAAAGATAACTACAAGTGAATGGAATGACTTCGAAAATCGTCAATTAACTGATGATGATATATATAATTTTAAGAAAAAACGAATAACTGATAGTGATTTAAGCATTTATGATAATAATGATAAAAAAGCTATATATTTATATTTTCTAATGAATAAAGGATATTATTATGATGACAAAATAATAAAAAAAGAAAATGTGTCTAATTTTGAATATGCTTATATTGCAGAAAATAGTGAGACATTGTCTGGTTTTAATGTTAAGGAAGATTGGAATAGAATTTATTTGTATGGTGATACTTTTCGTAGTATCTTGGGTGATATTTCAACTAATGAAACCGGTATTCCTAGTGAATATAAAGATTACTATTTAGACTTGGGATATGCTCTAAATGATCGAGTAGGAATCAGCGGTTTAGAATATCAGTATGAAAGTATCTTAAAAGGAGAAAAAGATGAATATTTATTAAAAGGTTATGATTTAGAATTAGTTACTGAGGGTAAGCGGGGATTAGATATTGTTTTAACCATCGATATTAAGTTACAACAAGAAATCGAAAAAATTTTAAAAGAAGAAATAAAAAAAGCTAAAAAAATGGCTAATACGAGCAAATTTGATCATAGCTTTGTGATTATTCAAAAACCAAATACAGGTGAAATATTAGCAATGGCGGGAAAGAAAATAACTAAAAAAGGTAATTTTGAAGATATAACATATGCTATTAATAATGAAACTGTTCAACCTGGTTCAATTGTCAAAGGTGCTAGTATGATTGTAGGTTATAACTCAGGAGTTGTTAAAATTGGTTCAACAGAAATTGATGAATGTATTTATTTTAAAGGGATAACTAAAAAGTGTTCTTGGCGGACAATGGGTAAAATCAATGATTTATTGGCGTTAAAATATTCATCCAATGTTTTTCAGTATAAGACGGCAATAAAAGTAGGTAAAGGAAAATATTGTTATAATTGCAATGTTAAGATAGATCCCTTGGCATTTGCTATTTATCGAGGTACTTTTTATCAATTTGGTTTAGGATCGATGACAGGAATTGATTTCCCCAAGGAATCAATTGGTTATAAAGGATATGTCAGTGATCCGTCTTTAATAATCGATTATGCGATTGGTCAATTTGATACTTATACACCAATTCAATTATCGCAATATATTAATACAATTGCATCTAATGGTAATCGTTTAATTCCACATTTGTTAAAAAGTGTTTACCGCGAAAATAAGGAATTATACAATGTGACCCCAACTATTTTAAATAAAGTTCAAACTGATGATAAATATTTAAATAGGATTCAAACAGGTTTTAGAGCGGTCATGACTAGTGGAACTGGTGTAGGATATATGGATTCAAAATATAATCCATCTGGAAAGACTGGGACTAGTGAAAGTTTTATTGATACAAATAATGATGGTATGATAGATACAAAAACATGGAGTAAAAATTTCATTGGATATGCACCTAGTAAAAACCCTGAAATGTCGATTATGGTTACTAGTCCTAATATTGGTAAAAATGATGGTTATATTTATAATATTACATATAATTTATCAAGAAAATGTACAAAGGCATATTTTGATATTGTTAAATAATAAAAAACTTTTGCATTTCCTAAAAATAATGTTATAATACTAGTGGAAACAAGGAGGGATACTATGGCAAAAGTAGGTAATAGACAAGGTAAAAGTTTAGTATGTACAGTATGTAAAGATAAAAACTATCGTACTGAAAAAAATGTAAAAAACACAACAGATCGTTTAGAATTGAATAAGTTTTGTCCTAAATGTGGCAAGCATACATTACATAGAGAAGAAAAATAAGCAAGTGAGGGTGATTATACATGATAAATGTAAATGATTTTAAAACAGGGATAACAATTAAACTTGAAGGTAATATCTTTACAGTTTTAGAATTTCAACATGTTAAACCTGGTAAAGGGGCAGCATTTGTTAGAACAAAACTTAAGAATTTAAGAACTGGCTCAACGATCGAATATACTTTTAATTCGGCAACAAAAGTAGAAACCGCTAGAATTGATAAAAAACCAATGCAATTTTTGTATGTTGATGGTAATAAGTATATTTTTATGAATATGAATGATTATTCACAATTAGAAGTAGATAAAAGTCATTTGGAAGAAGAAGCTAAGTATTTGAAAGAGAATTTAGATGTTGATATTATTTCTTTTGACGGTGAAATATTAGGAGTTAATTTACCAGATAAAATCGAATTAACTATAATTAATACAGAACCTGCAGTTAAAGGTAATACTACAAATAATGCCATGAAAAATGCTACAATTGAAACAGGATACGAGATCAAAGTACCACTATTTATTGAGAATGGTGAGAAAGTATTAGTGTCTACAAAAGATGGTAAATATGTATCAAGAGCATAAGCTCTTTTTTTATTGCATGATTTTAAAGATTAAGTTATAATAATAGGAAATTAGGAGACGTTTATGAAAAATGAAGATATTTTAAGACAAGTCAAAGAGAGAATGTATCAGAAAGAAAAATTTTTATCGGTATATGCTAGTAAGAATGATGATAGTATTAGATTATTTCCTTTTAATGAAGACATGAGACCTCCTTATTATCATGATATTGATCGAATTGTGTATTCTTTATCATATACTCGTTATATTGATAAAACGCAAGTATTTAGCAATATTAATAATAATGATCATATTTCTAAAAGAATGACTCATGTCCAAATGGTTTCAAAAATAGCAAGAACAATTGGTCGTGCTTTAAATTTAAATGAAGATTTGATTGAAGCTATTGCTTTAGGCCATGATTTAGGCCATGTTCCTTTTGGTCATGAAGGTGAACGCATTCTAAACCTAATCAGTTTAGAAAATAACGAAGGTTACTTTAATCACAATGTTCAAAGTGTTAGAACGCTTATGAATTTAGAAAAAGATGGAAATGGAGCTAATATATCAGTTCAAGTTTTAGATGGTATATTATGTCACAATGGAGAATTAGTTCAAAAAGAGTATGTTCCAATCTCTAAAACTAAAGAGCAATTTATTAAGGAATATAATGACTGTTATCGTGATCAATCAGTTATTAAAAAATTGCGTCCAATGACATTAGAAGGTTGCGTAGTAAGAATAAGTGATGTTATCGGATATATTGGTCGTGATATTGAAGATGCAATTAGATTAGGTATATTAGAAAAAAAGGATTTACCCGATAATATTATTACAGTTTTGGGTGATCATAATTCACAAATTGTTAATACGATTGTATTAGATATTATAGAAAACAGTTTTGATAAACCATATATTAAAATGAGTGAAGAAGTAGCTCAGGCAGTAATAGATTTAAAAAACTTTAATTATCAGTATATTTATAGTAAAGCTAATAGTGAAAAAGAAAAGCAAGAGTTTGAAAAAATGTTTCGGACTTTGTTTGCAAGTTATTTAAACCAAATTAACAATCAAGAAATAGATAATGATATATTTGTATCTCATTTGAATGAGATGTCAGAAAATTATAATAAAACAACAACACCAGCTAGAAAAGTAATTGATTATTTAGCAGGTATGACAGACGATTATTTTATTAATCAATATAATAAAATTGCAGGAGAAGATTATGCGAAGAATAGAAAATCAACCAATTAGTTATTTATGCACATTACTGCCAAAATTTAAAGATGATTTACAGGAATATATATTATGCAATATTGCAGCGAGACTATACAGTATTGGTATTACTGATGACGAGCACTATAGTAATTTTATTAATCATGAGTTGAAAGTACATGATTATCGCCTTGAAGAAAATGATTTTATTTATACCAAATGTGATGCAACCAGTTTTATTAAATTCTATTTTAAATATATTAAATCGGGAAACTATCACAGAATTATGTTTAGTGAATTATTACTGTTTAGTAATTGTAAAGCTGTATTAATGAAGGAATGTAAGCGATTAAATAGAATGATAGAAAAAGATTCTAATAATAGATATTTGTATGAAACATTTATTGATTTATTTCAAGAAGAAGTAAACAAAGAAAGACCAGATGTGTATGATTATTTAGCGGAAATTAATGGAGCGCAGTATCCTAATCCAAATGCTACTCAAGAGTTTTTAATTTCGGAATTAAATAAACTTGATTATGTAACAAATCAATTACAACTTTCGTTTATGGAAGAAGAGTCGGATGTTAATTATTTTGATCCATATTTAATTGATATATTTAAAAATGTAAATAAACAAAGATGTAGAATTTTACCATATTATCCTCCTAAAAAATAGTTCTAATAAAATATGCAAGTGCATATTTTTTTGTAGGAGGTAATTATGGCAAATAAACAAAATTTATGGTTTTTAGTATTGTTTAGCTTAGTTTTAGTACTTAGTGTCTATTATGTAACTATGCCAGATGAATTATTTTTAACAAACAATAATTATGATGATACTCAAGAAGTAATTGATGTAAAAGAAAGCGAAATACTAACGGCGATGCAAGTTGAACTTGATGAAACAAGAGATGAAATTGTTGCCTCAATTAAAGAAGAACTAAATAATTCTAAAGCTACAGTTGAAGAAAAAAATGATGCTTATGAAGAACTGTTATATTTAAATGAGATAAAAGGAATAGAAGAAACCATTGAAACAAAAATAAAAACTGAGTTTAGTCTTAATTCATTTGTAAAAGTAGAAAATAATCAAGTAGTCGTTGTAGTTATTAAAGATAACCATGATGTAACACTAGCCAATGATATAATGCGTAGTGTTCAAGCGATGTTTAAAGAAGATATGTATATTACAGTTAAGTTTGAAAAATAAGGTTTTCTTATTTTTTTCTTTTGTTTCTAGTTTTATGTACTCACAATATATAGATTTATTCATAAAATAATATGAATAGTATAAAACCACCTAACTTAAGAAAGTGAGGGACAAAACTTGAGTAAAGGAATACTTACTAGGAGAGAAAAAGAAGTTTTTTGCTTATTAGTTTTAAATAAAACGACCAAAGAAATTGCCAAAGAGTTAGAAATAAGTGAAAAAACCGTTCGTAATCATATATCTAATGCAATGCAAAAATTAGGAGTTAAAGGAAGGGCAGCGGCAGTTGTTGAATTGATAAAACTAAATGAAATAACTTTGTAAGTATGTGTTAAAAACACATACTTTTTCATATGGTTATATAGGTGAAGATATGTTAACTAAAAAAATTACAAAGAGATTGTTTATTACTACGATATTTGTATTTATTGTTATGTTTATTTATACTTTTAAGTTATTACCAAATGATAAAGAATTATCTAATATTTATTATTTAAATAATGAAGTTACCAGTACGATTTATGTATTAGATAATGATTTATATGTTAGTAAAACAGAGATATATGTTGATGAAAAAAATATTGAAAAAAAGATAAAAACTTTATTAGAAGCAATGACTAATGGTAATGTAAAAAGTGAGTTATTAAAAGATATTTTTGTTCCAGTTTTGCCCAAAGGTACTAAAGTAATTGATGTAAAAGTTATTGATGATATTGTTAAGATAAATTTTTCAAAGGAATTATTAAGTGTAACAAAAGAGATAGAAGAAAAAATGATTGAGTCAATTATATATACTATATCTGATAATATAGATATTTTAGGAATAGAAATATATGTAGATGGTTATATTTTAAAATATTTACCTAATTCATTACATGAATTACCAACTATGTTAACTAAGGAATTTGGCATTAATAAGGTGTATGATATATTAAGTATTAGTGATATTAATAAAGTTGTTTTGTGGTATGTAAAAGCAAAAAGTGATACTAATTATTATGTTCCAGTAACTAGATATGTAAATGATAATAGAAATAAAGTAGAAATAATAATAGATAGTTTATCTAGTAGTTATATTTATGAAGACAATCTGATGAGTTTCTTAAATAGTAATGTCAGATTAATTAATTATCAAATGAAAGATAAAGGATTAGAACTATATTTTGATGAATTAATTTTTGATGATATTAATAATGGAAATATATTGGAAGAAGTGGTGTATACAATATCTCATTCAATGTTTAGTAATTTTGATATTGATAATATAAAAATATTTGTTAATGACAAAGAAATAGAAAATATTGAAGCTTAGTTAAGCTTTTTTCTTGTATGTATTTTATTAAAGAAATATGTTATAATTTGTTTAGAATAGGAGTGATTCTGTGGGTATTATTAGTGGTATTAAAGAAAAGGAAGATTTTGAATTAGATTATAAGGTTATTAATAATATAAAAGCATTAGGTATTGATATGATAAATGAAGCTAGTAGCGGTCATCCAGGGATTGTTTTATCTGCTGCTGAAATAATTTATACTATTTATGCTAAACACTTAGTATTTGATTCTAAAAATGATAAATGGGTTAATCGTGATCGTTTCGTCATGTCTGCAGGCCATGGATCAGCATTATTATACGCTACTTTATTAATGAGTGGGTTTGATATAAAACTTGCTGATTTACAAAAGTTTCGTAAATTAGACAGTAAAACTCCAGGACATCCGGAATATGGTGTTACTCCAGGAGTAGATATGACTACTGGTCCTTTAGGACAGGGTATTGCTAGTGCCGTAGGAATGGCAATTGCCGAAAAATTTTTAAATGAACGATATAAATATGATAAAGGTAAAGATAAAAGTTTAATTAATCACTATACTTATGTTTTATGTGGTGATGGTGATTTAATGGAAGGTGTTTCTTATGAAGCTTGTTCAATTGCCGGTAATTTAGGACTAGGTAAATTAATTGTTTTATATGATTCTAATAGTATTACATTAGATACTGATACAAAAGAAACATTTAAAGAAAATGTAAAATTACGCTTTGAAGCGATGAATTGGCATACTGAAGAAGTTCAAAGTAATGACTTAAAAGCATTGAACGATGCAATTAATAAAGCTAAAACAATTCTTGATAAGCCTTCTTTCATTAAGGTTAATACTATTATTGGTAAGGATAGTTTGTTACAAGGCACATCGGAGGTTCATGGTAAACCATTAACAGAAGAGGATATGTTGCAATTAAAAGAAAAATTGCAGATTAGAGATGTTCCTTTTACTGTTACTAAAGATGCATATGATTATATGCAAGAACAAATCAAAAATCGTAATTCTGAAATAATTGATTATTGGACTAAAGAAAGTGAAAGAGTTATTAGTGGTTGCGATGAAAACTACAAAAATGAGTTTAATAAATTAATTACTGGTGATTTGTCACTCGATGTTACTAATTTATCACTTAGTGTTGAGGAAGAACAAACTGAAGCGTTGCGAGATTCTTCACACAAAATACTAAATGATTTTATCACTGAGCAAGTTTTAATGATGGGAGGATCAGCCGATTTAGCATCTTCTAATAAGACGTATTTAGATAAAATGGGTGATTTTACTTCTAATAATCCAAAGGGAAGAAATATTCGCTTTGGTGTTAGAGAACATGCGATGGGGGCAATCATCAATGGGATTTGTTTAAGTGGTATTAAACCATATTGTTCAACATTCTTAGCTTTTAGTGATTACTTAAAACCCGCTATTAGGATGAGTGCTTTAATGAATTTACCGGTTATCTATATATTCACGCATGATAGTTTAACGATCGGTGAAGATGGTCCAACTCACCAACCAATTGAACAATTAGTTGGTTTAAGGAGTATTCCTAATGTTGAAGTATATCGTCCTAGTGATATTAATGAATTACTTGGAGTTTATAAGATAGTACTTGCTAAAAAAGAAGGACCTAGTATTATTGTTATATCAAAAGATAAAACTAAAATATTGGATTGTACAAAAGCCAATGAAGTCAAAAAAGGTGGGTATATTGTTAAAGATACTGATAAGATGTTATCGGGTATTTTGATATCATGTGGAACTGAATTACATACTGTTTTAGATATCGCTAATAACTTAGAAAGTAAGGGTATTTATACAAGAGTTGTTAGTATGCCTTGTTTAAATCATTTTATTAATGAAAAAAAGGAATATCGTGATGAAATTTTATTACCAACAATTAAGAAAATTGTGGTAGAATATTCTTCGTCATATTCTTGGCATGGATTTGTTTATAGTCCCAAGTATTTAATCTGTATGAATAGTTTTGGTTCTAGTGGTAATAAAGATGCTATTTTAGAGAAATATGGTTTAAATAAAGAAAGAATTGAGCAAAGAATCGAAGAATTACTAAAATAATAATTACGAGGTGGTTTTATGATAGATATAGAAAAATTAAAAGTATGTGCTAATAATTTAATGTTTGATATGAAAGATGAAGAATATTTAACATTACAAAAAGAATTTGATGTTATCGTGAAGCATATGGACATCATTGATACTATGGAAGGAATTGAAAACGTTGAGCCAATGTTTTTTCCTTTTGCAGTTGATTTAGAATTAAAAGAGTATGCAACAGAGAGCTTAGATACCAAAGAAGCTTTAAGTAACGCTAAAGATTTAAAAAATAATAAAGTAGCGGTTCCTAAGGTGGTGGCATAATGAGTATTTTAGAATTAAAAAAAGAGTTAGATAATAATAAAGTAACAGCCAATGATTTATTTGAAGAATCAAGGAGTAATGCTTTAAAATATCAAAGTGATTATAATTCATTTGTAACAATTCTTGATAACTTTGAAGAAAAGAAAACTGATAGTATTCTTTGTGGCATTCCTTATGCTCTAAAAGATAATCTATCGACTAAAGGTATTCTAACTACTGCTTCTAGTAATATACTAAGTGATTATGTTCCAGTATATGATGCGACTGTTTACAAAAAATTAAAAGATAAAGGGGCTGTTTTAGTAGGTAAAACAGTTATGGATGAATTAGCAATGGGGGGGACTGGAACAACAGGTCACACTGGAATTGTACGTAACCCTTGGAACAAAGAACGAATGATTGGTGGTTCATCAGCTGGTAGTGCAGCAGCAGTTTCATTAGGTATTGTACCATTTGCATTAGGTAGTGATACAGGAGACTCAATTAGAAAACCGGCTGCCTATGGTGGAGTAGTAGGATTTAAACCTACTTATGGATTATTATCTAGATATGGTTTATTTGCGTTTGCTTCTAGTATGGATCATTTAGGTTGTTTTACCAAAAATGTTAAGGACAGTGCAATTGTTATTAATGAATTAAAAGGATATGATGAAAATGATTTAACATCACTTCCTGATGATAATAATGATTTAGTTGATTTATTAAATCAAGATATCAAAGGTAAAAAAGGTTTTTATATCAAAGAAATAGTCGATTCTATTAAAGATAAAAAAGAAATTATGGATAATTTCAAAATGGTTTTAGATAAATTTAAAAAGATTGGAATTGAAGTTGAAGAAATAAGTATTGAAAAAAAATTATTATCAGCAATATATCCATCTTACATTACAATATCTTGTGCTGAAGCAACTAGTAATAATGCTAATTTAACAGGTATTTTATTTGGTCCACATTATGATAATGTTGATGTTAATAAGATGATATTTGACGCTAGAACAAATGGTTTTTCCGAATTGATTAAGAGAAGATTTGTAATTGGTAGCTATGTTTTATTTAAAGAAAATCAAGAAAAACTATATTTAAATGCTTGCCGTATTAGAAGAATGATTGTTAATACGATTAATAATTTATTTGATAAATATGATTTTTTGATTATGCCGGCAGCGGGAGATATTGCACCTAAATTTGAAGATGCAACTGATAAACTATCAGATAGTTATTTATTGATGGAAAGTCATCTTGCAATCGCTAATTTTGGCGGTATGCCATCCATAACTATTCCTAGTGGATTTATTAATGATATGCCAATTGGAATCAATATAACAACTAAAGCTAAAAGTGATGATTTAACATTAGCATTAGCCTATAATATCGAACAACAATTATCCTTTAGTGATCAAATTGCAAAGGGGGTTAAATAATGTATAAAACAGTTATTGGCTTAGAAACTCATTGTGAATTAAATACTAATCATAAAGTTTTTTCTAAATCTAAGAATGAATATACTTTAACACCTAATATTAACATTACACCAATTGATTTAGGATTACCGGGTATATTACCAGTTATAAACAAAGAATCAGTTATTAAAGCATTACAAGCAGCCTTAGCTTTAAATTGTGATGTAACTGATTATATGAAATTTGATCGTAAGAATTATTTTTATCCAGATTTACCAAAGGGTTATCAAATAACGCAAAGTAGAAGACCGGTAGGAATTAATGGATATTTAATGATAGAATCAAACAATATTGATAAAAAGGTATTAATTCATGATATTCATTTAGAAGAGGATACCGCTAGTTTAGATCATAGTGGTAATCAAACATTAATTGATTATAATAGAGCGGGTGTTCCTTTAATTGAAATAGTGACAGAACCTTGTTTAAACTCAGCCGATGAAGCAATAAGTTATTTAGAGTCATTAAGAAATTTATTATTATATTGTAACTTATCAGATGCAAGAGCAGATCGTGGCCAAATAAGATGCGATGTTAATATTTCATTGATGGAAGAAGATGCTACAGAGTTAGGAACTAAAGTAGAAATAAAGGGTACTAATTCATTTATGAATGTTAAAGATGCAATTTTAGTTGAAGTAGAGCGTCAACAATCTATTCTTAATGCAGGTGGTAAAATAGTTCAAGAAACAAGAAGATATGATGATATAAATAAGCAAACTATTCACATGCGTGAAAAAGTAGAAGCTGTTGATTATAAGTATTATCCTGAATCTAATATTCCGGATATTAAAATAGATGATAGTTTGTTAGAACAACTAAAAAATAACTTACCATTGTTGCCATATGAACGAAAAAAGAAATATCAAGAATTAGGTCTAAATGAGAAAGATATTAAAACACTAATTAAAGATAAAAGTTTAAGTGATTATTATGACTTATTACTATTAGAAAATATTGATTCTTTAACGGCAATTAATTGGTTTACAAGTATGATAATGACTCATTTAAATAAAGAACATTTGATGATTAATGAGATTAGTTTAACGCCTAATATGTTAGGTGAAATAATTAAATTAGTTAGTGATAATAAAATATCTAATAAACAGGCTAAAGAAATAATAAATAAAGCCTTAATAGAAGGTAAAAATCCTATCGATATATACAAATCAATGGATGTTACTCAGATAACTGATGATACTTATATAAGAGATATTATTGTTAGATTAATTAATAATAATCTTGGATTGGTTGAAGATTATAAGAAAGGTAAAAATGTTTTTAATTTCTTCATCGGACAAGTAATGAAAGAGACTAAAGGACAAGCTAATCCAAAAATAGCAAGCGATATTTTAAAAGAAGAGTTAGACAAAAGATAAATTTAGTTATTTATCTTTTTTTTGACATTATTTTTATACTTATTATTTTATTATTTTAATAGGTGATAGGTATGAAAGAGTATTTTGTTTTTAAAATAAAAAAAGATTTTGTAAAACTATATAGAAATAATTCCGGTAATTTGTTTTCTGTGTTAAATAGAATTTACTATATGAAAATGGTTGATATTGAATATGGTAAAAATTTATTTGAACAAATTGCTGAATTTATTGATAAAGATAGTATTAATTCATTTATTGAAAATTAT
Organism: uncultured Muribaculaceae bacterium; assembly: GCA_964575655.1. GTDB lineage: Bacteria > Bacillota_I > Bacilli_A > RF39 > UBA660 > DAOPMC01. The sequence continues at coordinate 3,844 of CAZNQV010000011.1, read as the reverse complement.
TATAGAGATAACTTTATTTATCAAAGATGTAAGAAAGAACATGTTATTAATAATATTTATTCAGATGAAATTAGTGTGCTAACTGCTAAGAATACTCATATTAAAATAGAAACGAATAAGGAGCGACCAATATTTATCGATTTATTGAAGAAATATGATGATTATTTCTTTGTGTGTGATTTTAAGGAACAAGATTATTTTTTTATTAATAAAAAGATTAAACTTATGCTATAATTATATTAGACACAAAGGAGGAATGTATTATGTGGTGGCAAGATTTATTATATGTATTAGGTGGATTAGTTTTAGGAGCTGTTTTAGGTTTCTTTATTGCCAGAACAGTTACTAAAAAATATTTAAAGAAAAATCCCCCAATTAATGAAGAAATGATTAAAGCATTGATGACACAAATGGGAAGAAAACCTTCACAAAAACAAGTTAATCAAATGATGAAATCAATGGAAAAGTATCAATAATGAAAAGTCTATTAAAATAGACTTTTTATCTGGATCTAATTATATGGAGGTATTATGTTAAAAGATTATATGGATAAGAAACCTGTAATAGAAAGTGATAATTTAATATTAAGACCGTTAAATAAAAATGATGTGAATGATTTAAAGGAATGGACTCCTAATAAAGAAATATATAAATTTTGGGGTAAAAACCCAGGAAAAAATGATTTAAATCCCGAATTATTATTTGAAAAAAAAGAAAAACCAAATAAGAGTTTTCATTTAGGAATTGTTTTAAAACAGAATAATAAAATAATTGGTGATATTTATATTTATTTAATACAAAAAGACAGAAAAGCAAAAGTAGCACTTAGATTAAATCCTTTATATCATAATCAGGGTATTGGTACGGAAGCTGTTAAAACAATGGTTGATTGGTGTTTTAATAATACAGAATTACAAGTTATTTGGACTGATGTTGCCAAGGATAATATGGCATCAATTAAACTATTAGAAAAATGTGATTTTAAAATGATAAAAGAAGTAAAAAATGGGAAAATGGTTTCAACTATTTGTGATTATTATATATATGAATTATCTAAAAATATCGAGTGAAAACTGATTATTTTAGGTATATAAGTGATGGAAAGGAGAATTAATATGAATAACTCAATATGTCAAAGTTGTAGCATGCCAATGACAGAAAAAGAGCAACTAGGAACTAATACTGATGGAAGTATCAATGAGGATTATTGTATTTACTGTTACAAGGATGGTCAATTTATTGATGATGTAACATTGGAAGAATATATCGAAATGAATGTCCAATTTGCGGATCAAGCAGGAATGACTGAAGATCAAATGCGTGAACATTGTAAGAAAGTATTTCCAACATTAAAAAGATGGGCAAAATAAAAAAAGTTTCATTATTTTGAAACTTTTTTTGTTGTTGCTTTTTTAGGCTTTTTAACTTTAACTTCTTTTTCTTTTATTTTGAATTTGCTCATTACATAGGTAAATATGAAAGTAAATATTAGAATTGATAATACATTAAATACATATTGTCCCGTAAATAACTTAGTCATTTCACCAAAACTTAATTTACCAATATAGCTTAATAATACAAAGACAATTCCATCAGTCGTAACGGCGATAGTACCGGCAAGTAAAAATTTAAGTGATTTATTGTATTCTAAATAATCATAGAGCATTAAATGTAAATTTTCTCCAAGGTAGAAAGAGGCTAGAGCTGCTAAAGTAATTCTTAGATTAGAATTAAAGAAGATATCTAATCCATCATTTATTCCTTGAACTGGTAATAAGCCGGAAATATTAACTAATAATGTACTGAACAGTGTGGCAATAACAGTTAGGTTTAATAGTTCAACTGCTTTTTTACTACCATTTTTCTCTCTAAATAAAGTTAAAAATAGATAAGTTAATGGGTAAACAAATATACTAGCGGTGGCAGCAATGCCAAATAGTTCAACCCTTCTACAAGCAATTAATGTCACTGTTACATAGCACGTTACAAACAAAACAACCCCTAAAGTATAAAAATTCTTTTTATCTTTCATATATCCTCCAATTATATATTAATTATAATAATATTTTGTAAATAAAACAAGTAAAAATAATAGTTTTATGATAAAATAAAGTTGGTGATTTTAAATGGCACAGAAAAATATTAGAAACTTTTGTATTATTGCACATATAGATCATGGTAAATCAACATTAGCAGATCGCATTTTAGAAGAAACTAATTCGATTAGTAAAAGAGAAATGAAAGATCAATTATTAGATTCAATGGATTTAGAAAGAGAACGTGGAATTACCATAAAACTAAATGCTGTAAGATTAAAATATAATTACAATAATACTGAATATATATTAAATTTAATAGATACTCCCGGACATGTTGATTTTACATATGAAGTATCACGTAGTTTAGCCGCATGTGAAGGGGCTGTTTTAGTAGTTGATGCAACACAAGGAATAGAAGCACAAACATTACATAATTTATATTTAGCATTAGATCATAATTTAACAGTAATACCGGTTATTAATAAAATTGACCTTCCTAATGCAGATCCTATTAAAGTTACGAAAGAGTTAGTAGATAATTTAGGATTTAGTGAAGATGAAATAATTTGTTGTAGTGCAAAAGAAGGAATAGGTATTAAAGAGTTAATTGTTAAAATAATTGAAAAAATACCAGCGCCAACAAGTGATGATGAACGTTTAAAGGCTTTGATTTTTGATTCACTTTACGATTCATATCGCGGAGTTGTTATCTCATTAAGAGTAGTTAATGGCACAATAAAAAAAGGTGATACTATTTTAATGATGAAAACAGGTGCTGTTTATGAAGTAACTAATGTGGGAGTAAATACACCAAAAGAGGTTTTGGTAGATAGTTTATTACCTGGTGAAGTAGGATTTATTACCGCTTCTATTAAATCAATTTCTGATATCAAAGTAGGAGATACAATAACTTTAAATAATAGTCCTGCAACACAATCTTTAGAAGGATATAAAGAAATTAAACCAATGGTTTTTTGTGGAATTTATCCAATTGATTCAAAAAAATATGAAGATTTAAAAGAAGCTTTGGAAAAACTTAAATTAAATGATTCATCACTTGTATTTGAACCTGAAACTTCTAAAGCCTTAGGATTCGGATTTAGATGTGGATTTTTAGGATTGTTACATATGGAAATAATCGAGGAACGTATTGAAAGAGAATATAAAATTAATTTAATTGCCACATCACCTTCAGTTATTTATGAAGTTGATTTTACAGATGGCAGTATTGAATATATTGATGCACCTTGCAAATTTCCTGAAAAAGTTAGAATTAAAGAAATAAAAGAACCTTATATAAAAGCTAGTATCTTTACTCCTAGTGAGTATATTGGTTCGATTATGGAACTTTGTCAAAATAAAAGAGGTAATTATTTATCTTTAGAATATATTGATGATAAAAGAGTTTCAATTTATTATGAATTACCATTATCGGAGATTGTTTATGATTTTTATGATAAGTTAAAAAGTGCAACTAAAGGATATGCATCATTTGATTATGAATTGATTGGCTATAAAACTAGTGATTTAGTAAGAATGGATTTCTTATTAAATGGTGAATTAGTGGATGCTTTATCAGTTATTGTACATAAAGATTTTGCATACTCGCGTGGTAGAATTGTTGTTGAAAATTTGAAAAAAATTATTCCTAGACAAATGTTTGAAGTACCAATTCAAGCGGCTATCGGAAGTAAGATTATTGCAAGAGCAGATGTAAAAGCAATGCGTAAAGATGTTTTAGCAAAATGTTATGGTGGCGATGTGTCACGTAAAAGAAAATTATTAGAAAAACAAAAAGAAGGTAA
>CAZNQV010000010.1:0-22583 GCA_964575655.1 uncultured Muribaculaceae bacterium | reverse complement strand
CAAACACATTAACATATACTGTGTACAAAAATGGTACATATGATTTTATTATTTACGATGTTACTAATAATTCACAAATTTATTCAGTTGATGTTACTAATAATAATTATCAATTGACAGCTACTTGCGAAGCAACATACAAAAATGGTAAAACAACAATTGCAGTAACAAGTTCTCATATTGGCGACATTACTAGTTATGAATATTTGAATAATAATATTTCTTTTGGAAAGAAAAATAGCCCGACTTTTGTTATGAATCAGTACCCAGATAATTTGCAAGTAAAATTAACAAATTCACATGATAAAACTAATATAATCAATTGTAATATTAAAGATTTAGATCAATTAGAAATTCATTTTATTAAACTTGGTAGAATTGATGGAATTCTAATTTTGGGCAAAGGAACAGTTATTTTTATAGATGGTGGTTTGTATGCTAATGCCGAAACATCAGTAAAGTATCTTCAAGATTTAGGTATTACTAAAATTGATGCATTAATTGGAACACACTTAGATGATAATCACATTCATGCTCAAGCATATTTCCTTGATCATTTTAAAATTGATAAGGTATACTATAGTGAAGATCCGACTACTTGTTTTGATCGAGGAGTTTGTAATAAAGAAACCGCTGATCCAACACGCGTTATAAATGCATTGAAAAAATATAATGTTCCATTTAGTATATTACATCCAAGTACTAACATAAAAATAGGTAATTTAGTTTTTGATTGTGTCGGACCAATTAATTTTAGTGAAAAAACTAATTATAATTCATTAAATTTAATTCTGAAATATGGTGATAAAAAATTCTTTTTTGCAGGAGATCATATTCAAGAAACCAATATATTATCAAAATTTGATAACACAACTTTAGATGTAGATTTATTAAAATTTCCTCATCATGGACAAGCTAGTTTTAGTCAAAAATTTGCAAATGTTCTTACTCCCAAATATATAATTATTACTAGCGCAAAAGACAAAGTCTCTACTTCGGTGAAAAAAGTAATTGAAAAAATTAATGCAAAAGTATATTATACTTATTCATCAGGTAATATTGTAGTTTTTTCTGATGGTAATGATATTTCGTTAAGAACCAACATAAACCCTAAAAATTATAAAAAATAGTATGTTAAAAACTATCTAAAGGAGAGATTGATATGACAAAAAAAGCTTTTCTGTTATTAAAAGGATTTTTCTTAGGATTAGCAAATCTAATTCCTGGAGTAAGTGGTGGTACAATTGCTGTTACTTTTGGTATATATGAATATATTATTGATGCTATTAATAACATATTTAAAAACTTTAAGGATAGTTTTTATCAATTGCTACCAATTATTATTGGAATTATACTATGTTTTATTTCAATGAGTAAAGTAATTGTTTATACACTTGATAAATATCAATTTCAAACTATTATGTTTTTTGTAGGATTAATTATAGGTGGACTACCAATTCTATTTAACAAGGTTTCAAAAAAATACAATTTTAAAAATAGTATGTGGGCACTAATAACTTTCTTGATAGTTATCATTTTTGTACTTTTAAAACAAGGAAATAATGTTGTTGATTTGTCTAATGTTTCATTAATTGATGTAATTCTTTTAATCATTATGGGTATCATTGCAGCTTGCACAATGGTTATCCCGGGAATTAGCGGTTCTTTTGTTATGATGTTAGTAGGATACTATCAGCCAATTATGGAAGCATTAGGAGATATTACTAATTTCCAAAATATTGGTCACAATTTACTAATTTTAATACCATTTGGCATAGGAGTATTAATTGGTATTGTTTTAATCGCTAAAATAATGAAATTTTTATTTAGTAAATATGAAACTAAGATGTATTTTGGTGTTATTGGTTTTGTTCTTGCATCAATAATTGGTATCTTATTAACAATTGAAAACATTAAAATTAGTTTTGGTAGTATTGCGTTAGCAATTGCAACATTTGTGTGGGGAATATTTGTAACTAGAGCCCTATTACAAGAAAATAAATAGTAGAATTAATAATATAGAGTCAAAAATTAGCAAATAGCTAAAGAACATTGGGTATTTTTGATATTATTTATTGTTAAATGAAAAACAAAGTGTTATAATATTAGCATATTGAAATAGTGATGAGAACATAGTAATAAAAAGAATACTATCAAGAGAAAAAGTGGTTGGTGCAAACTTTTAGGATATTTTTATGAATTCACTCTCTAGTTTCAGCGGTAACGCGTTATAGTAAATAAGTATAAATTAAGGTGGTACCACGAATAATTCGTCCTTTGGTAACATCTTTTTGTTTTATGGGAGGATTTATGACAAAAGAAGATATTTTAAAAATTCAGAAAGACTTAGAAAAAGACTTTAAAGAAATTACTAATTTAACTGGACTAGAAGAATTAAGGTTAAAGTATACTGGGAAAAAGGGTTCTATAACTGAAATTTTATCAAAAATGAATAGTTTATCAATTGAAGATAAAAAAGTTTTTGGTAAACTTATTAATGAAGTTAAAACTTATTATAATGATAATTTTAATCAAATTAATACAAGATTGACGGAAAATGTTATCAATGAAAAATTAAGAAAAGAATCAATTGATGTGACATTACCAGGAACTAAAATTAAAAAAGGTAGTAAACATCCAATTAACATGGTTATTGAAGAAATAGAAGATTTATTTGTATCAATGGGATATGATGTTGTTGAAGGATTTGAAGTAGAAGATGATTATCATTGCTTTGAACTTTTAAATTTACCAAAAGGACATCCTGCCAGAGATATGCAAGATAGTTTTTATATTAATAATGAAATGTTATTAAGAACTCATACTTCACCAATGCAAACTAGAGTTATGCTGGCTAACAAAGAAAAGACACCAATTAGAATTATTTGTCCTGGTAAAGTATATCGTAAAGATGATGATGCTACTCATTCTCATCAATTTACGCAAATTGAAGGATTAATAGTTGATAAAAAAATATCATTAGCCGACTTAAAAGGTACATTAGAAGTATTGGCCAAAAAACTATTAGGTAATAATACCGAAGTTAGATTTAGACCTAGTTACTTTCCATTTACCGAACCATCTTACGAAGTAGATGTTAGTTGTTTTAAATGTAACGGTAAAGGTTGTTCATTATGTAAAAATACTGGTTGGATTGAGATATTAGGTTCAGGTGTTGTTCATCCTAATGTATTAAGAGATTGTGGTTATGATCCAGAACAATATACTGGCTTTGCCTTTGGATTAGGAATTGAACGAGTAGCGATGTTTAAATATGGCATTCCAGATATTAGATATTTTTATACTAATGATTATCGTTTCTTAAATAATTTTAATAGAAAGGAAGATGAATAATGCGATTAAGTAAAAACTTTCTAAAAGATTACATTAATATCGATTGTGATATTAAAGAATTAGCCGAAGCTATGACAAAAGTTGGTAATGAATATGATTCATGTGGTAAATTAGTTAATGCTACTAACTTAATTATTGGAGAAGTATTAGAATGTACTAATCATCCTGATTCAGATCATTTACATGTTTGTAAGGTTAATATTGGTCAAGATGTATTACAAATAGTATGTGGAGCCCCTAATGTTAAAAAAGATATCAAAGTAATTGTTGCCCAAGTAGGAGCAGAATTACCAGGTGATTTCAAAATTAAAAAAAGTACCATTCGTGGGGTTGAATCTAATGGTATGCTATGTTCTTTAGAAGAATTGGGTATTGAACATAAATTTTTAGATGAAGATGATAAAACAGGTATTCATATTTTACCAAATAATGCTAAACCAGGAGAAGATCCAATTAAACTATTAGAGTTAGATGATGAAGTAATTGACTTTGATTTAACTGCTAATAGAGGAGATTTATTAAGTATCCTTGGTATGGCCTATGAGATTGGTGCAATTTACAATAAAAAAGTTAAAGATATTGATTTAGAATATAAAGAAATTAATGAATCAGTTACTGATCAATTTAAATTAAAAGTAGATACTAAAAACTGTTCATTATTCTTAGTAAAAAAAGTAATCGACGTAGAAATTAAAGAAAGTCCTAGTTTTATTAAATCAAGATTAATAGCATCAGGTATTAGACCAATTAATAATGTAGTTGATATTAGTAATTATGTTATGTTAGAAACAGGGCAACCATTACATTTTTACGATAGTGATACTCTTGGTGATACTATTTTAGTAAGAATGGCCAAAGATAATGAAGAATTAACGACATTAGATGGCAATAAACACACTTTAACAAAAGATGATATTGTTATTACTAATGGTAAATCATCAGTTGGACTAGCCGGTGTTATGGGTGGCTATGATACTGAAATAACATCTAATACTAAAAGCATTACAATTGAATCAGCAATTTTTGATCCAATTAAAGTTCGTTTAACATCTAAAAAAGTATTAAAAAGTGAAGCAAGTACTAGATTTGAAAAAGGACTTGATCCAAAGAGAACTTATATGGCAATTGAAAGATGCTGCCATTTACTAGAAAAATATGCTAATGCGAAAATATTAAAAGATACTGTTATCTTTGATGAAACTACTAAAGATGATAAAATAATTAAAATAACTCCTGAACAAATTAATGATGTTTTAGGATTAACAATTAAATCAAAAGATATTATTAATGTATTTAATCGCTTAGGATTAAAAAATACTATTAATAATGACTTAATAATTGTTTCAGTACCAACTAGAAGATTAGATCTAAATATTAAAGAAGATTTAATTGAAGAAGTAGGTAGAATATATGGTGTTGATAATATAGAAGGTAAATTACCAGTATTACCACTAAAAAAAGGATATGTTAATAAAGAAAAACGTTACATCCGTAATAAATTAATTGCTTTAGGTTTAAATGAAGTAATTACATATTCTTTAATTAATGAAAAAGAAGTCAAAAAATATACAATTGATGATTTTGAACCAATTAAACTATTAGATCCAATGACCGAAGATAGAGCAACTTTAAGATATAGTCTATTACCATCATTATTAAGTGTTTATGAATATAACAAAGCTCGTAATATTAAAGATATATCAATTTTTGAAATAGGTAAATCATTTTATAAAGAACAAAATGATTATCAAGAAGATGAACATTTAGCAATGTTATTAACTGGTAATTATCTATATGAAACTTCTAATAATAAAACAGTTGATTTTTATATCACTAAAGGTATTATTGAGGAATTATTAGACTATTTAGGTTATAATGGCAGATATAATATTAATACTTGGGATAATTTACCAAAAGAATTCCATCCTGGGCAAACAGCAATTATAACAATTGATCATAGTTTTATTGGCTATATTGGTAGAATTCATCCTAGTATTAATAAAGATGCTATCTATTTAGTAGAAATAAACTTAAGTAAGTTATTAAATAATAAAGTATCCAAACTAAAATATCATGAGTTTGGAAAATATCCAGCTATTGAAAAAGATGTCGCATTTATTGTTGATAAACAAGAAACATCTAAGGAAATAATGGATACAATTAAAAAGGTAGGTGGCAGATTACTCAAAGATGTAAAAGTATTTGATGTCTATGAGGGTGATAAACTTACTAATGATAAACGATCAATTGCTTACAATTTAAAATTTGAGAGTAGTGAAAAAACTTTATCAACCGAAGAAGTAGATGTTATCTTTAGAAAAATTATAACTGAAGTTACTAAAACTTATAATGCTATATTAAGAGACAATTAGTCTCTTTTTTTGTAAACTAACATCACTAATTAACATATATTAAATTAAAGGGGTGATATAGTGGCAAACTATAGAGAAATTGTTACAAAAACGGTTATTGGTAAAGGCAAAAAAACATTTTCTAATAAATATGTTTTAACACCTACCGAGATACCTTCAACAATTCTTGGTTGCTGGGTAATTAACCATACGTTCACAGGTTATAAAAGTGGCGATAAAATTGTAGTTGATGGCAGTTGTGATATTAATGTTTGGTATTCTTATGATAATGATACTAAGACAATGGTAGCGAAAGATACAATCAGATATAATGAATTACTAAATGTAACTCGTAAGAATGATTCTGATTTAACATCCAAAGAAGAAATTATTGTAAGAAGCTTACGTCAACCAACATGTGTTAATGTTAATATTAATAACAATAGTATTGAATACGAAATAGAAAAAGAGTTAGGTATTGAAATAGTTGGAGATGCAAAAGTGAGAATTGCTATTGATGATAATGAAGACGATTGGGAAGAAATATATGATGAGCCAACAGAAGAAGAAATAGAAGAAGCAATTGAAGAGAATATCGATGAAGACTTTTTAGCCGATAAAGAGTAACAAAAGTTACTTTTTTTATGCAAAAAAAAATTGCACATGGCAATTTTAAAAGTTTTTATAGTTTTGTTTTATCCTAGTCAAAATAATATTTTCATCCATCATTTTCATTCGATAACCATAGTTATCTTTAATAATATCTGCCATACTATCACCAAGTGTTTTATGAAATTTTTCATCATGATAAACTCCATAGAAACTCTTATTGGTACGATGATAAAATAGAACAGCTTCAACGAATTCTTGTTGTTCTTCATCATCAACAAACAAGTTTAATTCATTACTAGCTTCTATTACAACATCAATCATATCGGGATGTACTCCATAATCATCGATTAGATGTTGTTTTGTTTCTTGTTCCATTTCCAAACTCATTTCTTCTACCTCTTTCTTGCTCATTTGAAACACTAATCACTATATCATAATTTCCATAATTATTCAATATTGTTTTGACTAATTCCAATCATTGCTCCTAACATAGAAGATATTACAACAATAGCATAATAAATAATTCTTGAAAAAGATAAAGATTTATCTAATCCTAAAAATGAAAAAATAAAAAATACTAAACTAATGATTACACCTAGTTTTAATCCTTCAAGATAGCCTTTTTTTATGGAGTTTTTTCCTAAATAAATACTCCCAATCAACATTGATATTACAGGTATTATCATTTTTATTATTTTAAGGGTCATTCCACTCAATACATCAAAATAATTAAATAAATTAAGGATAAAGATTAATAGGATAAAAGATATTAAGGTATACCCGATCGCTATTAAATATTTTTTCATATGTATCACCTAATAAAAAGTATGAAATTGAATAAATAATTATGTATTATTTCATAATAATAGTGGTGATGATATGGAATATGCAACAGTATTATTTAGAACTTTCTTTTTTTATTTATTAATTATTTTAGTTTATCGTTTTATGGGTAAAAGAGAAGTAGGACAATTAGGTATTATTGATTTAATAGTATCAATTTTAATTGCCGAGTTAGTATCAATGAGTATTAATAATACTAATGATTCAATCTTTTTATCAATATTACCAATTATACTATTAGTTTTGTTTCAAGTTTTGTTAGCATATTTATCATTAAAAGCACCCAGAATAAGAGAATTATTTGATGGGAAACCATCGGTAATTATTAATAAAGGACAAGTTAATTTTAAAGAAATGTTGCATCAAAGATATAATTTAGATGATTTATTATCTCAATTAAGAGAAAAAGATATTAAAAGTATTAAAGAAGTAGATTATGCATTACTAGAAACTAATGGAAAATTATCAGTATTCAAAAAAGATAATAACAAAGATTTTCCATTAGCGTTAATTCTAGATGGTAAAATTAACGAAGAAGTATTAAATAGTATCAAAAAAAACAAACAATGGTTATTAAATATGTTAAAAAAAGAATATATCGAATTAAACGAAATATTCTATGCTTTTTATACTAAAGATAATTTGTATATTATTACAAAAGAAGAGTTGTTATAGTTACTATTGTTCTTCTTTTTTTCTTTGTAATACTTTATCAACTGAATCTTTAATTACATTATCTGGAATTTCTTCAATGTTAATCATATCCATTAAGTATTCCTCTAAAGCTTGTTTACGACTATTAATTACTTTAGCCCGAACTGTTAATTTATTACTTTTTACATCTTCAAAATTAACACATGAACTAAGTCTATTTACATCATAATCACAAGAATCTTCATACGGGATAAAGAAAGTATAAGAACCACATCCATAAATAACTCCAATTTCATAAATAGTTCCTTTAAAATCAATTAAATGACTTTCACTAAATATATCACTTTTTGGTTCAATATAATTCATATCACAATAATCAGCGATTGCCATATATAAATTTTCTACTCTTCGATATTTTGCTTTTTCTTCTGAAGTTAATGTTTTATCACGAAATGCTAAATCTTTTTCAACCATCGATACTAACCAATCCATATATTCATCATTAGTAGCGATTGTTTTTCTGTCTTCTTGGTCTGCAATCATCTGTTTAAAAAATGGTGCTTCCTTAAGTACTTCTTTATCTTTTTCCGTTATTTCAAGAGATTTCATAGCATCTAAGATAAATGCTCCAGATACTGATTTATTATTGTCCATTAAACCATCTCCAATCTTTATTACATAGTATAACGCAATCAATATTTAAAATCAAATATTTTAATAGCTAATTTTTAGAACTATTATAAACTCTTTCTAATGTCAAAATAATGTAATAGCGTAATGAATATAACATTAAAACTAGTTGCAATAACTAAACTAAACATTCCAACTTTTAATAAAGATAATATTGCAATTAAAATAAGTTTAATTACAATTCCATATAAATTCGCTAACATCACTTGCTTAGATTTATTCATCGCTTGTAAAATACTAGCGAAAGGAGCTTGTAAATAAAAGATAATAAATGGGAAAGCTAAGTATCTTAAATAGGTGACACCTTCTTTGGTATTATAGATTAAACTTAGAAAAAAGTTAGGGAAGAAAAACATAATTAAACTACAAGATATACCAATTAACAATGAAAACAAGCAAGCTTGTTTTATTTTTTTGCGAACTAAGTGTAATTTATTATTGCCATAGTATTTTGAAATAACAGGTAATAATGCATTACTGATAGCCATGGATAAAAAAGAGGGCATTAATAATAGTGGCATAACATAACCAGATAGAATACCATATTCCATTACAATATATTGATTAGAGTATCCAGCTTTAAGTAGGAAAAAAGTTAAAATAATTGGTTCAAAAAAATACCCAATTGAACCAACTAATCTACCCATAGTAGTCGGGATAGAAATAGCAAAAACATCTTTTATATTATTATGATCCATCTTAAAGTCTTTTTTATTTAATTTGAATTTTTTGGGTAGAAATAAAAATAAAATAATAATTGATGCCAATTCCGATATAACATTAACAGCCACCATCACCGTAACCGCTAAAGTTAAACTTTTATCTAACATCTTTGGCAATAAATAAATTAATAATCCTAATCTAACTAATTGTTCAAAAACATTTGATAATGTATGAGGAAACATACGTTCTTTTCCAAAAAAATAACCTCTAGCAATACTAGAAATACTAATAAAAGGTAAGGTGATTGATATTGCTAATATTGGATAATAAAGTCTAGGATCTTGTAACAGATTATTAGCAATAAAGGGAGCAGTTATAATAATTAACCCAATTAAAACTATATCAATAATAATAGCAACAGGAACTAACGATAAAACTAATCTTTTGTTATTAGTTTTATCTTCGGCGATAATTTTACTAATTGCAATTGGGAAACTAAGAGTACATAATGCAATAAATAAATTGAAAGTAGGTAAGATTAACATATATAATCCTATACCTTCAGTACCAATGATTCTTGTGGCAATAATCTTGATTAACATACCTAAAGCTTTAGTTAAAGCCCCACCAATTACTAAAATAATTGTAGACTTAATAAATTTTTCTTTCATATATCCACCAATAAATATATATGTTATAAAAAAGATTAGTTATTACTTTATTAAGTTTTAATTTTAATATATAATATGTTTATGATTGGATGTGAGATTATGAAGTTTAGTACAGAAAAAGAATTGTATAATCGTGTTCTCCCAGCTTTAAATTCAAAAATAAGTGAATTAGAACGCAAAAACATTAATAATATTACACCAAAAGATATTTGGAAATTGCTAAAAGAAACTAAATGGATGAGTGCTCAAGATTTAACTTTAGCTGATATTGTGTCAGATATCATAAATTTAAAAATAGATGTTATTATATCTTATTATCAAGACATCGAAGAAATTTTGTAGGAGATGAGACTAATGAATGCAACGGAAATACACACATTTGATGAATTACTAGTAGCTTTAAAAACATATATGACTAAGAATGAAATTGAAATTGTTACAGAAGCTTACTATTATGCTGAAAAAAAACATGAAAATCAATATCGTAAAACTGGCGAAGATTACATTATTCATCCACTAAATGTGGCTTATATTTTAACTAGTATATTTGCTGATTGTGAAAGTATAACAGCATCTATCTTACATGATACTTTAGAAGATACCGATGCAACGAAAGAAGAAATAATTGAAAAATTTGGCATAACAGTTGCTAAATTAGTTGATGGTGTTACGAAAATTAATTCCATTAGCGTATCAACCGAAAATGATTATTTAATTGAATATTATAAAAAAATAATTGTTGGTATTAGTGAAGATGTTCGTGTTATCATCATTAAACTTGCAGATCGCTTACATAATATGCGTACTTTATATGCTTTACCATTAGAAAAACAAAAAGCTAATGCCAAAGAAACTCTAGAAATACTAGCACCAATCGCTCATCGTTTAGGTATTTACAAAATTAAAAGTGAATTAGAAGACTTATCACTTAGATATTTGAAACCAGATGCTTATTTTGATATTGTCGAACGATTAAATACTACTAAATTAGAACGAGAACGCGTTGTAGAAGAAATGATGGATGAAGTTAGTAAATTACTAGATGCCAATAACATTAAACATGAAATAAAAGGTCGTGCTAAAAGTATCTATTCAATTTATAAAAAATTAGATAAAGGTCGTAACTTTAATGATATATATGATATCTTAGCAATTAGAATTTTGGTAGAGAAGGAACAAGAATGTTATTGGGCTTTAGGTTTAATCCACTCAAAATACAAACCAATTCCTAAAAGATTTAAAGATTTTATTGCAATGCCAAAAACTAATTTATATCAAACATTACATACCACTGTTTTTGGTTTAGATGGTTATTTATTTGAAATTCAAATTAGAACTTATGATATGAATGAAATTGCCGAAAATGGTATTGCATCGCATTGGGCTTATAAAGAAAATAAAAATGCAGCAGTAATGATGCAAAATATTACTGAACAAAAACTACAATTTTTTAAATCAATTATTGAATTAAATGAAGAAAAACTAAGTTCTGAAGAATTTGTAACTAGCGTCAAAGATGAAGTATTAAATAATAATATTTATGTTTTTACTCCTAAAGGTGATGTTATTGAATTATCAAAAGGATCTACCCCAATTGACTTTGCTTATAAAGTTCATAGTGAAGTAGGAGATCATATGACAGGTGCAATTGTTAACAATAACATTGTTCCACTATCGTATGAGTTAAACGATTCAGATATCATTAAAATTATCACTAATAAAACATCCAATGGTCCATCGAGAGAATGGATTAATATTGCAAAAACTACTCAAGCTAAAAGCAAAATTAAAGCATTTTTTAATCGTACCAATAAGGAAGAATACATTACAAAAGGTAAAATTAGTTTAGAAAAAGAATTAAGAAAAAACAAATTATCTATTACTGATTTCAATAGTAATGAAAACATAAAAAAAGTATTAGATAAAATGAAACTATCTGACTTTGAAGATTTATATTTTAACATTGGTAATGGAAAATATTCACCAATTACAGTTATAAATTCATTAAAAAATGATACTTTATCTAATACTACTAAAATAGAAGTTATTAAGCCACAGTATACTAGTGCTGATAATGATATCATCGTTGATAATATTGGTAACATCCAAACAAGAATTGCCAATTGTTGTAGTCCAGTTCCTGGCGATGATGTAATTGGTTATATTACTAAGAACAGTGGCATTAGTATTCATCGTAAGAATTGTCATCATCTGTCTGAAGAAGGTGAACGTGTAGTTTCCGTATCATGGAATGACACCATAAAAAATAAATATTATAGTGAAATTGTCATTTATGTAAAAGACAATAATAACGTTGTTTTAGATGCGGTTCAATTAGCAACTAATAATAATATTAGTATTGATAGTGTCAATACGATTAACAAAGAAGATGGCATTATTTATTTGTTAAGAGTTTTAACAAAAAATAAAGAAGATTTAGAAAAATACATGTTAGCACTAGAAAAAATAAAAAATATTTCACAAGTAGAGAGGATTTTAAAATGAAAGTAGTTGTTCAAAGAGTAAAGTCATCAACAGTTAAAGTAGATAGTCAAATAACTGGTTCAATAGATCAAGGACTATTATTATTAGTATCATTTACGCATAATGATACTATTGATAACATAAAATATATGGTAAATAAAATAACTAACTTAAGAATATTCGATGACAGTAATGGTGTCATGAATTTATCAGTCAAAGATATTAATGGATCCATTTTATCAGTATCACAATTTACGCTATATGCAGATTGTTCTAAGGGAAATCGTCCTAGCTATGTCAATAGTATGAAAGCAGAAGATGCTAATAAAATGTACAATATTTTTAATCAAGAGTTATCCAAAGAAATTAAAGTAGAAACTGGTATATTTCAAGCGGAAATGGAAGTTAATTTAATTAATGATGGACCTGTTACAATCATTTTAGAAAGGTGATGCTAATGAAAAGTGCGATTAATTACAAACTAATTAATATTGCACTTTTTTTAATTATCATTTTTTTTGTATATCAGACAAAAACATTATGGATAGATATATTTCAAATTATGATCAAAATAATAAGACCGTTTTTGATTGGCTTTATCATTTCATATTTATGCTATCCATTAGTTAAATTATTAAATAAAAGAATAAATAAAAGCATTGCCACTATAATTGTTATAACAATGATTATCTTAGTATTTGTTATCTTATTAAGAGTAACAATTCCCTTAGTCTATGAAGAAACAACAGTTTTATTAAAAGAGATGACTATTTTTATTGATAATCTTAATTTCAAGTATGACACTTCTATTATTAATATATTAACTAATAATTTAAACAGTTTAATTGCTAAATTAAATCTTTATATAAATAATGATTTATTACCAATAGTTAGCAAATCGATTAATATCATCATAGAAATAGTAAGTGTTTTAATTCTAGCTATTTATTTTTTGTTTAATTACGATTATTTAAGAGAAAAATTAAAAAACTATTTTTATCATAAAAATAGTAAACTATTTTGTTTATTTAAAAATATTGATCAAGAATTATCCTCTTATATCACAGGAATTGGAATTATTATGCTAGTTGAATTAATAGAATACACGATTATTTATTATATAATAGGTCATCCTAATTTTTTGCTCCTATCAACATTAGCATCCTGCACAACAATTATACCTTTCTTTGGAGGAATCATTACAAATATTATTGCTTTGATTACAGCATCTGTTATTTCTCCCAAGTTATTTTTATTAACTGCAATAGTTGTAGTTTTAATGCCAATTGTTGATGGATATTTAATCCAACCAAGAATTTATAAAAAAACCAATTCATTACCACCTTTGTTAACTATTATTATTGTCATATTAGGTAGTATGCTATTTAATATAATAGGAGTTATGATAGCAATACCATTATATATAATTATTAAAAACATTATATTCTTCCTTAAAAAAAACTGTGTTAATTGATATTAAATACCTTTTATGTTATAATCTAAACATATTTCAAAAAAACAAATCAATGTTATAGGAGATATTTATGAAAGAAACCTTAGACAAAAAAAGTCGAGAAATAATTGAATTAAAAATGGCATTATCTGAAATAGAAAATGAATTGAAGGAAAATGATTCATATATTGAATCCCATTTATCTCATATTGATTTTCTAGAAAGGCAATTGTTACAAATCGATGACGAATTTACTGAAATAGAAAATGCTAAGTTTTCTTGTCAATTAATTGCAAAAAAACTATTAACTACTAATTTTTTCGTTGCAATGGGAACTGCTACTGTCGCTAGTTTAGCTGGTTCATCATCATTTTTTAATTTAGTATTAGTAACAACCGGTTTATCAACTATTATTACAACTCCCATCTATCTAAAAAAGACGAGGGAACAACGCTTTTTAATAAAACAAAGTAAAAAAAATGATTTAATTCAAGAAGAACAAAACTTTGAAGGTTATTTAGCTAGAGAATACGCTCATTTATATTCGTTAGGTTCCAGACGAGAATCATTGTTATCTGAAAAAGATGATGTGGAAAAAGAAATAAATACAGTTATTATTGATATAAATTCTATGATGGAAGAAGCAGAAGAAAATATTAATCAAGCAATTGATGAGTTAGATGATAGAGATATTCCACATATATTGACTAAAGAATTAAAATAACATTATTTGATGTTATTTTTTTGATTATATGATAAAATAAAAATGTATTTAGGAGGAAATTATGATTACAAAACCAAAAGGTACTTATGATTTATTTGGAATAGAAGCTAAAAAATATTTAGTATTAGAAAATATTATTAAAACTCTAATGGAAAAGTATAATTATAATTATATTAGGACCCCACTTTTTGAAGCAAGCGAAGTATTTCATCGTGGAGTAGGTGACACAACTGACATTGTAACAAAAGAAACCTATGATTTTAAAGATCGTGGTGATCGTAGTTTAACTTTAAGAGCTGAAGGAACTGCTCCGGCAGTCAGAAGTGTAATTGAGAATAAATTATATATTAATTTACCACAAAAAATGTATTATATAGGACCTATGTATCGATATGAAAGGCCACAATCAGGTAGATTTAGAGAACATTATCAATTTGGAGTAGAAGCCTTTGGCAGTAATGATCCGATTATGGATGCTGAAATAATTAGTATCCCGGTTAACTTATTTGATATGTTAGGTCTTGAAAATATTAAAGTTCATATTAATTCAATTGGTGATATCGAATCTAGAAATAATTATAAAAAAGCATTATTAGATTATTTTAAGCCACATATTAACGAATTATGTGAAGATTGTAGAGCAAGATATGAAAAAAATCCATTAAGAATCTTAGATTGCAAAGTAGATTGTGATTCAGATATATTAAAAAATGCACCTGTTATTACTGATTATTTAAATGAAGAAAGTAAGAATTATTATGATAAAGTATTAACATATTTGGATGGTTTAGGTATTGAATATCTCAAAGATCCAAAATTAGTAAGAGGTCTTGATTATTATACTCATATCGTATTTGAGATTGAAGCTAATACTAATGAATTAGGAAAGGCTAATATCATGTGTGGTGGTGGACGCTATAATGGTTTAGTGGAGACATTAGATGGTCCAAGCACACCAGCAGTCGGATTTGGCATGGGGTTAGAAAGAGTACTAATGGTTTTAGAAAATGCCGGTATAAATCTAATTGAAGATAATGAAATTGATTGTTTTATTGCCCCATTGACCGAAAAAGAAAAACCATTTTGTTTAGCATTAGCCCAAGATTTAAGACTAAATGGTTTTAAGGTAGATATCGATTATCTAAATAAAAATTTAAAAGGTAACTTTAAACAAGCAGAAAATGTCCAAGCAAGAGCAATAATAATTGTTGGTGAAGAGGAGCTAAATCAACAATTGTTAACTGTAAAAAATTTAAAAACAAAACAAGAAGATAAAATAGATTTTGAATACATTTTTAATTATTTAGAGGACTTGCAGTTTGATTATGAAAAATGTTCTTGTGGACATGATCATCAATGCGATGATGAATGCGATTGTGGTTGTCATGATCACATGTGCGATGATGATTGTGATTGCGGTTGCCAAGATAAACACTAATCAAAACCATGGTAAGAGATTTCTTACCTTTTTTCTTGTAAAAAAAAGATAGACATAAGCATATAGTTAATGATAGAATAAAAAATAATTATTTTAGGAGATGATATGATGAAAATATATGTTGATTTTGATGGTGTTATATGTGATACAGAAGATAATTTATTTGAACATTATAAATTATTAAGATCATGTGGAATTGAGGTTGACAAGGAAAGATATGTTAGCAATTTCAATTGGCATCAATTACTAATTGATTCACCAATTATTGCCAATGCTCTTGAAAATATCAAAGGTTCACTTTATGATATATCGATATTAACAAGAGTTCACTCGTTTAACGAAGCTTATCAAAAAATTAAAATGTTACGTGAGAATGGACTAACTAATGAAATAATAATTGTACCACCTCATATGAAAAAAAGCGAGGTTGTTGACGCTAAAGGTAATGTGTTAATTGATGATCAAATGAATAATTTGAGTGATTGGTATAATGATGGTGGTATTAGTATCTTTTTTAACCAAAAAGGTGAAGTTATTGATACATGGGGAAAAACTAATACAGAGTTTTTGACTATAAAAAATTTAGAATGTTTACTTAATCAAGAAAATGATTTAAATAGTAATAAAATATTATCAAGAATACGATAAATCTTGACTATTTTAATAAATTCAATTATATTAAGATTGTATTATTTATTTAGAGGAGTAAATATATATTGTTTTTAAGAGAGTTAGTGGTAGGTGCAAACTAATAAATTAATATATTGAAGACACTAAATGTTAAATAAGCGTATTTCTGCGTTAAAGAACAAAAGGTAGAACAGTCTATAAAAGTAAGATGGTACCGCGAATTATCGCTCTTACATTTATAGGCTTTTTTTAAGAAAGAAGGATAAAATATGCAAAATAATTATCGTGACAAATATTGTGGGGAAGTAACAAAAGATGACATTGGTAAAGTAATAAAATTAAGTGGTTGGATTGATACAATTCGTAATTTAGGAAGTTTAGTATTTGTTACATTACGAGATGAAACTGGTATTGTTCAATTTATTAGTAAAGATGTAGAAAAATATGTAAATTTAAATCGTGAATGCACTGCTACCTTAATAGGAAAAGTTATTCCTAGAACGGAAGATATGATTAATCACAATATGAAAACTGGTGAAATTGAAATAGAATTACATTCATTAGAAGTATTAGGTGATGTGTACAATATACTACCATTTGAAGTAAAAACATCAAAAACATCTAGTGAGGAAACAAGGTTAAAATATCGTTATTTAGATTTAAGAAATAAAGAAGTGCACGATAATATATTATTTAGAACCAAAGTAATTGATTTTATTAGATATACCATGAAAGATATGAATTTTACTGAAATTCAAACTCCGATTTTAACAGCATCAAGTCCCGAAGGAGCAAGAGATTTCATTGTTCCATCAAGGAAATTTAAAGGCAAATTTTATGCATTGCCACAGGCACCACAGATATTTAAGCAATTATTAATGTGTAGTGGTTTTGATCGTTATTTTCAGATTGCTCCTTGTTTTAGAGATGAAGATCCAAGAAGTGACCGATTATATGGAGAATTTTATCAATTAGATTTGGAGATGAGTTTTGCCACCGAAGAAGATGTTTTTGAAGTAGGTGAAAGAGTATTCTATGATACCTTCAAAAAATTTGGTAATAAAGAAGTTTCTCCTAAACCCTTTAAAAGAATTCCATTTAGAGAAGCTATGGAACTTTATGGAAGTGATAAACCAGATTTAAGAATTCCTTTTATTATTGAAAATATAACTGACATTTTAAAAGATAATGATTGTTCTTTATTCAAGTCAAATGTAATAAAAGCAATGAAAATTGATAATACCGAAAAATCAAATTCTTGGTTTAAAAAACTAGAAGAAAAGTATAAGTCTTTAGGTGCATCAGCATTAGGATTTATCAAATTAGAAGATAATGACGAATTTACTGGTTCAATGGCAAAATTATTAACTGATGGTGAGAAAAAGCAATTAATTAATCATTTTAAATTATTAAAGAATAATATATTGTTTATTATTTGCGGTAAAAAAGGCGAATCATTCAATAAATTGTGTGGTAATTTAAGAATTGAAGTGGCACAAGAACATAGCTTAATAGATAACACAAGATATGAATTCTGTATTATTGTCGATTTCCCAATGTACGAATGGAATGAAGAAGAACAAAAATTTGATTTTACGCATAATCCATTTAGTATGCCAAGAGGAGGAATAGAATCCTTGAATAACAAACATCCTGAAGATATTGTTGCTTGCCAATATGATTTTGTATGTAATGGCTTAGAAATGGCATCAGGTGGAGAAAGAAATTATAATCCGGTATTATTAAAAAAAGCCTTTGCCATTGCTGGTTATGATGAAAAAGTAGTAGAGAAAAAGTTTCCATCACTCTATACCGCTTTCCAATATGGAGCACCACCACATGCAGGAATGGCTCCAGGATTAGATCGAATTCTAATGTTATTAAAAGATGAAGAAAACATAAGAGAGATGGTTGCATTTCCTATTAGTGCAAATGGTAGTGATGCTTTGATGGGTTGCCCAAATGAAGTATTTGAACAACAATTAAAAGAAACTCATATAAAAATTAGGGACTAAAAAAAGATATTAAATATCTTCCTTAATAAATTCATAAATTATTTTATTAATTAATACTGGATTTTCTAAATAAGAAAAATGGCCAGTATTTTTTAATTGAATTAATTCTGCATTATCGAGTTTTTTACGCATTAGTTTTCCATCACTAAGAGGCGTGTCTTGATCGTTTTCGCCCCAAATAAGTAATGTTTCTGGTTTAACATTAGGTAATAAATAAGACAGATCTTCACTAGTAATATTAACAAATGTTTTTTTCATATTATCACTTAAATTATTATAATCACTTGAACCAAATCTTTTTGATAGTTTCCTAATATATTCTTTTCTTTTATCTTTTTTCATGAACCATTTTAATTGTTTTAATATTTTGTAACTAATAATTTTAATATAACTACTAATCTTTCTAATTCTCTTGATTCCTGCACCATTTAAAATAATAATTTTTTTAAACATCATATTTAACATACCTGATAATATCAATATAACTCTACAACCAAATGAATGACCAATAACAATTGCATCATTAATGTTATTTATATTAATAAAATCTTTAATTAGATAGCCGTAATCATAGATATTTAAATCACGATTAGGAAAAGAACTATTTCCAAAACCAGGGAAATCTAATATATAAATAGTGGCGTAATCTTTTAAAAAATTAATCATATAATTAAAAGTATTTTTAGTATTACCCCAACCTGGAAGAATCAGTATTTTCTGCTTACCATCACCATGTACTTCATAATATATATTAATATCATTAATGGTAATATTCATTATATTCACCTATCTTAGTATATGAAAAAAAGTTCAAATATGTTAAAATAAAATTGGTGATAGGATATGAAATATATAAATGAATACCTTGAATACTTGAAATATCAAAAGTCATATTCTGAACATACTATTTTGAGTTATTCTAGGAGTGTAATTAGCTTTTTTGAATATTTTGACGGCACTAATCTATTAGAGATATCGTATGATGATATAAAAAAGTATTTGAAGCATCTAGATAATTTAAAACTATCTAAAGCAAGTATTTGCAACGAAATAAGTGCATTAAAAGGTTTATATAAATATATGTTGCATAAAAGATATATTGATACTAATCCTTTTATATTAGTTTCATTACCTAAAAAAGATCAAAAACTACCTAGTTTTATTTACTATGATGAATTAGAAACAATACTTCATATTCCTGATCTAAATGATAAATTAGGAATTCGCGATCGATTAATATTAGAATTATTATATGCTACTGGAATTCGTGTTAGTGAATTGATTAATATAAAAATGAAAGATATTAATTTTGATAAACAAGAAATAAAAGTAACTGGTAAAGGAGCTAAAGAAAGAATTGTTTATTATGGTGATTATGCCAAGGAGCATTTGAAATTATATCTAAATAATTCTCGGGATATTTTAAATATTAACAATTCTGAATATTTGATATTAAATGCAAGAGGAAATAAGATAACTTCTCGAGGTATTACTTCAATTATTGATAAAATTATCAAACTAACCTGTATAAAAAACAAAGTATCTCCACATACATTTAGACATACTTTTGCCACTCATTTATTAAATGAAGGTTGTGACATTTTAACTGTTCAAGAGTTACTAGGACATGAATCATTAAAAGCTACTCAAATATATACCCATGTAACAAATGAAAGATTAAAAGAAGTTTATTTTAAAGCCCATAACCGCAATAGGAAAATTCCCAAAGATTCTAATTTACAATAGTTAAAAACAAAGATATAATATAATTAAATAGGAGGATAATCATTATGAGTAATGTAAGAATTAATGAGTTTGGTGAAATAATTAGAGAAGATGGAGAAATGACTATAGAAGAATTGGATAATGTTACAGCAGGGGTGCCACATTTTGAACCGCCAAAAGATGACGCGTTAACCGAGGAATTCTTAGATGGTATTAAAGCAGGCAATTTCACAACTGAACAAAGTCAACAAATGTTTGAAGAAAATGAAGGTAGATCAAGATAAAAGATGTTTCAAATGAAACATCTTTTTTACATAATTCTTAATAATTTTGACAAGGTAATCGACCAAGCAATCTTTATAACGCCACAAACAATAAATAGTATTAATATAATTGTATATAAAACACTAATTACAGTTGAAGTAAATAACACAAATAATAATCCAAATAGAATACCCAAAATAAATATAATGTACTCACCAATTAATTTAGTAGGTAAAATTAGTATTTTCATCATATTCTTAAATATGATAATTATTCCTACCCATTTTACTAATGCATCACTAGCTTCGATTGGATTAAAAATAAAGTATACTGCTAATCCAAGAATTAAGAATCCTTCAATTAACAATAGAATCCATCTTGAAGTATCTAATTCTTTATACTTATCAGCTAAGAAGAAAACTTCCAATGATATTAAGATGACTGCAGTTGGAAATAGAAATAGTAAAGTCAATTCACCAATATTTGCATCAAAGAATAATGATACTACTCCTATAACAACTAATAGTACTCCTTCAAATAAAGATAGCCATTTTTCATACTTCAACCTTTCGCTTATTTTGGTTAATAATCGTTGCAATTTATTCATTTTAACTCCTCCTTGTGTAAATTATATACCAAAATAACTCTTTTTTCTAGTATCTTAATCAAGGTTTATGTTAAAATATTAATTGGTGAAGTAATATGGGTAAACTATACTTTAAATATGGTGCAATGAATTCTGGAAAGACCATTGAAGTATTACGTACTTGTTATAATTATCATGAACGAGGTTTAAAAACACTTTTAATTAAACCAAAGATAGATAAAAAAGGTAATGATAAAGTAGTATCAAGAATTGGTATCGAAAGAAAAGTTGATTATTTAATTGATAATGAAGATAGTATTAAAGATACATTTAATGATTTAGATTTAGATATTATTATCGCTGATGAAGCCCAATTCTTTACCAAAGAACAAATAGATGATTTATGGTATCTTACCAAGACAAAAGATATTGATATCTTATGTTATGGATTAAGATGTGATTTTCAAATGGTTGGTTTCCCTGGTGCTATAAGATTGTTAGAAATTGCCGATTCAATTGACGAAATTAAAACAATCTGTTCTTGTGGTAGAAAAGCAACTAATAATTTAAGAATGATTAATGGTAACCCAACATTTGAGGGAGACCAAGTATCAATTGATGGTTTTGACAATGTTACATACGATGCCGTATGTGGCAATTGTTATATAAAACAAAAAATAAAAGCAGAAGAGAGGAAATAATATGAAATATGTTTATTTATTTAGTGAAGGCAACAAAGATATGCGTAATCTTTTAGGTGGAAAAGGAGCTAATTTAGCCGAAATGATTAATATTGGATTACCTGTACCTATGGGATTTACAGTAACAACTGAAGCATGCACTAAGTATTATGATGATGGCAAACAAATTACTAAGGAGATAGAAGAGGAAATCTTTGCCAAACTAAAGGAATTAGAAGAAATAACTGGTAAAACAATGGGTGATATTAATAATCCATTATTAGTATCAGTTAGAAGTGGTGCAAGAGCATCAATGCCTGGTATGATGGATACTGTTTTAAATTTAGGTTTAAATGATGAAGTTGCCGAAGGTTTAAGCAAAGCAACTAATAATCCTAGATTTGCCTATGACTCATATCGTAGATTTATTCAAATGTTTGCTGATGTCGTAAAAGGTTACCCAAAAGCATCATTTGAAAGATTTTTTGATGAGTTTAAAGAAAAAAAAGGAGTAAAATTTGATACAGATTTAACTGCTGAAGATATGAAAGAGTTAACTTTTGAATATAAAAAGAATTACCAAAGTTTAGCAGGTGAAGAATTTCCACAAGATCCAAAAGAACAATTACTTGAAGCAGTAAAAGCTGTATTTAGATCTTGGATGAATGATCGTGCAATCGTTTATCGTAGGTTAAATGATATTCCTGCTAGTTGGGGAACAGCTGTTAACGTTCAAGAAATGGTTT